>JADGEA010000155.1 GCA_016744615.1 Flavobacteriaceae bacterium
ATCCTTTTGCATCAGAAGCTGGAACTCCATTTTCTGTAGGAAACTGCCATGTACAAGTAGTTGCAGCTGAAGTAATTGTAATACCTCTTTCCTGCTCTTGCTCCATCCAGTCCATTGTTGCAGCACCATCATGTACTTCACCAATTTTATGAGAAACTCCAGTATAGTAAAGAATACGTTCTGTAGTTGTGGTCTTACCAGCATCAATATGCGCAGCAATACCTATATTTCTAGTTAATTTTAAATCTCTTGCCATTTTCTAATTTTATTAAAATCTAAAATGTGAAAAGGCTTTATTAGCTTCAGCCATTTTATGTACATCCACTCTTTTCTTAACAGCTGCTCCTTCTTCTTTTACTGCTGCTAAAATCTCACCAGCCAAACGCTGCGCCATAGATTTTTCATTTCTCTTACGAGCATACAAAATCATCCATTTGATCGCCATAGAAATCTTACGATCAGCTCTAATTGGCATTGGAATTTGAAACGTTGCACCACCAACTCTTCGGCTTCTAACCTCAACATGTGGCATTACCTTTGACAAGCCATCTTTCCATAACTCCAAAGCTGTTTTTTCTTCGTCTTGTTTTTTCTCTTCAACTATATCTAAAGCATCGTAAAACACTTTAAAAGCAACAGATTTTTTTCCGTCTAACATTAAATTGTTCACAAAACGTGTAGCCAATTGATCATTAAACTTAGGATCCGGTAAAAGGATTCTCTTTTTTGATAACTTTTTTCTCATTGTTCTTTACATTAAAGCTTTAAATTATTTTTTTGGACGTTTTGTACCGTATTTTGAACGGCGTTGTGTTCGTCCTTCAACTCCAGCTGTGTCTAATGCACCACGAACAATGTGATATTTTACACCTGGTAAATCTTTTACTCTTCCACCTCTAACCAATACTATCGAGTGTTCTTGTAAATTATGTCCTTCTCCTGGAATATACGCATTCACTTCATTACCATTTGTCAACCTTACCCTTGCTACTTTTCTCATAGCTGAGTTAGGTTTTTTAGGTGTTGTAGTGTAAACACGTGTACATACTCCACGACGTTGCGGACATGAATTCAAAGCAGCCGATTTGTTCTTCTTGGTTATTTTGGTTCTTCCTTTACGTACTAATTGTTGAATAGTTGGCATACTATTTTTTTAATTAAATTTTATTATTAAAATATCCTCTTTTTAAGAGTTTGCAAATGTATAACTTTTTTATTGATTATCAAATAACAATGAATTGATTTTTTAGAGCTCGTTTTTAACTTTAATTTTCAGATAACGAGAAGTTTATTAAAACTAATTATTTGAATTTGATAAATGAACGATATATAAAATGAAAGCAAGATCCTTCAAATGAATTATTTTGATTTGATTTTTTAAATTCTAACTCTTTCAAGTTTGTAACTCTCAAAGGTCTATTCTTTTTACTAATTTCAAAAGTTTGTTTATTCACTAATTTCTTAGATATTTACACCCAAATTAAATCTCTTTTGAAAATAAAACCTACACCATATATATCTATAATATTTTTTTACATGGTATTTTTAAATACTTATGGACAGGATTTTCAATTATCTATCAAAGAAAAAAATAATTTAAAATCAACTGTAATTGATAAGTTAATCTACCAAAAGCATCATACAATCGAGGGGAATATTTATAAAGAGATTGATTTTTTTTTAAAAAAACTGGATTCCATTGGTTATTTAAATACAAAACTAGATACTATAATTCAGTCTGGTGAATCCTTTACCGCATACCTAAATCTGAGAACTCAGGTAAAAACAATTACCATAAATTACACAGAAATCCCAAAGGAAACAATACATCAAATAACAAAAAAATATGCACTAGATATATCTGATGAGCATTTTACCATTCCATTTGATAAGATCTCTACTACTTTACAAAATCTGATTGAATATTTTGAAACTAACGGAAAATCATTTACGAACATCCGATTAAAAAATATTTCTTTAAATAATGAGCAAGCTTACGCCAAGCTACAAATATCCCAATCAGCAAACAGAACGATAGATAAAATCATCATAAAAGGGTATGCAGATTTTCCAAAAAAATTCCTAAAGCATGAATTGAATATCAAAACAGGAACAGTTTTTAACAAACAAATATTGAGAGAAATCTCTACAACAATCAATCACTTAAGTTTTGTAACAGAAACAAAATCACCTGAAGTTTTATTCACAAAAGATTCAACTTATATTTATTTATATCTAAATAAAAAACAAGCAAATAAATTTGATGGTGTTTTGGGTTTTGCTTCAAAGGAAGAAGGTAGTGGTTTAGAATTTAATGGTTATTTAGATTTTAACTTTAATAATATTTTCAATAATGGCGAATCCATTTCTCTTTTATGGAAGAACAATGGTAATAACAGTCAAAAGTTTTATATTGGAGCAAGAACACCTTATATATTTAATTTACCGATTACACCTGAGATAGATTTTAAACTTTTTAGGCAAGATACTACCTACAGTAATATGATAACAAACGTCCATATTTCTTATCCTATTTATAACAAAGGTGAAATAACTGCAATCTTTAGCACAGAAAATTCCACAGATTTACTTAAAGATGATTTTCATCAACCCGGAATACAATCCTATAAAAATATTTTTTATGGCGGTTCTTACCGGTATAAGATCTTGAACAATGATTTGTTATTTCCAACTACATTTCAAATTAACATCAACGGATTGATTGGTAACAGAAATATCGATAATTCAAAAACTTCTCAAACCAAATTTCTATTTTTTGCAAATTATATTTACAAGATAAATACAAAAAATTATATTTTTATTCAAAATCAAAGCGCATTATTAAACTCAGATAATTATTTAAATAATGAATTATTTAGAATTGGTGGATCTAATAGCTTACGAGGTGTAAATGAAGAGAGTATTTTTGCTTCCACATATACCATTTTCAATCTCGAATATAGACTCCGACCTACAATGAACAGCTTCTTTTATTCTATAACAGACTATTCTTATTTTGAAAATGCTTTTAATAATAAAAATTTAAACATTTATAGTTTGGGTTTGGGTTATGCATTTACAACAAAAATAGGCTTACTTAACATTAGCTATGCCATTGCAAAACAGGAAGGCAACAATTTTAGTTTTGATAATTCTAAAATTCATATCAAAATTATTAGTTTTTTTTAATTTCCTCTACTCAAAAACACACATCATATTTACGCAACCAAATACAAAATCTTTCATCATACAATTAAGAATGTCAATGTCTTAACAATTAATTAACTTTTTTAAACTAATTTTCTGTTAAAATTGTTGGTTTATTAACTTTTTATTAAGAATTTTGGCAAAAATTAATTCAAATAATTTATATAATGAAAACAAAGTTAAGTGGAATTATGACGCTCTTTCTAGCGTTTGTAGTGCAATTTACTTTTGCACAAGAAAGAACTATCACTGGTACTGTTTCCGATGAAACCGGACCACTGCCAGGTGTTAGTGTATTAATTGAAGGTACTTCTATAGGCACTGAAACTGATTTTGACGGTAATTTTGCTATTCAGGCAAAACCAGAAGATAATCTTCGTTTTAGTTTTGTCGGTATGGCAACTGTTACCAAAGCAGTTGGAACCAATAGCGTTATTAGCGTAACTCTAATAAATGACGATAACATTTTAGATGAAGTAGTATTAGTTGGTTATGGTACAGCTACTAAAAAATCTTTTACTGGTACAGCACAAACTGTAAATGCTGAAATTTTGGAAATGAAATCTGTTTCCAATGTAGCTCAGGCATTAACTGGTGAAGTTGCTGGGGTTACAGTAATCAACACTTCTGGTCAACCGGGTACGGTTCCTACCATTCGTATTAGAGGTTTTGGTTCCGTTAATGGTAACAGAAATCCTCTTTATGTAGTGGATGGTGTTCCTTTTTCTGGAGAGTTAAACTCTATTAATCCTGCTGATATTGAATCAACAACCGTTTTAAAAGATGCAACTGCAACAGCTATTTATGGTGCAAGAGGTGCAAATGGTGTGATTTTAATCAATACCAAAAGAGGAAAAGCAAACACATCTTCTATAGTAGTTGATGTAAAATCTGGTGTAAATGTATCTATGCTAGACAGGCATTCAAGAATTTCATCTCCTGAAGAATACATGGAGATCTCATGGGATGCATTGTATCAAAAAGGTAGAATAACAGGTGAAAGTGATCCTGCTGCATATGCCAATACAAATTTATTTGGTGACAAAGGTGTTTCTACAAATTATAATCTTTGGGATGCTGACGGAGCCGCTCTAATTGATCCTGCAACTGGAAAATTTAGACCAGGTGTTACTAGGAAATATGATCCGGAAAGCTGGGAAGATTATGGTTTCCAAACAGCATTCAGAAGTGAGGTTAACTTAAACATGAGTGGTGGTAGCGATAAAACCAGATATTACACATCCGTAGGTTTCTTAGAAGATAAAGGAGCAATTATTAACTCTGATTTTAAAAGAATTTCTGCAAGAACCAACTTAACCCATGAAGTGAAACCATGGTTAAATGGAGTTTTTAATATGGGCTATGCTCGTACTACTACAAATAACAATGGTCAATCAGATGATTCGGGAAGTATCTTTTGGTTTACTGATAATATTCCTTCTATCTATCCTCTATTTTTAAGAGATGCTAACGGAAATAGAGTTCCTGAACCAATCTATGGTGGTAATGAATACGATTATGGTGTAGGTAGAGGTTTTGGAGCACTTACCAATTCAATTGCCGATGCTTTTTATGACAAAAGCCAGTCAGTAAGAAATTCAATTGATGGAAAAATATCACTTAATATTAAATTTTCTGAACATTTTACATTTGAAAATTCATTTGGAGGTCAGTACTATAATAATAAATACAACAGTCTGAACAATCCATTTTATGGTGGATCTGCAGGTCAGGGAGGTTCTATCTTTAAAAGAGATACAGAATTTACTACCTACAACTTATTGAATCTTTTACGTTACAAAAACACCTGGGGAAGTCATTCTGTGGAAGTACTTGCTGCGCATGAAGCAACAAACTGGTTAAGAAAAAAGAGTACTGCAAGTAAGTCTAAAATGATTCATCCAAATATTGATGATTTAAACAACTTTGTAATTGTTTCCTCTCCTCCAACTTCTTATACAGATGAATGGAGCTTAGAAAGTTATTTCGGTCAGGCAAACTATAATTTTGATCATAAGTACTTTTTATCAGGTTCTATAAGGACAGATGGATCTTCAAGATTTGTGAATGACAAATGGGGTACTTTCTATTCTATTGGTGGATCATGGATCCTTAGTGAAGAAAACTTCCTTAACAATTCCAACACTGTTAACTATTTAAAACTAAAAGCTAGTTACGGTACGGTTGGTGAACAGGCTGGTGTAGGCTTCTACCCTGGTTACAACACATTTAATGTTAGTAATTTAAATGATGAAATTTCAATTTCTCCAAAAGATATTGGTAATCCTGACTTAACCTGGGAGACCTCTAAAATGATGCAGTTTGGTATTGAATCTACTTTATTCAATAACTTTCTTAATTTAAATGTTGATTATTATATCAAAGATACTGAAAATCTTCTTTTTGACAGAAGAGTGGGACCATCAATTGGTTATGCATTGATCACAGTAAATGACGGTGAACTGAGAAATAGCGGTGTTGAATTTGATCTTGCTGCTCATATCATCAATAAACAAGACTACAAATTTGATATAAGTGTTAATGGCGCATTTTTACAAAACGAATTAACTGCTATGCCAATTGACCCAGCTACAGAAGAACAAAAATTATTGGATATATCTGATGGTTTTGGTCGTTCTGTAGGTCATTCATTATTTGATTTTTATACCAGAGAATGGGCTGGAGTAGATGCTGCAGATGGTTCTGCAATGTGGTATCAATACTACCATGATGAAAATGGGAATGGTGAAGTTGATGGTGGAGAAGGAATTAGTTCATTATTTGAGTACAGAGATGAAAATCCTGATAATGCAATCAGTAAAACAACTACTAAAAAATATGCTGATGCAACACAAAAATATATGGATAAATCTGCTATTCCTGTAGTTAGTGGTGCATTTAGATTGAGTGGTAGAATCAAGCGTTTTGACATAAGCACACAGTTTATTTACAGTTTTGGTGGTTATGGGTTTGATGGTAATTATCAGGATTTAATGGATAATGATAAAATTGGTAGTAACAACTGGAGTACCGACATTAGAGACAGATGGCAAAACCCAGGTGACATTACAAATGTACCTAGATTATCAAGTGGTTATGACACCAATATTGCCTCTGGATCTACAAGATTTTTAACGAAAACAGATTACGTCGCTTTCAATAATTTCAGAATTGGCTATACTTTATCTGATACAGATATACCTAAACTAGGAGTATCCAGTGTAAATTTCTGGTTCTCAGGTGATAATTTATTCTTATGGTCAGAAAGACCAGGTTTTAATCCAACACAAAGAGAAACAGGAGCATCTGAAAGATATGTTTACTCACCTTTAACAAATTTTTCTCTTGGCTTAAGAGTTAAATTTTAATTAGAAAAATTTATAAATTATGAAAAATATATTTAAATATATGCTAACTCTCCTAATCATAGGAGGTTTTAGTACAAGTTGTAATGATGACTTCTTAGAAGTTAACCCAACCGAGTTCTTAACTCAAGAACAAATAGCAGAGGCCGCTGCCAATAACCCAGATGTTACCGCAGGGACATTAAGTGGTGTTTATACTTTAATGTTTGAAGCAGAAACAGGTGGCACTGAAAATGATGATGATTTCGGGCAAAAAGGTTATGACATTTATAGTGATATGCTTTGTGGTGACATGGCGCTTTCTGTAAGTACGTATGGATGGTATCGTCGTTTAACTGAATTTCAACCAACACAAGATTTTACCTTTAATAACAACTATATGGCTTGGAGATATTATTATAGAATTATCCGATCTGCCAATTCAGTTATCGAAGCAGCTGGTGGTAATGATGTAATTCCTGAATTAGAATCTAATAAACATATTATGGGTCAGGCTAAAGCATTGAGAGCTTATGGTTATTTTTATTTAGCTCAATTCTTTCAAAATGGGTATAATCCTACTGAAATGATTTTACCTATTTATACAGATCCAAATGTACCAAATCAACCAAAAAGTGCTGCTTCTGAAGTGTATGCTTTAATTGTAAAAGATTTAAATGATGCCATTTCTTTATTGGAAACATTTAGCAGAACTTCAAAGAATGAAGTAAATAAACATGTTGCTAAAGGATTATTAGCATATACTTATGGCGTAATGGGAGATTTTGCAAAAGTTAAAACCCTAACAGGGGATATTCTTTCCGAAGGAGGTTTTACTTTGATGAGTTCTGATGAAGTAGTATATAGCGGTGTTGATCCTGATACTGAATTAGATGATGAAGTTGGTGGTTTTAATGATGTAAATACCTCAGGTTGGATGTGGGGTCAGGATATTACTTTAGATAATGGTCTTGATCTTGTTTCATGGTGGGGGCAAGTAGATGTATTTACTTATAGCTACCAATGGGCAGGTGATAGAAAGGCAATTGATCAAGACTTATATGATGCTATTGGTGTTGAGGATGTAAGAAAAGGTCAGTTCCACCCTAGTGCTGGAGGATACTATTTAATTCCTTTGAACAAATTCTATCATGATGGTAGAGAAATTGGAGGACAAAGAAATGTAGAAACTGATTATGTTTATATGAGAGTTGCAGAAATGTATTTATTACATGCTGAAGCTGCTGCAAAAACAGGTGATGAAGATGCTGCAAAAACATCTTTAAAATTCTTACTAGATCAAAGAATGCCAGACACATCATATATTGACGGTTTAAGTGGGCAAAGATTACTCGATGAAATTTACTTACAAACCAGAATTGAATTATGGGGTGAAGGTAAGAGTTACTTAGCCATGAAGAGAAATAAAGCAACAGTTACCAGAGGTGATAATCACTTATCAAATGTTGGAGTTGCAATACCTTATGATGATACGAGATTGACATTTTTAATTCCTCAGTCTGAAATTCAAAATAATCCATTTATTAACGATCAAAACTAAATTCGGTAAACCACCTCTGATGAGGTGGTTTACATAAAACATAAATATTATGAAAAAAATCACTTTTTTATTACTGATTTCACTTTCATTTTTCGCATTCAATGGATGTGATGATGACGATGAAATTATAAATTATGTCTCTTTTGAAACTCAATCTTTTGATTTTGGAGTAGAATTAGATGGAAGCACTACCAATGAATTTAAAATATATGCTACAAATAAAACTAGTTCTGACAGAACGTATAGTATAAATGTTGTAGCAGATATGTCAACTGCAGATCCCGATTCTTATACTATACCTGCAACCGTTACCATACCAGCAAATACTAACGTTGGAGTTTTTGCTGTTAAAATTGACGATTTAAATATTAGCAAAGACGGCGAAACTCTTGTTTTAGAATTTAGTGGTGAAGAAGGTTTATTTATAGGTGAGAAAATGACCTTAAATGTCAAACAGGTATGCCCTTTTAATGAAATAGATGTAAAGATCACTTTTGATGCTTATGCCAGTGAATGTACTTGGGAATTATATGATTCTGCAGGGAATTTAGTCACTTCAGCTGGTCCCTGGGCCGATAAAGTTGAATCAGCATCTGAAAAAGTTTGCTTACAAGATGGATCATATACTTTCGTTATATATGATTCTTATGGTGATGGTCTTGCTTCTCCTGGAAATGCTACTATTACCTATAAAGGAGAGGTCTTAGTTTTTATTGACGGTGATTTTGGTAGTGAAGCAACAGCTGATTTTGATGTAAGTATGTAAATCTCTAAATTTTACTTGAATTTTATAAAAAATATCCTGTCTTGTACAGGATATTTTTTTTATAGATATAATCAACAAAAAGGGAGCTTCTTTAGGGAGAATTTAAGACCGTTACAAAGCCTCTTTTAACAAAAAAGAACGACGCTAAACCTGTAGCAAACTAATGTTTGTGAGGACTTTAAATTTTTGATAAGGAAGTGATTCGAAGCTAAAAAGGTTTTAAAGTATGTTTTTATTGAATATTGGGTTCTACTGTTATTTTAATGGGTCATCACCAGATTTAACTTCTTATTCTTTTTTTGATAAAAAAAGAAAAAAAATCTCTACTGGATGAGGTGATTGCTTCGCACCATTCATTCCCATGCCTACATGCTCTTTTTCCCTCCGTTACTCTACGGCAAACGCAATTCCGGCATTCCATTCATTATCACTGCATCCAACAACATCACGATAATGGTCTAAGTTTAAAATATTATTTCTATTTATGATAAAATGGTTAAACCTATTTTTTTTATTCCCATTAAATTTGTGGTAGTGCCATTTATATTATAAGTTAGGTTCTTCTGTTATTTTAATGAAACATTTTCAAAATTTTCTTTTTATTCTTTTTTACTCATCCATTTTCTATTGGCTCTTGAATTCGTCATATGCTTTGCCGTTTTGGATAAAAAAAGGTCTACTGGATGAGGTGATTGTTTCACAATCATTCAAAGGCCAATACGCCATTTGACTCGTTCACTAAAAATAGCTACAAACTGTTTTATTAACATTTCACTCTATGCTGTTTTTACCTTCATCAACTCTTCGGTAAACACAATTTCAGTACTCCATCGTCCATTATCACTGCATCTAGTAACGTCACGATTATAGCCTGAGTTTAAACATTATTTCTGTTTATGATAGAATTATTGAACTTGTTTTTTTTATTCTTCATTAAATTAATGGTAGTACCATAAGTTTTAATATAGCCAAAAAATAAGGCTTACAAAGTTCAACAATATCATTTTAAAAAAGCATAAATAACCTATAATATTTTAACGCAACTAAACAAATATTTGCTTGCTTTTTTTTAAAAAATTATTGTAACTAATCAGTTTAGGAAAGTGACTACGTTATGAACAAATATTTTGGTTTGTTAACAGGGTTTTTTGGTTATTTTGAAAAAGGGGTTCTATTTTT
>JADGEA010000372.1 GCA_016744615.1 Flavobacteriaceae bacterium
CAATCTGCTGCCGAAACAGCAACTGAAGCTGTTGATAAATTAACTACTACAGCAAGTTCTCATAACCGTGTATTGATCTTAGAAGTTATGGGGCGTAATGCAGGATGGATAGCATTACATGCAGCTATTGCAGGAGGAGCCGGAGTTTGTCTTATTCCTGAAATTCCTTTTTCTATGGATAAGATTATTGAAAAATTAAAGACTCGTTATGATAGAAAAGGAAGAGGATACGCCATTATTGTGGTTGCAGAAGGAGCCTACCCTATTGGTGAAAAATCAGATATAGTTTCAGGAACAATTTCTAGAAAAATTTCAGCTTATTTAAAAGATTTGGAGTTTGAAGCAGATATTCGTGAAACAATTCTAGGTCATTTGCAACGTGGAGGAAGTCCTATGGCATTTGATCGTATTTTAGCTACAGAACTAGGTGTAAAAGCCTTTGAATTGGTAAAAGAGAAAAAATTTGGAACAATGGCTGTTCATCATAACTCAGAAGTAACCAATATTGAAATAGAAAAAGTAATTGATAAATATAATAAGGTAGATTTATCGGGTGATTTAATTCAAACTGCAAGAGGTGTTGGTATTAGTTTTGGTGACTGATCCCCTATTTTGCTTTTGAGATAAAAAAATATAAAACATATTAAATAGTACCAATAATGAAGAAAAGAGCTTTAGTATTAACTGGGGGCGGTGATTGTCCGGGTTTAAATGCAGTTATTAGAGGAATTGTTAAACGTGCTGCCCAAACAGAAGATTGGGAAGTAATTGGTAGCATACAATCATTTGATGGAATTTTAAATGAACCTACAGAAATTGTTGAATTAGATGAAAAAGCTGTTTCAGGTATTCATTTTCAAGGCGGTACGATTTTAGGAACTACAACAAAAGGAGGTCCTTTTGCATGGCCAATTAAAGAAAATGATGGAAGTTGGTCATTTGTTGATCGTTCAGATGAAATGATCAGAAAACTAAAATATTTAGGTATCGATGCTGTTATAAGCATTGGTGGTGATGGGTCACAACGTATCTCACAAAAGCTTTTTGAAAAAGGATTGAATATTATTGGAGTGCCAAAAACAATTGATAATGACCTCTCCTCTACAGATTATACTTTCGGATTTCAAACTGCAGTACAAATTGCAACTGAAGCAGTTGATAAACTGGTTACTACCGCTGCTTCACATAATCGAGTGATTATTCTTGAAGTAATGGGCCGTGATGCTGGTTGGATTGCTTTACATTCGGCAATAGCCGGAGGTGCTGAAGTTTGTTTGATTCCAGAAGTGCCATATGATATCAATATTATCAGTAAGGTGATCAAAAAGCGTTTTAAAAATGGTAAAGGTCATGTGATCATTGTTGTTTCTGAAGGTGCTAGACCTAAAGATGGTACTGTTTTATCAGCTGAAAGTGATGAAATTGGTAACGAAAATCTTAAATTAGGTGGTATTGCCAATAAACTTCTTAAAGATTTAAAAGCTGCCGGTTGTGATGCCGATATGCGGGAAACAGTACTCGGTCATTTACAAAGAGGTGGTGTACCAATTGCTTTTGATCGTATTTTGGCTACTGAATTTGGAGTAAAGGCTATGGAGCTTGCAATTGATGGTACTTTTGGTGAAATGGTAGCATACCACCACCCTCGCATAGTTTCTGTTCCTTTCTTAGAAGCAATCAGCAAATACAATATTATAAAAACAGATTCCTCTTTGGTGCATACTGCCCGTGGTATCGGAATGTGTTTAGGAGATTAATCCTTTTAAATAAAATATAGTTAAACCTGCCAGATTTTAAAATTTAGCAGGTTTTTTTTTAATTTGCCTACAAAAAAAATAAGTTTTTTTATTTGTGCCCTATTTTAGTTTTACTTTTTCAATTTTTTTTGCAAATGGCTGCATTTTTTCAGGTTCTTCATTGGGAGCACTACAACCTTTGGTACTAAAACATCCTACATTTAATAAAGCTTGAACAAGCATTAAACCTCCGAAAAATAAGGAAAACTGACTTCCATCTTCAAAATAATTCCATACAAAATAGATTCCAACTAACGATTGTAATACTCTTTTGTACGTCCATTTATTGATATATTCTCTCAAAACATTCTATTATTTAATAATTATCTGGCAAATTTTTTTTATTGATTTTTACCAAAATATAATTCTGTTAAAATGACGGCGAAGTTAATGATTTTAATGGTATGCTCTGTAAGTTCTTTTTATCACATCATTTGAAAATATCATTCCTTCTACAAAATAACCCAGATCAATAAATCACACCTCAGGGCAAACGCACACTTTTTTTAAGTTAATTTCTTTGAATTTAAGTTGTTTTATTATTAATTATTCGTATATTATATTGATAATCAGATAAATAAAA
>JADGEA010000373.1 GCA_016744615.1 Flavobacteriaceae bacterium
TGCCAACAAGAACAAGACAAAATATAATAAAGACACCCTCTGATATAAATGATGGACAACTAAATATAATGTTCAACTAAAAAAACGGGGGATGGCTAATTTATAGTTTGAAATGTTTATAATAAAAAAGAGGTTGTTAAAATTTAACAACCTCTTTTTATTTCCAATTAGGAGTTACCTAAATAGTTAATCAGACTTCTTATTTTTTTCAATTTTAAAAACCAGCTCATTTGATTTTTTATCCAAATCCATAGAGATAGTGTCATTTTCAACTAAATTTGCATTAACAATTTCTTCGGCCAAAGCATCTTCAATATATTTCTGAATGGCTCTTTTTAAAGGTCTTGCGCCGTATTGTTTATCAAATCCTTTGTCAACAATATAATCTTTAGCGGCATCGCTTAATTCTAATTTGTAACCTAATTTTAATATTCTGGAAAGCAATTTCTCTAATTCAATATCAATAATTTTATGGATATCTTCTCTTTCCAGGGTGTTGAAAATAATAACATCATCAATTCGATTCAAAAATTCAGGTGCAAAACTCTTTTTTAAAGCATTTTCAATAACACTTTTTGCATGAGCATCTTCCTGTGCCTTTTTTGAAGCAGTTCCAAATCCAACACCAGTTCCAAAATCTTTTAACTGGCGAGAACCAATATTTGAAGTCATGATGATTATGGTATGTCTGAAATCAATTTTTCTTCCCAAACTATCTGTAATATAACCATCATCTAATATTTGCAATAGCATATTGAATACATCTGGATGGGCTTTTTCAATCTCATCTAATAAAACAACTGCATATGGCTTGCGTCTAATTTTTTCAGTTAACTGACCACCTTCTTCGTAACCTACATAGCCTGGAGGGGCTCCAATTAATCTTGAAATAGCAAATTTTTCCATATACTCACTCATATCTATCCTTACCAGAGCATCTTGTGAATCGAATAATTCACTGGCCAAAATTTTAGCGAGTTGCGTTTTACCAACCCCAGTTTGACCTAAAAAGATAAATGAACCAATTGGCTTGTTAGGGTCTTTTAAGCCAATCCGGTTTCTTTGGATAGCTTTAACCACTTTTGCCACAGCTTCATCCTGCCCAATTACCTTGCCTTTTATCAATTTTGGCAGATCTTTTAATCGTTTGCTTTCTGCCTCAGCAATTCTGTTTACCGGAATTCCGGTCATCATGCTTACCACTTCAGCAACATTATCTTCAGTAACTATTTCTTTATGTAGTTTTGAATGATCTTCCCATTCTGTTTGGGCAATATCCAATTCTTTTTCTGTACGTTTTTCATCATCTCGTAACCGTGCCGCCTCTTCGTACTTTTGGCTTTTAACTACTTCATTTTTTAATTCTTTGATCTCTTCCAGTTTTTTCTCCAATTCCAAAACCTGTTTAGGAACAACAATATTTGTAATATGAATTCGAGAACCAGATTCATCCATAGCATCAATAGCTTTATCTGGTAAATAACGATCGGTCATATAACGATTTGTTAAAGTAACACAGGCTTTGACAGCGTCATCTGTAAATTTCACATTGTGATGATCTTCATACTTGTTTTTGATGTTTTCAAGTATCTGAATAGTTTCTTCAACACTGGTTGGTTCAATGATCACTTTTTGGAAACGGCGCTCCAAAGCACCATCTTTTTCAATATTCTGGCGGTATTCATCAAGCGTGGTGGCTCCAATACATTGAATATCACCACGAGCCAGGGCAGGCTTGAACATATTAGAAGCGTCTAATGAACCGGTTGCTCCACCAGCTCCAACAATAGTGTGAATTTCATCAATAAATAAAATGACATCATCATTTTTTTCAAGTTCATTCATTAAAGCTTTCATGCGTTCTTCAAACTGACCTCGATATTTTGTACCTGCTACCAGGCTTGCAAGATCTAAAGAAACAATTCTTTTATTAAAAAGTATTCTGGATACCTTTTTTTGAATAATTCTTAAAGCTAATCCTTCGGCTATAGCCGATTTACCTACACCAGGTTCACCTATCAAAATAGGGTTATTCTTTTTTCTACGACTAAGTATTTGAGAGATCCTTTCTATTTCTTTTTTTCTTCCAACTACCGGATCTAACTTGCCGTTTTCTGCCATTAGTGTAAGGTCTCTACCAAAATTATCCAATACAGGAGTTCTTGATTTTTTTACAATTTTACCTTTAGGACTCTCAAATGGATTTTTCCTTGGTTCGCTATATTCTTCTTGTGGAATGTCAGCTCTTGGAGTTTCAATTATTTCATCTGATTTTTCTACAAATAACTCTTTAAAAATATCTTTTACATCTTCGTAAAATATATTGAATTTATGCAGAATCTTTGTTGTAGGGTCGTTTTCATTTCTAAGTATACAC
>JADGEA010000156.1 GCA_016744615.1 Flavobacteriaceae bacterium
CACCTGGAGAGAAATTGGAGTAGGCGTTTCCGGTAAATTTGATAATTTATCATTAAAATATCAAGCATATATTTTTAATGGATTTGTTTCTTATAAAGAAGGAGAAGGAACTTTAAGAGGTAAAGATGGTTTAAGAAAAGGTCGTCAAAAAGCTGCCGAATCTATCATAAACTCTCCAAACTTATCTGTAAAATTAGATTACTATGGAATTCTAGGTTTAAAACTTGGTTTAGCAGGTTATTTTGGTAATACACAAACAGATGATAGTTCATTGGAAGCATCAACTGTAGGAGTATCCATGATAGGATTTGATGCAAGATACCGGTTACAAAATCTTGAATTGAGAGGTCAATATATTTTTACAAATCTTTCAGGTACTAAAGATTATAATGACCTTACGGGAAAAGATCTAGGTTCAAAAATGGATGGATTATATGGGGAAGTTGCATATAATATTATGCCTTTAATAAATAAGAAAACAGATAAGAAATTAGCACTGTTTACTCGGTATGAAAAATTTAATACACATAAACAAACTGAAGGAAACCTTGAACCCAACAAAGCTTTTGATAGGGATATTATTACCAGTGGAGTTGATTTTAAGATTGCTCCCGGTGTAGCTCTTAAAGCCGATTACCAATGGTTTGGAAATGCAGATGTGGTAAATAATTCTAAAAAGCAGTTTAATGCAGGAATTGGAATAATGTTTTAGAAATCGTAAATTGAGCCTTTCAGAATTAAATTTTTGTAAGGCTTTTCAAATAAATAAGAATATGAAACCACTATTTTTTATATTTATTTTTTTTCAATTCTTGCTTGGTATTCCAAAAAATATCCAAAAAAGAATTGATAAGGAAGTGTTAACCGTTTTTGATTTAAAAACCTATTCCAAGAATGCTATTTTAATAGACGAGGAAGTGAATAAGCAATTGTTAATTCCTTTTAATGAGGATAATTTCTTTGAGATCAGTAGCAATGAAAATAAGATAGGAGCATATTATTTTGGAAGTGCGTTAGGTAAAACGGATGATTTTGATTTTGTTGTTATTTTTGACAATCAGTTTATCATAAAAAAAATAAAGATTGTGGCTTATCGTGAAGATTATGGAATGGAAATAGGCAGTAAAAGATGGTTAAACCAGTTTAATGATCTTAAAAAGGGCGATCAGGTGAAATACCAAAAAGATATTAAAGCTATTTCGGGTGCTACCTTGTCAGCAAGGTCTATGACAAAAGCCATAAATGATCTTTTAAAGAGTCTGGAAATTCTTCAAAATAAAAATTTAATATAAATGCAGTTTCATGGTTTACTTAAGCAATTTCCAAAAGAGGTTAAATTATTGATTACTGCATTCGTCATCACTTTGAATATAGGTTTTTTTACCGGAATTAATTTTGTTAAAATAACCAGTACTTTTGATAGCAATGGTATTGAAACCAATTATTTAGGAAATGAAAAGGATGAAAATGCAGAAATAATGCAATTTAAAAAATCAGAGAGAGAGATCATTACCTTGGTTCATAATCATGTACTATCCATGTCATTGATATTTTTGATTTTGGGAGGTATTTTATCTTTAACATCGATAAATAGAAAAGTAAAAAGTATATTAATGCTAGAGCCTTTTGTATCTATTATTTTAACATTTGGGGGTATTTATATATTATGGACAGGGGTTCTTTGGTTTAAATATATAATTATGATTTCTGGTATCGCCATGGTTTTAAGTATTGTTCTTTCATCTTACTTTATTTTAAAAGAAATTTTTTTCACTAAAAATTGAGTGTAAATACTTCTTTTACAATTCAATTATAAATTGTAAATTTGCACGCAATTAATTCTAATTGCATTCTATGTCAACCACAAAAATTTTATTAGAAGGACTTACTTACGACGATGTATTATTAATTCCGGCATATTCGGAAGTTTTACCTCGTGACGTCAGTATCCAATCTAAATTTACAAAAAATATTGGTATCAATACACCTGTAATATCTGCGGCTATGGATACTGTTACAGAATCGGCTATGGCAATCGCTATGGCAAGTGAAGGAGGTATAGGTATTTTACATAAAAACATGAGTATTAAGCATCAGGCTGCTGAGGTTAAAAAAGTGAAAAGATCTGAATCTGGAATGATCATTGATCCAATCACGCTTACAATTGATCAGGATGTAGCTCATGCAAAAGCATTAATGCGAAAATATAAAATAGGAGGAATTCCAGTGATCAATGATGAAGAAGAGCTTATAGGTATTTTAACCAATAGAGATTTGCGTTTTGAAAACAATAACGAACGCGCTGTTGCGGAAGTAATGACTTCAAAAAATTTAATCACTGCTAAAGAAGGAACATCTTTAAAAGAAGCAGAAGAAATTTTACAAGAACATAAGATTGAAAAACTTCCCGTTGTAAATGATGATAATAAACTGGTAGGACTGATTACTTATCGTGATATTATCAAAGTTAGTGAAAACCCAAATGCAAATAAAGATACTTTTGGTAGATTACGTGTTGCAGCAGCTATTGGTGTTTCAGGTGATACTATGGAAAGAGCAAAAGCGCTGATAGAAGAGGGTGTTGATGCCCTTGTGATTGATACAGCTCATGGTCATTCAAAAGGAGTTGCCACAATTTTAAAAACAATAAAAAAAGATTTTCCTAATACGGATATTATTGTTGGAAACATTGCTACTGGTGCTGCTGCTAAGTTTTTGGTAGAAGCTGGAGCTGATGCTGTGAAAGTTGGAATTGGTCCTGGATCGATTTGTACAACCCGTGTTGTTGCAGGTGTAGGATTTCCACAATTATCTGCAATTATGGAAGTAGCAGAAGCAATTAAAGGATCTGGAGTTCCGGTGATAGCTGATGGTGGAATTAGATATACGGGAGATATTCCAAAAGCAATTGCAGCAGGCGCTGATACGGTTATGTTAGGATCTCTTTTGGCAGGAACAAAAGAATCACCCGGAGAAACCATTATTTTTGAAGGAAGAAAGTTTAAATCTTATCGGGGTATGGGATCTATTGAGGCCATGGAAAAAGGTTCAAAAGATCGATATTTTCAGGATGTGGAAGATGATGTTAAAAAATTAGTTCCCGAAGGAATTGTAGGACGTGTACCTTATAAAGGCGAGGTTTATGAAACCATGCACCAGTTTATAGGAGGTTTACGTGCCGGAATGGGCTACTGTGGAAGTAAAGATATTGCTACCCAAAAAGAAGCAAAATTTGTAAGAATTACTTCTTCCGGAATTTCTGAAAGTCATCCTCATAATGTTACTATTACAAAAGAATCACCTAATTACTCAAGAAGATAATTATATGAATTCATTGGGGTGATTTCTATCACCCCAAGAATATAATTTCTTTCAAATTAAGCTTAAGAGATCATCTAATTTCATTTTTTCTGCAAAGTCTTTTTCAATCAACGTATCACTCATTTTGATTTTGCTTTGTTGAAGAAACAGAATTTTTTCTTCAATTGAATCTTTAGAAATAAATCGATAAACCATTACATTTTTATCCTGTCCTATTCTATGGGTTCTGTCAATTGCTTGCCTTTCAACAAATGGATTCCACCATGGATCAATGATAAAAACGTAGTTTGCCGAAGTTAAATTCAATCCAACTCCCCCTGCTTTTATTGAAATTAAAAAAGGTTTAATACTATCTGCTTTTTCAAAACGATCCACAATTTCTTGTCGATTATTATCTTTTCCTGTAAGCATAGAATATGCAATATTCTGATTTTTAAAGTGCTGTTTAAAGAGTTCTAAATGTTTGATAAAGGAAGAAAATATCAAGAACTTATCTCCCTGTTCAATAATACCTTCAATATATTGAACAATAGTTTCAAATTTACCAGAAGTCATTTTACTTTTAATGTCAATCAAGCTGGGATGGATGGCAATTTGTCTTAGGCGGTTGAGAATTGCTAAAACATCCATATAATTATTTTTCCCTGACATTAATTTATTTCTTATTACAGATTTTTCTTTTTCATATAATTCTAATTGCTCAGAATGCATTTCACAATAAATAGTCTGTTCTATTTTCCCTGGTAGTTCTTTGGCAACATCTTTTTTAAGCCTTCTTAATATAAATGGATTAATAATTGTTCTCAATTCATCTAATTCAGATGCTTCAGTATCATTTTGAATAGGAATTCGATAAACTTTTTCAAAATAGTTCAAATCACCAAGAATATGATGATTTAGAAAATTCATTTGTGACCATAAATCAATCAAATTATTCTCAATAGGAGTACCAGTCATACTTATTCGATATTGAGAATCTAAGTTAATTACTGCCTGATAAGTTTTTGAATTTGGATTTTTAATTGCCTGACTTTCATCTAAAATAAGATAACTAAACTGCTGATTTTTCAATAAATCAATATCTCTTCTTACTACACCATAGGTTGTGATGATGATATTTTTTTGATGAATTACATATTTTAAATTTTCCTCTCTATCCAAAGTGTGATATATACTATAGGTCAGTTCGGGTGCAAATTTTTGGAGTTCTATAATCCAGTTAAAAATCAATGATTTAGGTACTACTAACAATGCAGATTTAAAAAGTAGTTCACTGCTTTTTTCTAAATTGTTATTTTTATCGTTTTGATTTACTGTTAAAACTTTATCAAATAGAGATAATTGAAAATTAGAAGTATGATCATTCTTTTTTTTAGAATTATCATTTTTACTTGGTTTTGAATGTGTTTCAAAATATTGCTGCAAGAGAGTAATAACTTGAAGTGTTTTTCCCAACCCCATATCATCAGCCAAACAAACCCCAAATTGATGTTGCGTAAGATGATACAACCACTGATAACCAGTTTTTTGGTAACCCCTAAGTTTAGCAATACTATTTTTTGGCAAATGGACATCTTTATTTAATTCAAATTCTCTAATACTTTTTTTAATTTTCTTATCTGGTTGAATAATTGTATTATTTTCTAAGAGTTTGAGGTGTGTTTTGAGTATTGAGGTTTGATTTTCTCCTTTTGTTCGTTTTGCAAAAGCAGACAGTTGAGAGAACCATGCATTTGGAATAATAGCGATAGTGCCATTTGGAAGCTTATACTCATTGATATGATTAAGAATATGATTTTTTAATTGTATAAAGTCAATTTCAAACTCATCAAATTGAACACGAATATTTAAATCAAACCAATCTTGTTTTTGATGAGATTTATAATTTAATTTTGGTGAATTATAACTTACTTCTTTAAGAAATAATTGATTGATAATTTTAAAACCTTTTTGATGTAAATGTGGGATTATATTTCTGATCAGCTCAAAAAAGTCATACTTGTCTTTTGTTGTTTTATCTAATGTAAAATATTTGTTATTTTTATTTAATCCAACTGATTTTAGTTTCTCTAAATAAGTATTTTCAACAGTATGATTTCTTTGCATACTTTCCAATGCATACTTTCCATTTTTTTCGATAACATCAACAAAAGATTTCTGTTTTGAATAATAAGGTATTTTATAAGTGTGATACAGAAAATAAGGAGTGAAAATAAAATCTCCAAAAATTGTTTTTTCAATGTATAATTCAGCTTGTGGATCTATTTTTAATTCATGGAGTTTAAAACCTTTAACATTACAATTGAAATTACGTATAGAAGGTTTAATGAATTTTTCAAAAAAAACACTTTCTAGTTTTGAAGGGACTACAATTTCAGATTTGGTTAAAAAAGGTTTGAGCTTGTTGCCGTTAAACTCTTTCTTTTCAAACCAAAACATGCTATTTTTATGAATTAATATAGGTGATTTATTGCTAAGTACTATAATGCTATCATCATGTAAATCAATAGGAATCTTATTATGAAAAACTTGCAAACTATAATGTAAAGTGTCTGCTTTTTTTTCAAACATCATTTTTGTTCTTACAGTTTCTTGAGCAATATGTATGAGATTATCATCATAAATATTGCTGTTTCTATCTGGAATAATAAAAAGTAATGGTTTATTATTTTTGATGATCTGTGTGATAGCAATTTGTTTCTTTTCAATATATGCATTGATAAAATTGGAAGTTTTTTTGTCAATTGTATTTAAAAATTCTTGAAATGAGACTTTTGTATTTTTTTTATTAAACCTCTTATTGAGTCCTGCATAGCTTAATGAATGAGAAATTTCAATAATTTCAATCATCCAATCGAAAAATAAAAAGCTTTTATTTTCAATATCTACAACTGTAATCAGTTTGTTTTTTGTGTGATAATGTTTGTTGACCTTAGATAAATAATAGGGAATAAAAGTATAACCAAGAAGATTGTCTTTTTTAATATTTATGGCAAATATTTGGTTTTGCATTTTAATCTTTAGAATTATAAATATAACCTGTACAGTGTATTATTGACCGTAAAGCCACACTTTTGGAATATATTGATTACCTTTTTGGTTTGAGCCATCTTATCAGGTAAAATAATAATGATTATAAACATCAAAAGAAGAACAATTTAATCCTCAGAAGTAAATTGTAATCATACAAATAATACTATTTTCAGTTTATAATAATTTATTCCACAATAGGTGTTAGAGTAATATTTTTATAAGATATTTTTCCATGGTCACCCTGAATATAAATAGGACCTGGCTTGAATATATCTGATTGAATTGCACCCCCTGTAGGTCCAAATACAGGTTGGTTATTGATAATTGTTTTACCGTTTAAAATAACGGTTAAATGTCTTTTGTACAGTGTGATGTCCATTGTTTGCCATTCCCCTGCAGGTTTTTCAGCAGACTGAGAAGGAGTAATTCTGCTGTACAAAGCACCCATATTGTGGGAGTCCAGTTCTTTTCCGTAAGAATCAGAAACCTGAATTTCATACATTCCGTTTAAATAAATTCCACTGTTACTGTGTTTAGGAACGTTGATATCTAATTTTAAATTAAAATCTTTGAATTTTTGTGTAGTGTGAATATTGCCATAACTCACTTTTTTTCCTTTGATCTGTATCGGATTATTTACTAAAATGCCATTTAAGACCATAAAACCATTGACTTGTTCTGGATTGATGAGTTTCCATCCTTTTAGATCTTTTCCATTAAAAAGGGATAGGGCTTTGCCATATTTTATTTTCGACAAATCAGGAGTATTGGGTACATCTGGAAGTTTTCTCCCTTTGAATTTAGTTGTTTTAATACCCATACCATTTCTGTCAGGTACGATGAGAATACCTTCCAATTGATCTCCTTTTCTATTAAAATTAAAGATTTCAGTTATCGCATGTGTAAATTCTTTTTTACCTTTCTTATAGACTGTCCTTTCTCTGGTTTGTGTAACTACAAGATTATTTTCATCTATAAAATAAACATTGGAAACCTTATCTACACTTCCCCATCTCCATAACAAACTGGCATCTAAAAATCCATTTTTTGTGTTGACATCAAGCCAACCAACTGTATTGTTGTCAACATCTATATCAAGAATCCACATTCCATGAAAAAGGTCTTTTGAATTTTGAGAATTTACAATACTGGAAATGAAAATAAGAACAGTAATAAGATTAATTTTTTTCATTTTAATAGAATTTATTAGATATTATTTTGACCATGTAAATTTACAAAAAAAGTTGGTTTAAAATAATAGTGATTATGTAACGATGATTTAATCAAAAAGAATTCCTCGACCCTTTGGGTCGGGGTATCCGATAAAATGTCATCCCCTAAAAGGGGATCTAAATAATAAATTTCGAATTTTGATCTTCAGATCAAAATGAAACCAGCGAAATAGCTCGATGGTTCTACCTCGAGGATAGTTGGTTTCAAGAAATTTTTATTTTTCGATAAAATCACTATTATTGATACCTTAAGATTTCTTCTATAATTTCAATCAATACTTCTTCTTACGAAAAAACTCAAAGCAAATAGCTTTGAGTTTCATATTTTATTTCGTATTTTAACTTACCTTCTTGGCATTTTTCACTTTTTGTTTTAACAAAGCAATATCAATTACTTCTTTCATCTCGTTTACATAGTGAAAAGTTAATCCTTTTAAGTATTTTTCATTGATATCTTCAATGTCCTTTTTGTTTTCCGAACAAAGAATAATTTCTTTGATATTGGCTCTTTTTGCAGCAAGGATCTTTTCTTTAATTCCACCAACAGGCAATACTTTTCCTCTTAATGTAATTTCACCTGTCATGGCTAATTTTGCTTTGACTTTTCGTTGTGTAAATGAAGATATCAAAGAGGTTAACATAGTAATACCAGCACTTGGACCATCTTTAGGGGTTGCTCCTTCAGGAACATGAATATGAATATTGTGACTCATTATGGTCTCGTATTTGATTCCGAAATCTTCACAATTTGCTTTGATATATTCCAAAGCAATTGTAGCAGACTCTTTCATTACCTTGCCTAAATTACCAGTAATACTTAAAATACCTTTTCCTTTAGAAATAATAGATTCAATAAATAAGATATCACCGCCTACACTGGTCCATGCCAAACCAGTGACCACACCAGCAATTTCATTATTTTCATATTTATCTCTTTCTAAATGTGATGAGCCAAGAATTTTTTCGATATCTTGATTGCCAATATTGGTATTGTATTCTTCTTCCATGGCAATGGATTTAGCCGCATAACGAACAACCTTTGCCAGTTTCTTTTCCAAACCACGAACACCCGATTCACGCGTATATCCGGTAACAATCTTTTCTAACTGTACCTTGCCAATTTTTATATGTTTAGAAGTTAAACCATGCTCTTTTAAGATCTTTGGGAGCAAATGACGTTTTGCAATCTCAATCTTTTCCTCAATAGTATAACTGCTAACATTGATAATTTCCATACGGTCTCTTAAAGCCCAAGGAATGGTAGATAAACTATTTGCTGTTGCAATGAACATTACTTTAGAAAGGTCGTAACCAATTTCTAAATAATTATCATAAAAATCTGTATTTTGCTCTGGATCAAGAACTTCTAGCATTGCAGATGATGGATCACCACTATGACTTGATGCTATTTTATCAATTTCATCCAATACAAAAACTGGATTAGAAATACCAGCTTTTTTGATGCTTTGTATGATCCTTCCCGGTAAAGCTCCAATATAAGTTTTACGATGTCCTCTGATCTCAGCCTCATCACGCAATCCACCTAATGACATTCTTACATATTTTCTACCAAGTGATTCTGCAACAGATTTACCTAAGGATGTTTTACCAACACCAGGAGGTCCGTACAAACAAATAATTGGCGATTTCATATCACCTTTTAGCTTTAAAACAGCTAAATGTTCAATGATCCTTTCTTTTACATCATCTAATCCATAATGATCACGATCCAGTATCTTTTGTGCTCTTTTCAGATCAAAAAGATCTTTTGAATACTCATTCCATGGCAATTCCAGTAGCAGATCTAAATAATTTCTTTGTACTGAATATTCAGCAACCTGTGGATTCATTCTTTGCAATCTGCCAATTTCTTTGTCAAAGGTTTCTGCAACTTCTTTTGACCATTTTTTGGTTTTAGCCACAGTTCGCATTTCTTCTATTTCTTCATCATGTGAAACGCCACCTAATTCTTCCTGAATGGTTTTCATTTGCTGATGCAGATAATATTCGCGCTGTTGCTGATCCATATCTTCTCTAACCTTTGATTGAATATCATTACTTAGCTCTAGGCGTTGTAATTCTTTATTCATCATTTTCAAGGTGGCTAAGGCTCTCTTCTTTAGGCTATTGATATTTAAAAGTTCCTGTTTTGCTGCTGTATCCAAATTTAAGTTTGAAGATACAAAATTCACCAAAAATGAATCGCTTTGGATATTTTTTATAGCAAAAGAGGCTTCAGTTGGAATGTTTGGATTCTCTTTGATAATTCTTAGAGAAATATCTTTAACAGAATCTATAATAGCATTAAACTCTTTTTCTTTTTTTCTTGGTATTTTTTCAGCTAATTCTTTAACTTTTGCTTTTAAATAAGGTTTTTCCTGTGTAAGATTTTCAATTTCAAATCTC
>JADGEA010000374.1 GCA_016744615.1 Flavobacteriaceae bacterium
GATTAGGCCTTATATTAACTGTTTTAGGTATGATAACAATAGGTTTGTATAGTCCCGTGTACGAATATATATTTGAATTAAGTAAAAACTTATATTAGTTTAAAAACAACAATCTATGGGTTTAGGAGGAAAACATTTATTTGGAGCAATTGGTGATCAACGGGTTACTTTTATTGAAAAAAAGATTGATGCTGATCGTAAAGATTTTCTTAAAAAACTTTTAGAACATAATGGGTTTGAAGTAATTCTACAAGAAGAAAAAAGACGGTCTGAAGAAGACCCTCAACTTTATACGGTTGCAGTAACCGATATGGTTTTTAATCCAACTGTTTGGGTCTATAATAGAAGGTTAAAAACTTTTGATGGCCACAAAGTAACTCCTGACTATTGGAATCAAATTTCTGAAGAAACCGCTCCACAATACTGGAAAAGTTAATTACCGCAAGTAGCGCCCGCTTCTTCTAAATCAGAAATATAAACATCGTAATTAGTATCAGTATTTTCACCGTTTACAGATGCGTTTCCGTTACTTTCTTTGCAAACTTCAAAAGAAGTAGTTTGAGGAGAATTACACGTGATACAGGTAACCGAATCTTCTTTTTTACAAGAAAAAAACAAAGAAACTGTAATTATAATAAATAGATGTTTTTTCAAATTATATAGATTAAAACATGATAACGTCGAACGTTAACTATTGTTATTTTTCGATTGAATTTTCTTTTAATACGATTGGTTTTCCTAAATAAATAAGGTAGAACCCTTTGTCAGCCTTCTCGTTTTCTAGACTAAGTGAGGATATAATTGTCAACTCTCCTTTTTTGTTTTTTAAAAACAATGGAATGGTGTTTTTATCCTTTTTTGTTTGTTTGATAAGCTTTTTAAAATGGCTCTCGTCTATTATTTCAATTTCGTTTATCGTTGGATAATCTTGTGCTGTCTTAGTTAGCAATGCAAAATCATCGGTATGAGAAAACAATCCTTCTTTTGGGTTATTGTTTGGATCGTTTTTTTCTTCATCTGTTACCAATCGAAAAGCACCATTTTCCCCAAAGTCATCTTTAAATTTTTCAATAGCAATCCTATTTATATCAGGACTTCCAGTTAATGCCATCAAATATCCGATATCATTTAATTCTATATTATCCTTTAAGGTATCTGAATAAATATCGGCTGGCAAAGCGTCTAAACCTAAATTAATTGCATTTTCAATATTGGTGTGATTAGAATCTATTAAAACCACGTGGCGATTATTATCTTTAAGGTATTTCGCTATTAACTGAGAAACTTCTGAAGCACCAACAATTAATATTCCAGTTGATTTCTTTAAAAAAACACCTGTTAATTTTGCAAATAATCGTGCAGTAGTAGCGTTTAACAAAACAGTACCCATTACAATCATAAAGACTAATGGAGTAATGTATTCTGCGTCTTTAATATCTTTAAAAACCAAGGTTAAACCAAATAATGAAGCTATTCCTGCTGCAACAATACCTCTTGGTCCTACCCAGCTTATAAACATTTTTTCTCTAAACGATAATGTAGAATTATAGGTGCTTAAAAACACACCTATGGGACGAATAACAAAGACTACAATTGCAAATAAACCAAGTGTTTTCCAGTGATAAATTAACAATAAATCTTCAAAATTAATATTGGCAGAAAGAAGAATAAACAATATTGATATTAGAAGAAGACTAAGCGATTCTTTAAAATAAAGTAACTCTTTTAAGTATTTAGATTGGGAGTTTCCTAAAACCATTCCCATAATTACTACAGCAAGTAATCCTGATTCGTGTGAGAAACTATCTGACAATACAAAAACACCTAAAACGGAAGCCAATGCAAAAACATTTAATAAATAATGTGGAATCCACTGTTTGTTAATGGCAAAATTTAAAGCGTGAGCGAAAGTAAATCCAAAAGTAGAACCGAATAATACAATTTTTCCAAATTCAATTAATGCAGTCTTTGTATACTCACCTCCTGCTCCTACGCTAATAAATTCAAAAACAAGAACGGCTACTAATGCACCTATGGGATCAATTAATATTCCTTCCCATTTTAAAATTGCTGATATGTCTTTTCTGAGGGGTATGTTTCTTAAGATCGGGGTGATAACGGTAGGTCCAGTAACAATAATTAATGCTGAAAACAAAAAGGAAATCTCCCAGCTTAAATCAAAAATATAATGGGCAGCTATCCCTGCACAAAAGAAAGTTACTAAAGAACCTAAGGTTATTAACTTAGTGATAACAAGAGGTCCTACGCTTTTAATTTCTTTGAATTTTAGAGTCAAACCACCTTCAAAAAGGATAATACTTATAGAGAAAAAAAAAAAAAAGTATAAATTTTTACCTCCAAATAACCC
>JADGEA010000375.1 GCA_016744615.1 Flavobacteriaceae bacterium
TAATTGATACTACAATTAAAAATCAGATGAATGTCTTGGAATCACTAATCCTTATCGCTAAATTTGAGTTTAAGTTTAACGACTGATTAGTTACAATATTTTTATATATACTTATTTATGACCTCTAAAATTCTTTTATCTATTCCTCACAATATACGTGAGACCACACGTTTACAATCTAGCATATAAAAAAGGCTTCAAAATTGAAGCCTTTTTTTAAAATAAAACTGTTGTAAATTAAACTTTTAAATTGGTAATATCCAAAATAAATCCTTCCATACCAACAATGTCTATGCCATCATATACCGGATTAATAGATAGAATATGCTTTCCTATGGATCCATCTTTACACTTTCTGTTCACCAATTGACTTGGAACACTTTCTCCGTTAAGGATTCTATTAAATTTATCCTTCAAAACTTGTACCTCTTCTCTTGTTCTGGTTACAGAATAGTGCTTACCTATTACCTCTTCTTTAGAGTCGTATTTATACATTTTCAACCATGCTTCATTAACGTCTCGTAAATAACCGTTTTCACCAATTCTATAATATCCAGCATCACTATTTCTAACAGAATGATACATTTGTTCCTGAACATCAGATATGTCTGAAATATCAATTATAAATCCTTCAACGCCAATTATTTTATCATCTTCATAGGTTGGACTTATAGTAAGTATATGCTTACCTTCAGATCCATCAAAACATTTTCTTACGGATGGAATACCACGAATTGACTCACCTTGTTTAACCCTGTCAATCAATTCCTGTAATGCTTTCATATGTTCATCAGTACGTACTATTGAAATATGTTTACCTACGATTTTATTTATATCATTACATTTATATAATTCTAACCAAGCTTTATTAACATCAATAAAATTACCATCTAGATCTAATCTGTAATAACCAGCAATACTTTTATCTACTGCATATTGCATGTGTTCTTTATGCTCTTCTTCAGGATCAACATCTACTTCCTCCCAACCAGTAACCATCGCACTTAAACTTTCAACAGGGTTATCATTTGTTGTAAGCAAATAAAGATGAACAATTAAAAATACAATCAAGAGGAATGCACCAAAAGTATGCATCAACGCAAAAAATTCTAATCTTCCAACCTGTACTACACTATCAGGATACATATAATACATATACACCAAGCCGGTTCCTACCATTACGGGAATGATAAGTATTTTAAATGCGAGATAGGTTAATCTTTGTATTGGATTAAACTTATTATAAACTGTTTTGTGGGTTGGATGCTCTGCACCCGAAAAAATACCACTGATATAATACTTAAACTGTGCTGTAACCATTTTGGTGGTAGGTATATATTGTTTCCATGCACCTGTTGCAAAATGCCAGAATATTGTGAAAACAATAAGTACAATAAACGCCCACGCTAAAATATCATGGAACATTACTGCTTTTTCATATCCAATAAGTTCAAAAGTGCTATGAATTTCAAAACCTGTCACTGCAAGCAGAATGATTAATAAAGATTGCGTCCAGTGCCAAAATCTTTCAAAACCTCTATAGATATATGTTCTTTTTTTCATTAGAAAATAATTTTGTATTTAATTTATAATTAATTTGTTGTTATTACTTTTATTTAAGCGAAAAGCACTCTTTTTATAATGGAACTTCTTTTTTTTAATCTACCCAAAAGCTCCTTCTATTTTTATTATTAGCGTTTTGTTAGTCTTATACTTCCATGTATGATCACACCACCAATTGCAGCAAAAATCAATCCAATTCCTAACATATCCAACATGCTACTTTGGTCACGACCAGGCATATAAAAACCATCTAAATTTGCTAATCTGCCATCTTTTGAATGACAATCAATACATTTTAAAGCATCTTCATTAGGGGAAACCATATGATTTAAAGGCCAATACATTTCTGTTTCGATAAAGGAGTATTTACCACTATAAGGCAAGCCAGCTTCTTTCATTCCTTTTTTTGCTGCCAAATCCCAATCTAAACCAATTTTATATGCTGTACTATCATGTCCATAAACATGAGGAACAATTAACATTTTATTTACGGGGTCAAATATTTGTTTACCTCTATGGATCTTTACCGGTACAATCTGAGCTTTTGGATCATCATAACTACCGTTAAGTTTATTGATCTTTAATATTTGCGTTGTATCCTGAATAATATCACCATAAACCGTATTCTCACCTGTACCATTAAACCATACATACTCAGGAGTAACGTGTGTACCCCATTCAAAAGACCCTTTTGGTGATTTGTAAGTTACATTACCTAAACTATCGTGTTCTGTTATAAAACTTCCATCTTCATTTACTCTACCTGTTGTTGACCAATCCCAAACCATTTTGGTAGGAACACCT
>JADGEA010000376.1 GCA_016744615.1 Flavobacteriaceae bacterium
TTTTATTTATCTGATTATCAATATAATATACGAATAATTAATAATAAAACAACTTAAATTCAAAGAAATTAACTTAAAAAAAGTGTGCGTTTGCCCTGCTTTGACGGTATTAAATCTGATTAATTTTTCCGAGATTTGTATTTTTAATAAATGAATTATTTTAAAATGAATAAAATCAAATCCATAGCGGCACTACTTTTTGTGGTAGTACTTTTATTTTCTTGTCAGAGAGAGGATGAAATAGTTAAATTTACCTTTTTACAGCTGAATGATGTTTATGAAATAGCTGCCCTTGAAGGTGGTAAAGTAGGGGGTATGGACAGGGTAGAAACCTTACATAAACAATTATTAAAGGAAAATCCGAATACATATTTATTTATGGCAGGTGATTTTTTAAACCCTTCATTGGTTGGGAATATTAAATTAGATGGAGAAAGAATCAAAGGGAAACAAATGATTGAAGTGATGAATGCCATGAACTTTGACCTGGTAACTTTTGGGAATCACGAATTTGATCTTTCTGATGAATTGTTACAAAGCAGGTTAAACAGTAGTAATTTTAAATGGATTTCAACCAATATAAAGCATAAAACAAAGGATGGTGTAAAGCCGTTTTTTATTAAAAAAAATGGTGTAAAAAAAGATATTCCCAGAAATGTAATTTTTAGTTTGAAGAATGAAAGTGGAACAGATTTAAAAATCGGTTTTTTTAGCGCAACAATAAATGCAAATCCTGTTGAATATGTTGTTTATAACGATTTTTATGAAGAAGCAAAAAATGAATTAAGTAGTTTAAAGAACAAGGTTGACATTGTTTTTGGCTTGACCCATGTAAAGATAAGTCAGGATAAGATGCTGGCGAATATGTTTCCTGAAGTTTCATTGTTTATGGGTGGTCATGAGCATTTCAATATGATGGTTCCTGTTGGAAATGCAGTTATTACCAAAGCAGATGCCAATGCTAAAACTGTTTATGTGCATAAATTTGAATACAATAAAATAACAAAAGAATTGACCAGAAAAAGTGAACTGGTTTCCATTACCCCTAAATTTGAGGCAGATGAAAAAGTACAGAAGATCATCGCAAAATGGCAGGGGATTATGGATGAAAAAATTGCAGAATTTTCTGAAAATGCACATGATGTTATTTATCATGTCAAAACGCCTTTAAATGGAGAAGATGTTGCTGTCAGAAGTACCCAAACCAATTTAGGTGAAATAATTACCAAGGCAATGTCATATGCCTATGATGATAAAGTAGATGGAGTTTTGATCAACGGAGGCGCAATGCGTTTGGATGATTTTTTATCAGGTAATATTACGGGAGTTGATATCTTTCGTGTTTTGCCTTTTGGAGGCAGTATCATAAAGGTTGAGATTAAAGGAAATCTCCTGCAAAAAGTACTCAATTATGGCCGAATAAAAAAAGGAGAAGGAGCTTATCTACAACGTTTGAATTTTGCATATGATAAATCTACAAAACAATGGTCAAATTCAGGTAAACCAATAAAAAATCATAAAATATACACTGTTGTTTTTAGTGATTATTTGCTTAAAGGATATGACATTCCCTTCTTAAAACCTGAAAATAAAGGTGTTATTAAAATTTACCATCCAAAAGAAGATGAATTAGCACATGATATTAGAAAACTGATTATCAGTTATTTAAAATCAATAAAAAAATAATAGTATTTTATTTCATTCCAGTAAAGTGACATTTATGCTCTTATTTAAAATAATTCTAAATAAGCTTTTGTAAATTGAATTTTGTTTCTATTTTTGCACGACTATTATTTATAACTAGTCTAATTAAAAATAACAAAAACAAAATGAAATTTAAACTAATTTTGATTGCAATATTCATATCAATAACAGCAAATGCACAGGAAACAAAGCAGGATTCTTTACGTGTTGTAAATAGGATGTTATCTGAGTATAACACCAATAGATTAACCATTGGGGGATACGCTCAAATTGATTATAACGAACCGGATGGTTCAGAGCCCGGAAAGTTAGATGTTCACAGATTGGTGATTTTGATGGGATACAAGTTTAATGATAAGGTGAGTTTTTTGACTGAGATTGAATATGAGCATGTAAAAGAAGTATATGTGGAGCAGGCCTTTATTAATTACAATGTTAATCCTAACTTCAATATCAAAGGTGGATTGATGTTAATTCCTATGGGGATTGTAAATGAGTATCATGAACCACCAACTTTTTATGGTGTGGAAAGACCTGGAGTTGATCACGATATTGTGCCAACCACCTGGAGAGAAATTGGAGTAGGCGTTTCCGGTAAATTTGATAATTTATCATTAAAATATCAAGCATATATTTTTAATGGATTTGTTTCTTATAAAGA
>JADGEA010000377.1 GCA_016744615.1 Flavobacteriaceae bacterium
TTTTTGATAATAGTCATAAGCATCTCTAAAGCCATGCGCTTTTGAAGTATATACATCATCAAAATCCTTTAAGGTTTTGATCTTATCAAGGTCCGATGAAGACATTTTATTGGAGTGTTTCGTCATTTTTAGTTTGTATTTCTTTCTAAGGTGATACAAAAACACTTGACTATATATCCAGTTTTCATTTCTATTTAAACTTTCTAAAGACCCTCGTAAACTGGTTGGGACCGAAATAGCAACTCCTTTTTGTATTTCTTTAGGCAAATCATCACGTTCGCCTAAATATTTTAAAAGCAGATTTGCCCCTAAACTAAAGCCTACTAAAACAATTTCTTGATATCTGTCTTTGTTTAAAATGTGTTGTATCAGTGATGCTAAATCATCCGTTTTACCAGAATGATATGATTGATAAGCGGTATTGTCCTCACCACTACAACCTCTAAAATTCATTGCAGCAATGTCCCAATTATCTTTTAATAAAGCATTAGCTGCACCTTTTATGTAGGTTCTTTGAGCATTTCCTTCTAATCCGTGAAGTAAAATAGCCACTTTGTTTTGTTGATATTTTGCAAAAGACCAATCAATGTCTATAAAATCATGATCGGGTAAGTGTACTCGTTCTCTGTCCTGAGTCAATGTTGGAGAAGACCTTAGCTTTGCAGAATATATGGTAGAAAAATGCCCGTTTCTATAAATATAGGAGGGTTGATAAAAACTTTTTACGAGGGGCATCTTTTTTAAGCAAAGTAAGAAATTACTACTCATACTTCAAAAAGTATTTTATTTTTGAAAAAAAATAAAAAATGTATTTAAAAGAATTTGAAGTTCGTTGGAACGATCTAGATGCAAATCGTCATTTGGCAAATAGTAGTTATATAAATTTCATGAGTCATACCCGTCTTAGTTATATGATGGAAAAAGGTTTTGGGCAAGGAAATATGGTAAAACACCATATTGGACCTGTAGCTTTTTATGAACAGATCTATTATTTTAAGGAGATTTTTCCAGGAAAACCAATTCGGGTTTCTATGCAATTAAAAGGAATTTCTGAAGGTGGTATGTATATTGAGTTTCAGCATAATTTTTTTAATGAAGAAGGAAAAAATATGGCTCGTTGTAATATGATGACAGGTTGGATAGATTTAGAAACTAGAAAATTACGCGATTTACCTGAAAGTCTATTTTCTGCTTTAAATCTATTGGATAAAACGGAAGATTTTAGAATTTTAACCAAAGAGGATACTAGAAAACATAAGCAATTTCCACAAGATTTATAATTAAGTAGTCTTTGGTTTCCTGGTAGATAGAAAAACTCCAGTAAAAATCAATATAGCGGCTCCAATTCTAATAGGGGTTAATGTATCGGAACCTACCAAAATAGCAAAAACAACTGCTACAACAGGTTGTAAATAAATAAATGCTCCAATAGTAGAAGGCTGTAATTGCTTTAAAGCATAGATGTTAAATAGATAGGTGAAAAATGTAGTTCCTATTACTACAAAAGCTAACTTTCCAATTATATCTAAGGGTAATTGAGTCCATGCTACTTCTGTAAATTCTTGAAGGCCAATTGGGAAATTAATGATAAAAGCGATAAGGAAAAACCACTTCATTAATGTTATTGAATTGTATTTTCCCACTAAAGGCTTTACAATTATCAAATAAATAGAATAAGAGGTAGCATTTATTAAAAAAAGAATGTTTCCTATTGGAATGTTTGGTGCGTTATTCTGTGTTTTTATTCCGAAGAAAATTAAAAATAATGCTCCAAGGAGTCCTAAACCTATTCCAACATATTTTCTCCAAGTAATTTTTTCTTTTAAAAAAATAGCTGACAAGACTAAAAGTATTACGGGTACTAATGTGATTACAACCGAACTATTTATAGGTGTTGATAAACTCAATCCTTTAAAAAACATCAACATATTTATGGTCATACCAAATAAACCGCAGGCAAGAAAACGCAGCCAATCTTTTCGATCTACTTTCTCAAAAGGAAAAAACAAACTCAATATCCAAAAAAGTACTGCTGCACCACTTATTCGTAAAAATATAAATCCAAAAGGTTGGATTACATCTGGCATTAAGTTTTTTGCGATGGTGTGATTGATACCGTAAATTGCACTAGCAGCAGTTGCTGCAAGAAAGGCTAGGGCTCTTGGGTTCATAAAGGTGTAATTATTTTAATTCCCAGCCAAAGCCACTATTAAAAATATAATCAAAATCATTGCCTGGGATTGCTGGTTGATTATCGTAGTTAAGCGTAAAATCAAATTTTATATAGAAATCCCAAGGTAAATCATATTTAAGGTCTATGCTGTAATCTGTTCTAAATCTCCCACTTTCGGACAAACTAGGATAA
>JADGEA010000378.1 GCA_016744615.1 Flavobacteriaceae bacterium
GAGCATTTTCACTGGTTCCCAATTCCGATTTTAAAGTTTCCAATAATACATTTAGTCCATCGGTTTCCAATTCTCCAACCGCTCCACCACTCTCATGATTCCAAGCTGCCTTTTTTCCAAACAGATTAAAATAGTTGATTTCATCAAAATCGTGATCTTCTGTTGCCATCCAATAAACGGGAACAAAATGCTGATCCGGATGTTTTTTATTTAAACTCTCTGATAAATTGATTACCGAAAATATTTTATATAAAAAATATAAGGGTCCCGTAAACAAATTGAGTTGGTGCCCTGTAGTGATGGTAAATGTGTTTTCGTTTAATAGAGCGTTGATATTACCTTGAGTCGCTTCAGAAATATCGAAATCTTGATATTGTTTATTTAAACTGGCAACCAACACTTCTCTGTTTTTCAACTTAAAAGACCTTTTCTTTTCATTGAACTGGTCTTCAAAATTTTCAATTTTAGGAAAACGATGGTAAAAAGATTGTAAGTCCTCTTTTTCAGCTAAATAATCAAGCATTAACGATGAAAAGTATCCCGTGTTTTTATAAGGTAAATGTTTTATCGACATAAATTGGTTTGCAATATCTGTCGTAAAAATACAAAATCCTTAATAGCGATTTGCAAGAGAATGTTAATTAATAATATTATAGGTCGATATATAAAACATTTTTTAAATTGCAGGCACTTTATAAAAACCAACCATGATTCGTTACTTGACAATTCTATTTCTATTTATTTCTTTATCGATAACCGCACAAATTAAATCTCCATCCGAGTTTTTAGGCTATGAAATCGGCACTCAATTTACCCGTCATGCTGATGTGGTCAATTATTTTGAGTACGTTGCTTCCAATAGTAACTTAGTTACTTATGACAGTTACGGAAAGACAAACGAACGAAGACCTTTAACCTATGCGATTGTTTCGTCTAAAAACAATTTAGATAACATAGAAACCATAAGAACCAATAACCTTAAAAATGCTGGAATTATGGAAGGCGATGCCAATCCAGAAACTGCTATTGTTTGGTTAAGTTATAATGTTCACGGAAACGAAGCTTCCAGTACCGAAGCCTCTATGCAAACTCTTTACGAATTGATCACCAAAAAACAATTGTGGTTAGAAAACACGGTGGTTATTATTGACCCTTGTATCAATCCCGATGGTCGTGATCGTTATGTAAATTGGTACAATCAAGTTAAAGCAACTCCTTACGATGTAAAGCAAGCCGCTACAGAACATAATGAACCTTGGCCTGGCGGAAGACCAAACCATTACCTTTTTGATCTAAATAGAGACTGGGTTTGGGCTTCTCAAGTAGAAAGTACTCAACGTTTAAAAATATACAATCAATGGATGCCTCACGTACATGTAGATTTTCATGAACAAGGCATTAACGAGCCTTATTATTTTGCACCAGCTGCTGAGCCGTTTCATGAAATAATTTCAGATTGGCAGCGAGATTTTCAAGTGCAAATAGGTAAAAATCACGCTAAATATTTTGATCGTGAAGGATGGTTATTTTTTACTCGAGAACGTTTCGATTTATTATACCCTAGTTATGGAGACACCTACCCTACTTTTATGGGAGCAATCGGGATGACCTATGAACAAGCTGGGCACGGAAGAGCAGGGTTAGGTATCAACACCGACGAAGGCTATGTTTTAACCTTAGTAGATCGAATGCAACACCATAACACAACAGGGTTGTCAACGGTTGAAATATCTTCGAAAAATGCAAAGCAATTAAACACAGAATTTAAAACATTTTTTAATAACGATCAGTTAAAATACAAGAGTTATGTTTTAAATGGCAATGCTGATAATCTAAAATCCTTGACTAATTTATTGGACAAGCACGAAATTAAATGGGGATATTCAGATAGTAAAAGTGCTACTGGTTATCATTATGGAACTCAAAAAAATGGATCTATCGATGCTGAAAACGGAATCGTAGTAAATACCAATCAGCCAAAAGGTAAAATGGTAAAAGCTTTGTTTGAACCAGATGCTAAACTTAGCAACCCATTAACCTACGACATTACTTCTTGGAGTTTACCATATGCTTATGGTCTAGAAACTGTTGCCAGCACGAGCTTATCACAAGCTAATGAGATGAAAATAATGACAGCGATTCATAACAATCCAGAACCAAAAAGTGCGGGTTATATCAACCATTGGAATAGTATGAACGATGCTGCTTATTTAGCAGAATTATTACAAAACAATATAAAAGTTCGGTTTTCTGAAAAAGAATTGAGTTTTAATAATAATGCCTTTGGAAAAGGAAGTTTAATTATTACAAGAAGTGATAATAAAGACAATGCAGAATTTGACAAAATAGTAACTGATATT
>JADGEA010000379.1 GCA_016744615.1 Flavobacteriaceae bacterium
GAATAAATTGTAAAAAATAAAATGAAAATACTAAATCAGATTTTCCTCTGATAAGGATAACATCCTCTGAAAAATCAATTAATAGAGGTTGCCTTAATAATATTAACGTTTTATAGAAAAATCAATAACAAAAAAAGCACCTCATATATAAGGTGCTTTTATCTTACTAACTCAAAATTAATCATTATGAAAACAAAATTTTGGGGAATTTTGCTTCTGATAAGTAATCCGCAAATCCTATGCCAAGATTATTTTTGTATTATTAATGTTTTGTTAAAAAAAATTAAATTTGATTTATCACACTGTCAAAATCTTCCCAAAAAGAAATAAATGATTTCGATACTACTTCTGCTTCATTAATGATAATCGGCACTTTTAAAGCCAATGGGGCAAATGCCATTGCCATTCGATGGTCTTGATAAGTATCAATTGCAATATTTTTATTTATTTTATTTGACGCAATTAAATGCAAACTTTTATCCGTCACCTTTATAGATGCTCCAAGTTTCTCCAATTCATTTTTTAAAGCAACTAACCTATCCGTTTCTTTGATCTTTAAAGTATGTAATCCAGAAATATCACAGGCAATACCCAAACCAAAACAAGTAACTACAACGGTTTGCGCAAGATCTGGTGAATCTCTCAAATCCAAAACCAAAGGTTTTAAATCAATATCTTTTTTGGTTAAGGTAATTGTATTCTTATCAAAATCAGTATCAATACCAAAATGCTTATAAATCTCAATTAAAGAATTATCGCCTTGTAAACTGTCTTTTTGATAAGAACTCAAAGTCACTTTTCCTTTATCACTTAGTGCAACCAAACTATAGAAATAGGAAGCCGAACTCCAGTCTGATTCCACAGTAATTATTTTATTATCCACATTTTGTAATGGGTCAACACTTATTGTATTCCCATTCCAGCTTTGTGAAATCCCCAGTTGATCTAATAAAGCCAAGGTCATTTTTATATAAGGAACAGAGGTGATCTCACCCAGTAGTTCAATTTCCAATCCGTTTTCTAAAGAAGAAGCTACTAATAGTAGTGCAGAAATATACTGACTGCTGATATTTCCATGAATACTAACTTTATTCTTGGTGAGTTTTTTCCCTTTTATCCTTAACGGAGGGTAACCTTCTTTATCCACATATTCAATATCTGCACCAAGCATTCTCAAGGCATCCGCCAATATTTTTATCGGTCGGTTTTGCATTCTTTCCGAACCTGTTAAAATCACTTCCCTACCCTCACTTACAGCAAAATACGCTGTTAAAAAACGCATAGCAGTTCCGGCATGACCGATATCAACAATATTATTATCAGACATTAAAGCTTCTTGCAAATGCACAGTATCATCAGAATTGGAAAGATTCTTTAACTGAAGATTTGGGTATAGACTTTTTAAAATAAGTAATCGGTTCGATTCACTTTTTGAACCAGAAATCGCAATCGTTCCTAGTACAATACTACCATTATAGTCGAGTTTTATATTCAATTTATCTTTGATATTTTTTTGCTTTCCACTTGTAGTAAAAAGTGATGATGATACCATAAATAATGGCTCCTATAAAATTGGAAATTAGAAAATCTACAGTTCCCATTTTGGTTGCAACATCTGAAAAGGCTTCTCCACTAAACAAAGCCCAAATAAATTTAAAAGCACCGGCTATAACAAAAAACAAACTAGCAGCAATTATAGCTCCTTTATAAAAAGGCATTTCAATAAAATTCCGAATCATACTGCTTTATTTTTATCAGCTTTTCTTTTGTAATAAAATGCCATGATCAAGCCATAAACAATTGCCCCAAACAAATTAGAGATCAAATAATCAGTCGTCATCGCTTTATCTAAAATTGCAGAAAAAGCTTCTCCTTTAAACAAGGCAACCACTACTTTTATAATGTTTACAAACACAAAAAATAAAAGGGCAAGTGTTATCACATTTTTCCAAAAGGAATTACTCTCATAAAATTTAGCCATAGTTATTTCAATTTTTCATTATTGTGATGACGGTCATGATCACGTTTTGTTTTTATATCCAGTTTTTGATCAAAAGCTTTTTGCAGATCAATACCTGTTTGATTTGCAAGACAAAGAACAACAAACATCACATCTGCAAGTTCTTCTCCCAGATCTTTATTTTTATCACTTTCTTTTTCACTTTGTTCCCCATATCTACGGGCAATGATCCTAGCCACCTCACCAACCTCTTCGGTTAGCTGAGCCATATTGGTAAGTTCATTAAAATAACGAACTCCATGTTTTTTTATCCATTGATCAACTTCCAGCTGAGCATTTTTAATATCCATTTCTTATATTTTAAAGAACAAAGATAATTAGTCTTAGCAAGAAAACCCC
>JADGEA010000157.1 GCA_016744615.1 Flavobacteriaceae bacterium
TCGTGATATTCAGCAAGATTTTTTAAGTATTGTAGAACTTGTGATTGTCCTAATGGTTCTAATAAACCATCATAAGATATATATAGTACACGTGCCATTATAGCTATTCCCTATATTTATAGTATTCATTTGAATTTTCTTTTTAACCATCGCCTTACAAGAGCTGTATTATTTTCCGTCACGAGAGAAAAAGCATAAGCGAGAGTATAAATTATTATCATCATCGACAAATAAATTACTAACCCTACACCACTAGGTTGATATTCATTGCTAAAATTGTTAATCTGAAAAATGTTTACCCATACAGATAGAAGGAATAGTATTAATGGATAATGTAATAGATATAAACTATATGAAAATCCAGCTAATACTGAGTTGATTTTTTTAGTTCTGTACAAAAATGAATTATTAATTTCCTTCATGCTAAGCAGAAAAATTCCAAAGCTTATAGCTGCCAATAAATCAGATAAATATTGTATTGTTATCAGATGAAACCTAGATATAATTAAAACACTTATAAAAGGTATTATAGCTATAATAGGATTTTTGATTATTTTTCTATTTAAAAAAGCAATACTTAATCCTATACACCATATTAAAAAATATAAAATAAACTTATAACCTAGTAATAGTATTATCATTAATGCTAATATAATTTTCCAAAATTTCCACTGACTTTGTTTATTTTCAAAAATAATTACTATTAATAGCCCAAACAATAAATAAAACCAGAATTCAAAGGATAAACTCCATAATGGCAAATTGCTTCCTATTACTGTTGTATAAAAACTCTGCAACATTAATAAATTTCCTATAAGAATACTGCTATCAAGATGTTCGGTAACAACATGATATGACAATAACTTGTAAAGCCCTGCTTCTGGAAAATAGCTACTTCCAATAATATCCAGAAAATAGCCTATAAGTACCGCTGGTAATAAAACCACATAAAGACGTGAAATGCGATCTACACAATAGCTACTAAAATCAAAAGAACCTGTTTTGGCTCTAGCAAGATTTTTTCCACCTATTAAAAAACCGCTAAGTACAAAAAAAACCATTACTGCTTCACTACTTAATCCTATTACAAAATAAAATACAGCAACTAGAATATTTTGTTGTTCTACTTGTTCATAAGGAGATAAAAGCAACTCATGTAGATGACCAGCAAAAACTATGAAAGCTGCTATCCATCTTGATAAATCTAAAAAAGAAGTGAAACTATCTTGTTCAAGAACTATTTTTATATCTTTCATAATCTATATATCTTTCTATAAAATTTTCTAACAAAACTTAACAAAATAATTACTAACTTGCTTTTCCAACTTTTGGTACTAACATTGAAAGATCTAATAGTACGCCGCTCTTGAAGTAAGAGGTCAAATATTGAAGAATTAGGTAAAGAACAAGAATCCATCCACTTGATTTCTTTATGATTTAAAATATAGTATATAATTTTTAATTCTAATAACATCCCCGGTGAATATTTGTAATAATTTTCATTATAAGCAGGTTTAAATATAAAGGTGCCATCATGCGAAACAAAATTGCATTGCATCGCAATGGGTTTATCATCTAAAGTCAACTTAAACATCAAAAGCTTTGATTTTTGTACAGCATGTTTAGTTATATCAATAAAGTATTTAGTTTCGTTTTTATCACAAGCTAAAGCAGTACCGTCTTTACCTTTCCAACCGCTTTGTTCAATTAGAAGAAAATCTTGTATCCATTGTTCAATATTTTCTTCTGTTATATTATTTTTATCTAAAATACTAAAATTGACTTTACCTAATCTATTTAGAGCATTAGTTCTATTGCGCCAATTTTTACGCCATTTATTAGATATTCCTTGTTTTAAATATTCATCTGTTGTTAAATCAGAGTGCAAAAAAGCTCGTTTATATTTTTCTACTTCATCAATACTATATTTTTTAGTTTTTAAATATTTTTCTAACTCTTGACTAAATATGCTATCGTCAATAAATTCACGGAACGATAAGAAACTTTTTGAATTATGTTCTAGCCATTTAAATAAAAAGTCTAAGCAACTTTGTATATAATCTTTATGTACTAATGGATTACCTAAAAAACATTGTTGTGTTTGCCATATACTTAGATGAAGAATAGGTAAACCTTTATATTTTTTACGATATACTAAGGGAAATAAACCTATTAAACCTTGTTCTTTAGAAATATCATCAGCAAATATCAGCAATATAAATGCCTGCTCATTATTTAGAAAACGCAATGCTGGTATTAAGATGCTAGGTTCAAAGAAAATGTTTTCGTCTGTAGCATTCTTTACTAATTTTTCCCAAGCAGGTATGTATTCTTCAAGCTCTTCAGGTGTTTTTATAATTAAAATATTTTTGTTAGATAACATCTATTTTCCTATATTTTTCAAAAACATTTTATTGTTTAGCAGTTATGCAAGAAAATAATATTTCAGATACTTTTAATGCACCATTAATATTAAAGTGACAATCATCAAACATGAAATCATAAGAAGGCTTGATACTAGAAGCTAAATCACAAGCACTGTGATTATGATCATTCGCAATATTAAATGTATATTTATTATACAAGGATGAGATCTTGACCATAGAATCAAAATTTAAGGTATATTCTTCAAAAGGAGGTGTCATCCAAAAGCCTGCTTTAAATTCATTAGTTGCTCCCTTTTGATATCCTGATGGTTGTGTTACAAACATACATTCAATTTTATTTTGATGACAAATCGCACTTATTTCACCCAACATATTCTTATATTGAGAATGAACATCATTAGGATTAAATGTATATTTAGAATCTCTATCTAACGATCCTATAAGTTTTTTGAGTGAGTCGTGATCAACAAATTGTAATGGTGATCCACTGCTTTTTTTAGCTGTGTAAAAAGTTGTTCTTAAAATTGAACCTAACATAGTCTTATTTAGAACTAACTGCATTCTAATATTTTGTAGATATTTTGTAATACTTTGTCCATGCAATTTCTTAATATGATCTTTAATATGCCAATTCCAATCATTAATTCCTACCAAGAATATAACCATATCAGGCTTATATTTGATGATATTCTTCAGAGTTGCTAAATGATGTCTAGCTCTTAAACCTGAAACTCCCGTATTTATCACAGTAACTTCTTGCTTCATTTTCAATGTTAATTTTTCTTGAAGCAAATGTGTCCACGTTTTTTTATCATCTATGTCTATTTGTTCCGTTGTTGAACCACCTATTGCAAAAATCTTATAATCATCATTTGAGTTATAATCCACTTTTTTGGTAACTCGAAATCCTTTATGATCTGTTGTAATTAATTGTTTACCATGAATACCTTGCAAACCTTCAATATCAACATAACTATATACATTTGGAGATAATGTTAGGAAGTATCCTTTTATGAAAGAAGATAATAATGTCTGACTCAACATGAAAACTCCAAACCACAATGCCCCATATCGGAGATAATTAGATTTGAAAAATTGAAATAAAAGAGGTATTGAAAAGAATAATAATCCCAAAAATGTCCATTTTAATGATTGTAAGTCTATAGTAATAATTCCAAACACTATAAATATTATTGCCAGTATCCAACGTATTGATAATTTCATATATTTAACCTATTTTATGTTATTGTAGATTCATGTTTTATTAAAAATTGATGTAGAATAATTAAAGCCCATAAGCGACCATACACATAACTATTACCTGCTAAAAATTGCCTTTTCATTTGTTTTACTTGTTCATACTTCACAATGCCAAAATTGTTAATTATTTTTTCATTTAAATAATCATCTAACAAGTATTTTAAATCAGTTTGTAGCCACTCAACTAAAGGTATAGAAAAACCACATTTTGGACGATTAAAGAATTCTTTTGGAGTATATTTATATAAAATCTGTTTTAATAAATATTTACTAATACCATTTCGATATTTTAATTTCGGAGACAAATTTAAAGCAAATTCAATTATTCGGTAATCAAGCAATGGTACACGGGCTTCTAATGAATGTTGCATCGTTGCTCTGTCAACTTTTACTAATAATTCATCAGGCAAGTAATATTCCAAATCAAATAAAGCTTGCTTCTCCATAGCTGTTAAAATTCGATTAGAATCAGTTATTATATTTTGTGGTTCTATATTTAAAGGATGATTTAATAAATTTGTTAATTCTTGATTTGAAAATAGAGATTGTTCTTGTGAAAAAATATGATTTGCTAGATTTTGTTCATCAGGATAGTTAAATAAATCACTTGCCTTTTGATATTTATTTGCTTTTAATTGTTTTAATATATTAGAAATAGGCTGACGAAAGGTTTTTAAAAAAGGATTAGAAAGTCTCTGTGCCCATTCATACATTCCATAGCCAAAAAATAATTCATCTCCACCATCACCGCCCAATACCACAGTCACATGTTCTTTGGCAAGTTTTGAAACTAACATCGTAGGAATTGCGGAAGAATCTGCAAAAGGTTCATCATAAATATCCACTAAATTCGGAATCAGCTGTTTCGCTTCGGCGGTGGAAATAATAAATTCATGGTGGTTAGTATCTAAGTGATTAGCGACTTTTTTGGCGAATTCAGATTCATTAAATTGGCTTTCTTTAAAACCAATAGAAAAAGTATTAATTTTGTTATCTGACTGGTTCGCGGCTAAAGCGGCTACTAAACTGGAATCTATGCCTCCACTTAGAAAAATACCTAATGGTACATCACTGATTAGTCTATATTTAATTGAACTTTTTAGTAAATTATGTAGTTGTTCTTTCGCTTCTATTTCGTCTGTTAAAAGATTTTGGGAAATTTTATCTTTTAAATTCCAATATTTTTTTATTTCTAATCCCTGTTTTGAAATCTTTAACCAACTTCCAGCAGGTAATTTAAAAATATTTTTATAAATTGATTTTGGTGCCGGAATATAACCTAAATGTAAAAAGTCATGGATAGCAGTTTGATCTATTTCTTGTTGTAGTTGTGAAAGTGATTTTAATTCAGAAGCAAAAGCAAAACGTTTTCCATCCCAAAAATAATATAATGGTTTAATACCTATTCTATCTCTCAATAAATAGAGTTCTTGCTTTGTTTTATCGTAAATTGCTAAAGCAAACATACCATTTAATTCATGAACAAAATCAATTCCTTTTTTAATAAAAGCTTCTAAAATTACTTCAGTGTCAGAACTTGTTCTCAATTTTAATTGTAAGTCTTTAGCAATTTCATGAAAATTATAAACTTCACCATTAAAAACAATGGTAAAATTACTAGAGTGCATAGGCTGATTGGCTTGTTCTGATAAATCCAGAATGCTCAAACGTCTATGCCCCAAACCACAAACACCATCAAAAAAATAACCATCAGCATTTGGACCGCGATGATAGAGCATTTGAGTCATGCAGCGCAGATCCGATTCTGAAAAATTGTTATTAGAAGAAAAAAAACCTGTTATTCCACACATTTTATATTCCTTATTATATTATTGTAATAATCTACATATTTATTAGCAATCACATCAACACTAAAGCATGTTTCAATTCTTTTACGACCATATTGCCCCAATTGTTCTCTAAGTTTAGGATTGGTCATAAGTTGTGCAATTTTATCTGCTAAAGATGCGGCATCTCCTGAAGGGAACAATAAACCAGAGATTCCATCTTCTATTAGGTCTATTACCCCACCGACACGAGTAGCAATAACTGAAGTTGACACTGACATTGCCTCAGCATGTACTAATCCAAAACCTTCCGAAATCGATGGCATCACTAAAACATCAGCGACCTGCATAATAGCTTTCAATTCATGATTAGGTATTCCATGATGTAAAATAACTTGTTCTGATAGTTGTGCCTTAACGATTTTTTTCTGAATAGAATCGCGGAGTGGTCCATCGCCAACAATTAATAGACGGGGATACAATTTTTTTTGTTTAATAATAGTTAGAGCTTGTAATAATATTTTATGATTCTTTTCAGGAGATAATCGTCCCGGCATAATAATGATAAATTCATTATCCGCTATAGCGTAATGTTCCCGTATTTTTTTGTCTTCACATGCTAAGTTTTGAATAGGAAAAGCATTGTGAATAACTTTTACATTTTGCAAGTTTAGATTAGCAGAATAATGTTCTGCTACAGCAGTACTAACTCCTATTTGTGAATTTGTGCCATAACGGAGAAGAAAACTCTGCATTTGCTTACGGATTTTTTTCCAATTAGTATCAGCAGGATCAGTATCGTAAGCCAAATTATGAAAAGACACTACGCGGCGCGGTGATGATACTATAGGGTAAGTTAGTGCGGTATAAAATTCTGCAAAAAATAAGTGTGCATGGATAATATCAAATTTTTTTTTCTTTAAAAGTTCTGCTAATTTGATACTTCCTTTGATTACTGCCCAGCGATTTGGAATATCTAAACGATGTACTTTTATACCGTTTTTTTCTAATTCAGTGGCAAGCGTGTAAGGCGGCCATAAAACAGCAACTTCACATTCCAAGCCGCGAGCTTGTAATGCTGGTAATAAATTCACTAAAGCTTGTTCCGCACCTCCTACTTGTGTGAGTGAGTCTATGACATTAAGAATTTTCATTGTATTCTCTTTTAAAAATTAATTCGTTTCATTATTTATTAAATAGTTTTTTGAAACATACATATAAGTAAAGTGGATAAGAATAATAGTATGGTTCTTTAACTAGCTCTCCACCAAAGCCTTCTTTAAAATGATTTATTTTTGCACGATCTTCATTTAAATCATCTACTGCGATGCCTCCTAGATCATAAATATTTGCTCCTAATTTCTTAAAATATAACATTTCTTCAAAGTGTAAAAAGCGATTTGCACGTCCTATAATTTGTCGCATTTTGGAATCATCACAATTACGAAATAAGGATGCAGTATGAAGTAAACAGGCGCGTTTTATTTCTTTATCAAAAAAATAGGTATGTGTCACCATAATTTCGTCTTCATAAATTGCTTGCGTGATATGGATGTAGGGACGAAATAGTTCTAAATCTGATTTTTTGATTGTTGCAATATTTTTAGATAGCGCGAATTCATTATAGAATTTTACAAATTTCTCAAAGTCATTTCCAATCTTAAATTGTAAGCCTTCTCGTCGTGCCCGTTTAATTTTATAACGGGTATCTTTTCTACAATTAGCCAGTAAAGTTTCTTCATCCGCGGTTATATCAACATGAATTGTGTAAAAACTTTCATAGCGAAAACCAAATAGTTTGTTTTGATAAAGACATTGATCATACTCAGAAAATCCAAATGCTTCCCATATCTTAGGACGTGGACAAAACCATTTGATATTAGAGGTAAAAGGTCCTTTTTTAATTTTTAATGTCAACATAATAATCTTTCAGTGTCATTCCAATAAAATTTTTGCTTATTGTTTCAAATAATATTTCCATATTATTATATAAAGTTTCAATTTGATGCTGGTTCACGAAACTTGGACTGCCTCCGGGCATTAGTTCTGATGAATGAAGCATAAATTCAATGTAAGGACGTTTTTCTGCTATTGCTTGCTGAACGAGAGCTAATATTGCTTTCAGATTACGCCTACTAGGTAGCAACCAAGTTATAGTTGGCCAAAAATGTCTTATACCACGTCCTATTTGTGGTAGTTCTGATAAAGTTTTAATTAAAGATGATCTATCGTATTTCATAATAGTCATCGGTAGTTCAAGCAATTTATTTTCCGAATCAACAAAATAAGCATGTTCAGGATAAGATGAAAAATCTGTGCCGCGAACATCTTGCCATGAAATATGTGGAGTTACAGAGCAATCTACGCAATATCCATGCTCAATCAATAGTTGTGCATAAATTTTATTAAAACTCCAACGCCCGGCGCGATGACTCAACATTTTTGTTTCAAATCGTTCTTCAAGCAAATCTGTCATAACAGCGATCTTATCGCGCATAACTGATTCTGGATAATCAATTAAAAATGGTTGATACTTAAAATCATCATTGGTGAGCGGAATGATGGGAGGTGAATTCCAAGCATGAAGGTGCATACCAATTTCTCCGGTACCACGAGCTTGCACATCCTTGCCAAATTCTACGAATTGATCTGATTTAGCCATTTCATAATTGGTTAAGTAGGTAGGTTTGAAGCCATAACGCTCACATAGTGATTGAAAACGCGGTAGGAATGCAGCGTTTTTAGTGGTAATTTCGCGTGGTTGTTGCCATAGATTATCGCCTTCTGTATCAATTGTAATTAGAAAGGCTGGTTTGTTATTGTTCATATACATAACTCCAAAATATATCACGATGTTTAAATGCCATTGTTCCTAGTATTACTAAAATAAAGGCACAAGCACTTAATATTATTTCAGTAGATGCCATTAAGAGTAAAAAGCTGAATGTTATAAATAATCCTAAAAGTAACAGTAGCTTCAGTTGTATTTGTAAAGAAACTATGTCTTTTAATGCCCGTATTTCTATAATCAGCATTACCCATTCACCTATTAAGAGTCCAATTAGAAACTGTTGAGAATCTGGAAAGAGAAATGCTATTGAAATAAAAAATAGACTGCCGGCTAAACTAGCCATAAGAATTAACATTTCTTGATGACGTGCATATAGCATCTGAATAATCAATAGATGAATTATTTTAGGAACAACGGTGCAAATAATTAAAACTATCACTGGAATTCCTTGACGAAAATCTTCGCCAAGTAAAATAGGAATAATTGGTGTTGATATGGTAAACATAATAAATATGATTACAGCTATACTGTATAGTATTACGAAAGGAAACAGTACTTTTTCAATTTGATCGCGTAATACTTTTTTATTACCAGATTCGATTGCTATCGTAAATTTGGGTAACAAAGTAGGTGTCATCCATTGTATGGGTTGTAACATTAAGCCGCTAATTACAAAGGCAACACTTATAAAAGCTGCTTGTTCTAAGCCTGATATATTGCCAACTAATAAGATTACAAAAGGATATGAGGAGAAATATATTATGATTGTTGTCAATAATACGGGGCTTGTGCTTTTAAAAAATTCTTTCCAACTAAAGAATGATTTTATATGAAAATTTATATGGGTTTTTACGAAGTAAACTAGCCCTAATATGGCAACTAATAACATGCCAACAGCATTAGCATATAGTGCAGTCTGGCTTTCTAATAGTCCGTAAAAAAACAGAACAAGAACGGCAGCCAAATAAAATATTTTATCGATCCAGAGTGAGTATCCATATCCACGAAAGGATTGAGTAGCTTCTAAGCCAGTTCTAAGTAAGTTTAAGAAAAATAATCCTAATAATAATATTGTTAGTAATGACATACCACCATAAATATGAAGACTTCCAATCTTGAAACTTTCTAAAAAAGTTATAATAACTAATCCTAAAAGCATAAGAATAAATGAAATAATCGTTGTTATTATATATACATCTCCAAGCTTATTATAATGAAATACTTGCTTTGCTCCGGTTCTCACTATATAAGGTTCCATCCAATTACAGCTAAAATCATAGATTGAGATTGCTAATGCTAAAGCGGCGGCAACCATACCATATCCCTCTGCACCAAGATGGCGAGTAAGAATTATAAAGATGATGATAGATAAAATCTGCTGAGCTATGGATCCAACGGCAATATGCCCTATTGGTTTCATTATCTTGTTACCTGTTTATAGTAATCTTTAAGTGTCATGCCAATAAAACTTTGTTGTTGGATGATTGCAAATAAATGTTCCATATCTTGATATAATTTTTCAATCTGTGATTCATTTACAAAATTTGGGCTGCCTCCGGGCATGAATTCTGATGAATGAATCATAAATTCAATATATGGATGTTTTT
>JADGEA010000380.1 GCA_016744615.1 Flavobacteriaceae bacterium
GATCTACCACCATACCAGTAAGTTACTTTTCTACCTGTTTGTAAAGTTTTAAACAAATGATACAAATGTGAACGCATTGGAGCCATTCCTGCACCACCTCCTACATATAACATCTCGGCATCACTATCATTGATAAAGAATTCACCATAAGGTCCTGAAACAATTACTTTATCACCTGCCTTTCTACTAAAAATATAAGAAGACGCAACACCTGGATTAACACTCATCCAGCCATTTTTAGCTCTGTCCCATGGCGGAGTTGCTATACGAACATTTAACATCACATTTCTTCCTTCTGCAGGGTAAGAGGCCATAGAATAAGCTCTTTCAACTTCCTCATTATTCTTCATCTGTAAAGGCCAAAGATTGAAATTATCCCATTCTAATTTGAATTTTTCAGGCTCTCCTGGATGTTCAACCGGATGGGCAGTAATATCCATATCTTTAAAATCAACTACTGTATTAGGTATTTCAATTTGAATATAACCACCTGCTTTATAATCCATATCTTCAGGCAATTCAACAACAAATTCTTTGATAAAAGAAGCAACATTATAATTGGAAACTACTGTTGCTTCGAATTTTTTAATACCAAATATTTCTTCAGGAATAGTAATTTCCATATCCTCTTTTACTTTTACCTGACAAGCGAGACGAATTCCTTCAGCCAATTGTTTACGTGTAAAATTTGGCACTTCTGTTGGTAATGCCTCACCACCTCCACTTTGCACATGACATTCACACTGGATACAGGTTCCACCACCACCACAGGCTGATGGTAAAAATATTTTTTCATTTCCCAAAGTTGTTAAAAGAGTACTCCCTGTTTCAACTTCAATTTCTTTTTTCCCGTTTATTATTATTTTTACTTTTCCTGACGGAAGTAATTTTGCCTTAGCTACTAATAATATGGTTACTAAAACTAGTATCAATACTAGAGAAAAAACTACACTTGCTACGATTGGATTCATTCTATATATATTCTTAAATGAAGATAATTATAATTTTATTCCTGAAAAGCTCATAAAAGCTATTGCCATTAATCCTGTAATAATAAAGGTAATACCCAATCCTTTTAGAGGTTTTGGAATATTTGAATACGTAATTTTTTCTCTAATGGCGGCAATGGCTAAAATTGCAAGGAAAAAACCTATTCCAGAACCTGTTCCGTAAACTACAGATTCAGTCACTGTTGAAAAGTTTTTTTGCTGCATGAATAATGACCCTCCTAATATTGCACAGTTCACAGCAATCAAAGGTAAAAAGATTCCTAATTCACTGTAAAGTGCAGGTGCAAAACGCTCAACGATCATTTCAACCAACTGTACCATGGATGCAATTACTGCAATAAACATGATAAAACTTAAAAAACTTAAATCAATACTTGCATATTCAGCTCCTAACCATGTCAAAGCTCCTTCTTTTAAGATATAAGTATCTAATAAATAATTGACAGGTACCGTAATGGTCATTACAAAAATTACTGCAGCACCTAAACCAACTGCTGTTTTCACTGTTTTTGAAACAGCTAAATAGGAACACATTCCCAGAAAATAGGCAAAAACCATATTGTCAATAAATATGCTTTTTATAAATAAACTTCCTAAATCTTCCATGATATTTTTATTTTAATAAAGGATATAAAAATTCCCTATAATTTAATTTTCAATTAATTTTCTATTTCTTGATCTTTGATACCAAATAATAATTCCTACGGTGATCAAAGCCATTGGTGATAATAGCATAAAGCCATTATTTTCATAACCATACTGGTATACACCTGTTGATTCAGCAATAGTTTTGGCTTTATGCCCTAAAACTTCGTATCCTCCCAATTTTCCTGAACCTAAAAGCTCTCTAAAAAATGCAACAATAATCAGAATAATACCGTAACCCATAGAGTTTCCTACGCCATCTAAAACTGATTTCCATGGTCCGTTAGCCAATGCAAAAGCTTCAAACCTACCCATGATAATACAGTTTGTAATGATCAAACCAACAAAAACAGATAACTCTTTACTTACATCATAAGCATATGCTTTTAGCACCTGATCAACCAAAATCACTAAAAAAGCAACAATCAATAACTGAACGATGATTCTGATTCGGTTAGGAATTATATTTCTCATCAATGAAACGATCAGATTACCAAAAACCAATACAAACATTACCGCAACTGCCATAACTATAGCAGGTTTTAATTGTACCGTAATTGCTAAGGCAGAACAAATACCTAATACCTGAACTGTAATTGGATTATCATCATTCAGCGGATCTAATAATAATCTTCTATTTTTTTGCGAGAACATCGCTTCTTTTTCCTTTGCCATAATTAA
>JADGEA010000158.1 GCA_016744615.1 Flavobacteriaceae bacterium
GAAAAATTAAATTTATTGATGAGTTTTTAAAGGCATAATGGCATCTGAAAAGTATCAAAAAAGGGACTCTTTTGAATCCCTTTTTATTGACATTTTCGTTAGCCATCAAGTGTATCCCTGACAGGTTGCTCTCCAGCAGAGCCTGTTTCCGTTTTTCTTGATAAGCAAAGTTAATAACACATTTTTTATATCCAAAAATAAATGAAAAATACAGCCTCCTTTTTGTCCACTTGGAAAATATCAACCTAAATCAGCCTCCTTTTTGTCTATTACACCGATTTTTTTAAAACGCTAATGTTACTCCCAGTAAAAAATTAATTTCTGCCTGTGGATAGTAACCAGCCCCTGTTATGGTTGTTACTTGATTTGGATCTGACCAAGTATCGTCATAAGTATAAAAATATCCATTAGAAACATATTCTGTATTAAACATATTATTTAACATTCCTGTAAAAACAATAGATTTAAATATTTTTTTTGTTTCTAATTTATAGCTTACTAATAAATCATTTACGAAATAATCATCTAATTTTGACTTTTCATGCTCGATATTACTCATAAATTGTTCTCCTATATATTTAGATAGAAAATTAATATTTAATCTCTTAATAGGCTGATAAACTATATTGCTACTTACAACAATATTTGGTGAATACGATAGATCTGTATTTCCAAAACCTTGTAATTCACCATCAAATTCAGCATATTTATCCATATTTTTATTAATACTCAAAGCTAAATTAGGCTGCCATTGTAAATTTTTTAATATGTTTATTGAAGATTCAATTTCTAAACCTAACCTGTAACTTTTTTCGATATTTTCTGCAACATAATTACCAACATCATCAAGGGCTCCTGTTAATACCAGTTGATCTTTATAATTCATAAAATAAACATTAGTATTTAATAAAAATCTGTCACTTTTATATTTCCAGCCTAGCTCAAAATCATCTAAGCTTTCGGGTTTTATATCGTTATTATGCAAATAGTCGGCTCTTTTTGGTTCTTTATTTGCTCTTGCATAAGAAAGATAAAAATTATTTTTATGGATAGCGTAATTAACTCCCATTTTTGGGTTAAAGAAGTTGTTTTTATCACTAAAAAGAAGATCATACTTTCCTTGGTCTCCAAAAGCAACACCTTTAACAGAATAATCAATATTACGGAATTGCAAATCAGCAAAAACACTCCAATTTTCACCTATAGTATAATCTGCTTTAGTATAAATATTAAAATCTTTTTTAATACCTGTATTATCGTAAAACTTATCATTAATCATGGAGCTACCGTATTTTGCCCAAACAACTTTTCCAAAATGATCTCCATCATATTTATTATATGCTCCTCCAAAAATTACATTTAGATTATCAAAGGTTTTTAAGAGTGAAAAAGTGGTACCATAAAAATCGTTATCTAACCATTTTCTTTGTACCACATCGGTAGTTTCAACCAATTGCCCGTCAATAGTGATGGGTGTATATCCATAATCTGAGAAATCTCTATCATTTTTATATTGTTCATAAAAACCTCTACCATAAGTATAATGAAAAGCAAGGTTTGCTACCCAATTATTTTCAAAGTTATGATTGATGTGCAATTGATAATGATCTTGTTTGTAATCATCCACTTGATTGTCATAAAAACCTACAAAATCGCCATTATCATCTTCAATTTCTCCTGCGGGGTTATAGGTTCTATCATTTTCTAATTTATCTTCATCTTCAAGTCCGTACCACGATTGGTATGTAATTTCATGCCCGCCAAAAGCAATTGCTTTTATTAAGGTATTTTCATTAAAAAAACTTGCAGATAAAAAAACTGATTTTAAATCGGAAGATGCTCTATCTATATATCCATCACTTTCAATTTTTGAAATTCGGCCTGTAAATTCTGCTTTAAAATCTCCTATGCTTTCTAAAATTCCTGTACCAAACTGTATGTTTGTTTTAAAGGTATTGTATGATCCGGCAGATAGTGCTACTTCCGCGAAAGCGTTATCACTAATGCCATTGGTTGCCAAACTTAAACTGGCGCCAAAAGCACCAGCTCCATTAGTTGACGAGCCAACACCTCTTTGCAATTGTATACTTTGGGTAGAGCTAGCAAAATCTGGCATATTTACCCAAAAAACGCCATGTGACTCACTGTCATTTAGCGGAATACCATTAATTGTAACGTTTACACGAGTAGCATCGCTACCTCGAACTCGAATACCTGTATAGCCAACTCCAGCTCCGGCATCAGACGTTGTTACTACATTGGGTAAGAAATTTAATAACATTGGTATGTCTTGCCCTAAGTTTCTTTCTTCAATTTCTTCTTTAGTAATGTTACTTTGTGTAAATGGCGCTTTTTCACTTACTCGTGTAGCGTTAACCAAAACTTCATCTAAGTTTATGGTGTCATTTAAAATGCCATTTTCTTGAGCAAACGAAATTGCTCCAAATAGCATGGCAAAAATAAATAATGAATGTTTTTTCATCTTAATTTATCTAATAGTTATTAATAAAATTTTTAACTTTTTAGAGATAAACAGATAAAATAATATGACGAGAAGTAGCTATATCCCTTAACAGCATTACCTGTTCAGGTTCTATGGGTATCATCTCAGCCGTTTATTATTTAAACAGGCACCCCCGAAAGTTTTGCAAAATTACAAATGAAAATTGAATTAATACAAGTAAAAAAATAAAATATTTATAATAGTTTAATCTGATGTGTTTGGTTTACGTCTGGATACCTTTTTAAATGCATGATTTTTTTTAGTTTCTAAACGTTTTTTTATAGATGCTCTGCTTGGTTTTGTAGCCTTTCTTTTTTTTGGAATTTTTAAGGCTTCTTTGATAATTTCATTAAATTTTTCGAGAACAATTTCTTTATTTTTATGCTGACTTCTGGTTTCTTCTGATGAAAGAATAAGAATATTTTCTTTGGTGAGCTTGTTTTTTAGATTTTTGAAGACCAAATCTAATTCTTCCCCTGTAAATGCATTTGGATTTTGAATATCAAAAAACAATACAACTTTTGAAGAGACTTTGTTGGCATGTTGGCCTCCAGGTCCTCCTGAGCGAATTGCTTTGAATTTAAGTTCGTTATGTAGTATTTTTTTATTCATGATTTAATAGGCAAATCATTGAGGCGTATTTTTAAAAGTGTTAATACCAAGAATTCTTATTTTTTCTATTTTTTTGAAAAAGTATCTAGATCTTTATAGTTTTTTAGAAGTTGATCAATTGCTTCCACAGATTTATCCAATCGATTTTTTACACTTCCTTTTAAGGTAATAAATGGTCGGTTATATTTTATCAGAGCTTTTTCAAATGCATCAAACATTTCCTGTCGTTGTTCGGGTCTGTCACGTAGATCATCTTCTTCCCAGGGTGTATCAATATAAGTGAGTAAATACAAATTATACTGATTTTTTAAAGCAGACTTATTTAATTCAGGATCAACAAAACCACCGTAATATTCTTCTGAATATACTTTTGTTTCCAAAAGATCTGTATCACAGATTAATACTTTATCGGCTTTTTTTGATAGATCATTTTCCAGTTTCATCTGCCCAATGGCAATGGGAATTAAATCACTATGCTCACAGGTTTCACGCGTATTATTCCATTTATTTTGCAAATAATTTCGAGCAAACTCACGAACCCACACCGTGTTATAATGGCGTGCCAAAAGTTTTGATAAAGTAGTTTTGCCAGTTGATTCAGGGCCAAATAAAACTACTTTTATAAGGTTTGCTGATCTTTGTTCAGGTATTTTTTCCATGCGATGTATCCAAAAATTGCTATAAAAGTAAATCCAAAGTATTGAAAAGCAGTAAATGCGAGTCCTTTATACAAATATAAAGGTACAGAAATAATATCACCAATGATCCAATAGATCCAGTTTTCAATTTTTCTTTTTGCCATTAACCACATTCCAACAAAGAAAACTGCTGTGGTAATTGTATCTACGTAAGCGGTCCAGCTCGTCCACTTATCAAATATCTGATAAATGATAAAAACAAATATAATAGTTGCAACAAATATAAATACAGATTGTTTCTTTTCCTTTTTTGTGGTTCTACTTATTGGAGTTACATGATTTGCATCAACTTTTCTGGTCCAGATATACCACCCGTAAACACTCATGGCAAAATAATAACCATTGATCATCATATCGCCTAAAAGTCCCCATTTCAATAACAAATAAACAAAAATAATGGTACTAATCATCCCTGTAGGGAAAACCCATATCTTATTTTGTTTGGAAAACCATACAGAGAAAAACCCAAAAATTACGGCAATAATTTCCAGAACAATATCAATGGTATCATAACTATGGTATTGTTCAAATAAATAATCAATAATTTGGGTCATGGTGGCTACGGTCGTCGGTTACAATTTTCAGAATAAAAATACAGTTCTTTTCATTTAACAATACTTCGTGAACATTGGTATTTATAAATTCCATTACTTGTAAGTAATCTCCGAATATTTGGGTGCTTAAACCATTTTCTTCAGTATGAAATTCTGATTTCCGAAGTATTTTTATAAACTCTTTGATAGGGGTTTCAAAATCTTTGTGCAAGGGGTACATGGAAACATCAATAGATACGTTCATTTTATATGATTTTATTTAGAATATTATTATTTTCTTCAAAAGCAGTTCCTACAACAACCAAATCAGCACCACTTTTATAGGCAGTTTCCAATTGCTGTTTAGTTCTAATTCCTCCACCAACAATTAATGGAATTTTTATTTCCTTTTTTACATTTTTTATCACTTCTGCAGGAACCGGATTCTGAGCTCCACTGCCAGCTTCTAAGTATATTAGCTGATTTCCTAAATACATTCCTGCACAAGCAGTATGCACAATTTTTTTTAAGCTATTTGGAGAAATTGGTATCGTTTCACTTACTCTTTGAACGGCAGTTTCTATACCACCATCAATTAAGATATAACCCGTAGATATAACTTCCAAATCTGTTTTTTGAATAAGTGGAACTGATTGTATTTGCTGCTCAATCAGATACTCCGGATTTCTTCCCGAAAGGAGAGAAAGAAATAAAATAGCATCTGCATATTTATTGATCTGACTAAAATCACCTGGAAATAAAACCAAAGGAATATTGGTATATTTTTTTAATTTTTTGACAAATATCTCCGTAACTCCATTTTTTACAGTGCTTCCGCCAATTAAAATAAAATCAACTTCTTTTGGATCAATATTAGTTGTTACTTCTTCAATTTTTTTTGGTTCAAGTTTATCTGGATCCAGCAATACGGCCAGTAATTTTTTACCTTTTTGTTTTGATGATAATATTTTAGAGTAGATTGAATTCACTTTATATTTTTTACCTTTAACTTTTTACTTGGAATTGCATAAACCATGGTAAAACCTTCGTCAAAAAAGGTAAACCAGATATCATATTCCTTTTTCCAGTCATCAAAATTCACCCTGCCACTTGTTCTTTTATTGGCAAATAAAAATGGATCAATTGCAATATGATTATGAAAACTTAAACCTCCGAAAGGATAAGTTTTATACATGGCCTCTTTTGCTCCCCAGATTACAGCCAGTTGCTTTACCATATCTTCTTTTGACAAAGAATCTACTCTAGTATTTACAAATCGGTCGTAAATTCTGATGATCTTTTCCCTGTTCATTTCAACATCAATTCCAACATCCGAATTGCTAATTATAATTGCCGAAAATTGATAGGAATGTGTTATAGAAATATGTTTACCATCTTTTAAAAGAGGTTTTCCATATTTATTATAGTATAGATCAAAGTCGGAATAACCAGCTAGTTTCAACAAATACCGTACACTTAAAAAACCTCGTTGATGCAATTCAGATTTCATTCCACTTAAGCGTTCTTTACTTTTGTTATTTAATACCATTTTGTCCATCAATTCGTCGTAGGACTCTTCTATTTTCCATACCAAAATTTTGGTAAAATCATTGTGTTGTATGGTTTTAAATAGCGGCATTATATATCAATTGTATTTTGTATTTTTGCAAATGCAAAAGCAAATATAAATAATATGAGTACAGAAACGTCAACTTACGTGAAATTTAAAGTAAAGGACATCAATTTAGCGGATTGGGGTAGAAAGGAAATTCACTTGGCAGAAGCTGAAATGCCAGGATTAATGAGTTTAAGAGAAGAATATAAAGATGAACAACCTTTAAAAGGAGCGCGAATTGCAGGTTGTTTACATATGACCATTCAAACTGCAGTTTTAATAGAAACTTTGGTTGCCCTTGGAGCAGAGGTGACATGGAGCTCGTGTAATATATTTTCAACGCAAGATCAAGCTGCTGCTGCTATTGCTGCTGCAGGAGTTTCGGTATATGCATGGAAAGGATTAAATGAAGAAGAATTTGAATGGTGTATTGAACAAACCCTGTTTTTTGGTGAAGATAAAAAACCATTGAATTTAATTCTAGACGATGGAGGGGATCTTACAAATATGGTTTTAGATAAATATCCTGAACTTGTAAAAGGGGTAAAAGGGTTATCAGAAGAGACTACGACAGGTGTTCATAGACTTTACGACAGAATGAAGGAAGGTACTTTACCTATTCCTGCCATCAATGTAAATGACTCTGTTACCAAATCAAAATTTGATAATAAATACGGATGTAGAGAGAGCGCTGTTGATGCAATTCGTCGTGCAACCGATACAATGTTAGCAGGAAAAGTAGTTGTTGTTGCTGGTTATGGCGATGTAGGAAAAGGTACTGCGGCTTCATTTAAAGGTACAGGGGCAAGAGTTATTGTTACTGAAATCGATCCTATTTGTGCTTTACAGGCTGCTATGGAGGGGTTTGAAGTAAAGAAAATGGATAATGTTATCGCTAAAGCGGATATTGTTATTACTACAACTGGGAATAAAGATATTATACAAGAAAGACATTTTAGAACTTTAAAAGACAAAGCTATTGTTTGTAATATTGGTCATTTTGATAATGAAATTGATATGGCTTGGTTGAATGAAAATTATGGTAATACCAAAAATGAAATTAAACCTCAGGTAGATATGTATACTATTGATGGCAAAGAAATTATTCTACTAGCAGAAGGTAGATTGGTTAACTTAGGTTGTGCAACAGGTCATCCAAGTTTTGTGATGAGTAACTCCTTTACAAATCAGACTTTAGCACAAATTGAATTGTGGAAGTATCCAGAGAGATATGAAAATAAAGTATATATGCTACCTAAGCATTTAGATGAAAAAGTAGCACGTTTACACTTAGAAAAGATTGGCGTTGAATTAGATGAATTAAGACCAGATCAGGCCGATTATATTGGAGTAAAAGTGGAAGGACCCTTTAAACCTGAGTATTATAGATATTAATTTATAAATTAATCTAAACTTTACAAAATGAAAAATATACTTGTTCCCGTTAGTCCTAATGAAAATGCAAAAAACACATTACAATATGCCATTGATTTTGCGTCCTATTTAAACGCAAATATCTTTCTTGTAAATATCTTTAGTAGTACAAAAATTTCAGGTTCGTTTGTAAAAATAGATGAAATATTTGGGCAAGAGAGTAAGAATTTTTTGGTTGACCTTATAGAAAGTGTTGATGTAAAAGGGGTTGCAATTAGTAGGGTATCGTTTAAAGGCTATGATACTTTTGATAGTATTAATGATTTTTGTAGTTTGAATGCTGTTGATTTGATTGTAACTTCAGCTAAAAATGACCATTCTAGCAAGAATATTTTTTTAGGAAAGGTTACGGGAAAGATGGTTAAAGATTTGCTTACGCCTGTTCTTATTGTTCCGTCTACAGCAAGTTTCAGACCGATTAAGAAAGTATTATTGGCTATTAAACGAGGAAAGATCAAATCAGAAAAAACACTGGATATTTTATTAAATATAAAAAATAATTTTAAGGCAGAGATCAATTTGATTCAGGTTAAAACACCAAAAATGGAGGAAAGCAAACTGAAATTGAATTCAACCCTGGAGTTAATGATCAATAATGCTACACTAACTGAAAATGCAACAGTTTTTCAGGGTGTTTTAGAATTTATTAGAGAGGAAGATCCGGATATTATATGTGTAATAAGAAGAAAAAGAGGATTCTTTAAAAAATTATGGGAAGACGATAAAGTGAAGAAAATTGACTTTGAAAGTAAAATTCCCTTGCTAGTTTTAAAAGGAAAGCCTTAATTTGTAAAATAATTTGGGGCTATAGCTCAGTTGGCTAGAGTGCTTGACTGGCAGTCAAGAGGTCCGGGGTTCGAATCCCCGTAGCTCCACTGGAATACTTTTTTGTTTCCATCCAAACCCTTGCAAACGACAGTGTTGCAAGGGTTTTCGTTTTTAATTCACCTCACTTTTTTTTAGATTTGTTTCAAAACTGTGTCATTTTTGTCTCACCAAGACAAATTTCACACCTTTTTGCATCGCTAAATTCTGTCTTTTATTATCGAATAAAAGACTAAATCTAAAACCTAAAAAAATGTATAGTCGTATTTCAGTAATATTTCACTTAAAAAAGTATAGTAAAATTGAAGGGACCTCTTACTAAATTAGAAATGTCTTTTTCAGTATCTTTATCTTATAAAGGAATAATTATTTTAAAAAAAATCAGCTTAAAAATAATTCAAATTTACTTCTTTTTGAAGAATGTCATCAAACTAATATTTGAGTCATTTTAAAAGATTGCCAAATAGTATACAAATCTATTAATAATCATCTAAAATGTATCTATTCTTCAATTGGTATACACAGAACCTTGTATTTTAATACTTCCAAATTAATGGAGAGGGTTAAAGTTGCAAGACTGGAAGGTACTTACACAAAGTTTATGGATAAAGTTGAAAAGTGTGATCTACTGATATTAGATGATTTTGGCCTTTTTGAATTTGATAATATTACAAGACAGGCTTTTATGGATATTATTGAATCAAAATACGACAGAAGTTCCATTATAATTACATCACAAATACCGGTTAATAAATGGCATGAATTGATTGGTGAAGGAACTATTGCTGATGCTATTTTAGATCGCCTGGTTTACTCCTCACACAGGATAAAATTAGAAGGTGAATCCATGAGAAAAAATAAAATGAAAAATATTAAAAATTATAACTAAATTTGATGAAGAAATCAGCTCCTTTTTAGTGGCACAACATCACCGGAAAACGTGGCACATCATCACCGGTATATCCACTTATAGTTTTATTATTCTTTTTACTCGAATACAATAATAAATTATACCAGTTGTTGGGCACTTTAAATTTTATATTTGGTTTTGTTTTTTTTCCAATTTTCAAAAATAATTTCAATTCAACTCCCTTGTTCAAATCCCTACTTGCTGTAGCAGATGAAATACTAGAGTGTCTACCTTTCAGCAGTTCGTTACAAACTTATTTAAAAGACTGATATTTAGTAATTTAAATGCTTGTTTTTTGATTTTACACAATAAAACATAAGTCGCAGATTATCAATATAATACCAATTCAAAGAAAATAATATAAACACTTGATATTCTTTGTTTTACATGATTTGTGATTTTTAATTAAAAAAAACTTAACGAACTATTGCCTTTGATGTGACAATTTTAATAAGCCCATAAATATTATATATTTGAATTATGGCAAGAACAAAGTATGACAATGAATTTAAGGTTATGATAGTTGAACTATTAAAATCTGGTATTAAAACCGAACAAGTAGGCAATGACTACGGGCTAAATATTAGCATGATAAGCCGCTGGAAAAGGGAGTATAAAACTAAATTAGGGGATTTTTCTAAA
>JADGEA010000159.1 GCA_016744615.1 Flavobacteriaceae bacterium
GCAAAATGTTATAATAATATTGCCAGTGCTTTTGCTGAATTAAATAATTATTCCAAAGCCATTGAATACAGTAAAAAGGCATTGCTTATTTTCGATGATCAAAACCAATCACAATATCAGTTGATTACATTACCCAATTTAGCCATGCAATTTTTAAAAAATGGTGATACTACAAAAGCAATTGATTATAGTTTAAAAGCAGAAAAATTAGGAATTCAAAAAGGAAATAAATATTGTTTGGCTACAATTTATAATAATTTGGGAAGTATTTATTTAGATATGGATCCTAAAAAGTCAAAAAAATATCTATTAAAAACATTGGACTTAAAAAATGAAATGAATCTTAAAACTGGAATTGAAATTACCCAAGGAAATCTTGGCTATCTATATTTTCAAAATAAAGAATACAAAAAAGCTATTCAGTATTACGATCAGGTAATAAAACAAGTAAATGGGAAACAACTTATTTTCGCTTACGATAAAATGAAAAAATGCTATAAAGGTCTTAAACAATATGATAAAGCTTTATATTATTCGGAAAAATCAGAAAAATTAACAGATAGTATATTAAACATAGAAAATCAAAAACAGTTCAATGAAATACAAACTAAATACGAAACAGAAAAAAAAGAAAGAGAAATAGAGGCATTAAAAACAAAAAATATAGAAATAGATTTTATACGAAAGATCAATAGAAATTTATTATTTGCTGCTTTAGTCATTCTATTGGCACTAATTCTATTGGTGTATTCAAATTTCAAAAATTTCAAAAGAAAAAAACTTTTAGCCAAACAAAAATATACCATCAAAACTCAAAAGCTTGAAAAACTTTTGAAAGATCAGGAATTGGATGGTATTGATGCAATTATTGATGCACAGGAAAAGGAACGCGATAGAATTGCAAATGATTTGCATGATAATTTGGGAAGTAAAATGGCCACGCTAAAACTGTATGTTGAAGAAATTGCAAACATCAAAAACAACAGGAAAGATGAAAGGGAACTACTCCTAAAAAAATTGAAGGAACTTACTGAAGAAACTTATAAAGCAATTAGAACGATAGCTCACAAAAAAAACTTTGGTGCTTTTATTAATAAGGGTCTAATTCTTTCTATACAATCTATTGCAAATCAAATTTCAGATTCTCATGCGTTATCAGTTAAAGTAATTAATGTCAATGTCAACAAACATACTAGAAACACTATTGAAATTCAGATATTTAGAATAATACAGGAACTTTTAACAAATTGCATTAAACATGCCAATGCAACTGAAATTATTATACAATTTTCAGAGTATGATCAAATACTCAGTATTATTGTAGAAGATAATGGCAAAGGTTTTAGTGAAAATAATACTCCTTTCGGTTTTGGATTGAAAAATATAAAAAAACGTGTTGATAAAATTGGTGGGACTATGGATATAGATACAACTTTGAACGTAGGAACTACCATTACTTTGAATATACCTTTATAAAATCATTTGATTAATTAATTGAAAAAAGATGAATATTAAAATAATAATAGCAGATGATCATAAAATATTTATTGATGGATTGAGATCTATCTTATCAAAAAAAATTGGACTAACAATTGAAGGAGAAGCAAAAAATGGATTTGAAATTATCAAACTATTAGAACAAGGTCACAAACCAGATATCATAATTACAGATATTAGAATGCCAATTATAGATGGTATTTCACTTACTAAAATATTAGCAAAAGAATATCCTAATATCCCAGTTCTTGCACTAAGCATGTACGACCAAAGTGCTGATGTTATTGAAATGTTAGAAGCAGGTGCCAAAGGATATCTAACTAAAGATATTGAAATAGAAGAGCTAGTTCAAGCCATCCACACTATTGTAAAAGGTGAGTATTACTTTAGTAAAAATTTACCTAAAGATATAAGATCATGGTTCGATAATGACCATGATTCTGGTGAACATATCTTAACCAGGAGAGAAAAAGAAATTTTACAGCTTATATCTAAAGGAAGAACAACTATACAAATGGCACAACAATTAAAATTAAGTCGGTTTACTATTGACACCCACAGAAAAAATATCCATAAAAAACTAGGTATTAAGTCAAATACTGGTTTGGTAAACTATACATTAAAGAACCTATCTTTCTGATTTTATGTATATTATAGCTTTATGATAAGCTAAACAAGTTATATCATTCCTAAATAATTATTGTACTTTGTTCAACTAAATAATCAAAATTTTAATGATGAATTTTAAAAATGAACTACCCCGAGGAATTCTTTAGATTAAGCCTCAGGGCAAGCCCTGAACCCTTTAATAGGAATCGACCCAAGGATCAAGGTATTAAACCTAGATCTCGCTAATCCCGAAAACTTTCGGGACGACTAACTGAAAAATTGAAATTATTTTTTTAGAGTCTCACGAATATAATATTCGTAGTTTTTAAGCCTTTCATATAAACTGGTTTTATGCTGGTAAAGCAAAACTAATATCTATTCAAAAATAAAAAATGTGTTTTAATTCTAATACCTTATAAATCAAATTGAAAAGACCACGAAATCCAGATTAATTTTCAGGCTATAATTAATAACTATTGCCAATTTCAACTAGTCAAGTTACAAATCCTCTAAAGCAACTTTTTCTATTTTTCGAATTCCATTTCTATTTAGGATCACCCTATAGCGGCGAAATTCAACCCCTTCTTCGGTGAAAAATTTTTGAATGATATTGATATGATATATCTTATTGGCTATTTTGTGATAAACCTCTCCTTTTTTAATCAGGATAAAGTCTTTTTTAGGATTATCCATATATCGAATAAAACGATGAAAATTCAAACGGGTTACATCGGTTAATCCATTTATGTTCTTATCGGGTAAATCATCTCCAAATTTTTTGGGATAGATAATAATTTTCTTTTTATACTGAATAACATTCTCATTAAGAGAGTTTTCACTCATCCTCACTACCATATCCGTCAAGCGATATTTCTTAACTTTTGGTCCTAACTTTTTTAATGGAACAAAAATAAAATTCTCTCTAAAAATTCCTATTTTTTCACCTAAAGAATTTTTGATCTTTATTTTATAATCATTGAATAAAAATCTGGATCTGCTTATAAATAACAAACTTATCAATCCTTTTATTCTATCCTTTAACATATAACTCACTACCAAAGCAATAAAAAAAGGCATTGTAAAATTACCATATACCCTTTGATAATAAAATGCAATTCCTGTAGAAAAAACCATTGCCAAACCAGCAGCCATAGCCAGCATAGTTTGCTCAAACATGGCTCCGTCTTTACGAACTTCCTGATTTAGAAAGAAAACACTTTCAATATACTTTTTTAACTGACTTTGTTTAAAAAGTAATTTATCAGGATCAATACTTTTACTTTTAACAGAGTCATAGTGCTCCTGCTTTTTATACTTTTGCTCTTTATTAATTAATTTTACAATATGAATAAGCTCATCTACAATGTAATTATTTCTTTTTAGATGATTGTATAATTTCATCAACTGAAATTCCACCACATTACTCATATGCTCATCTGCATAAAAAATAACATTAATTACCTCTTCCTTAAAATTTATTTTTTTTGTTTTTGTAACCAGTTTTCTAAAATCTGATAAAACAAAAGTAATCTTCTCAAGTAAATAATTAATTCTTTCTTTCGAAACGTCTTTAGATTTGATCAGATATCTGCTTTCTTCTCTAGCCAGACTACAAAAAATAGACGCAAACATTTTAACCTGATCTTTAAATACCAAATGGTTCTTTTCTGATCTGTTATCAATAAATTTTTTTGTGTTTTTTAATAAATTTTGATACAATGATTCACCCCCAATATTGATATCATCCAATGTATAGTTAGGAGTTTCATATTTAATATTTAACCTAACATCATTATAAAATTTTGCTGGAGGATATGTTTTATGATTTATATTTAAGCTATCCGGAAAGAATAAATAGGTTAATGTAGTATATTTTGATTTCTTTTTTTTAAAAAGCTTATCATAAGTTACATCAATAACTACTGAGAATTTATCATGTATTTTTATACTGTTTTTTATCATAAAAGATAATCATAATTCAGGTTTCATATTCCATATTTTAGGTGTCTTTCAACCTAAATTCTGGAATCAGAATAAACCATCAGGTGTTATTCCAAGCCATTTAAAATAGGTCATTGCCATAATAATTGAAATTCCCCAGGCGATAAACTGCATGGTGATACCATATTTAAAAGCATCAGACATACTATACATATCTGTTGAGTATAATAATAATGCTGGTTTACTGTTAAAAGGTAGCGTATATACATGCTCAATTAACATAGCTACCGGAAAGGCCAAACTTATTATTGGAAAACCAAAACGAACTGCAACTCCAATTGCAATTGGAATAAATATCATAGATCGCATTGTTTTTGATTGCATAAACAAAGCACTGAAGACCATTCCTCCGGTTAACACAACATACAATAACCAAAATGGCGTATTCACACCAAAACCCATTGCATCAAAAGCTGCGTTTACTGAAATTTGAGGAAGATCGGTTACTTTAAACCCAGCTCCCAATGTATACGCTCCAGCTGAGAATAATAAAAGGTGCCAAGGTATATCTACATCATTCCATTTAACTATTCCTATATTTGGCAATAAAGCAACAATTCCCCCCACAAAGGCAACAGCAGTAGGACTAATACCATGATATCTATCTGTTACCCAAAGAGCTAAAATACTTCCAAAAATAAGTAAAGCTTTAATCTCCTGAAAACTCACAGGTCCTAATTTTTTAAGTTCCTTCTTTAGACTATCCATACCTCCTTCTATTTGAGGCTTTCTCTCTTCAGGTTTTAATGGAAAAATAATTTGTGTTCCAATAAACCAGCCTATGATCATTAATAACATAGCGACCGGAAATGCTGCCTCCATCCACTCTGAAAAAAATACATCTTTCCCAATCGCTCCTGCAATTAAAGAGGCTGCAAGCAAATTTGCACCTGAACCTGTTAAAAATGAGGAAGCTCCCATATTATTTTGGAATAAATTCTGTAAAAGCACATTACGACCAAAGTTATTTTTATTTTTACTTGTCCCCCCATAAATAGCAGCAACAACCATAAATACAGGTAATAAAATTGCTGACTTTGCTGTGGTTGCCGATATAAACAAAGACAATACTACATTGATAACCAAAAAACTAAATATTACAGAATTGGCATTATGACCAAATTTTATAATAAACCAAAGTGCAAAACGCTTAGCTACACCAGTAGCAACCAGCATACTGGCTAAAATAAACGACATAATATTTAACCACATCACTTTATGCCCTAACTGATGGTAAGCATCAACTTCTGGCAAAGTTCCTGTTAATACTAACGAAATGATCAAAATTAGTGATGTTAAATAATTCGGAATTGCTTCGGTAATCCATAAAATAAGAGAAGCTGTAAAAATAGCAAGCATTGCTCTATTTGAATGAATAAACTGCTCCATACCAATGGCGTAAAAATTCTCTTTGGCACTGGCGCTTAACTTAGAGACATCAAAATTCTTTAAAAAAGAAAGGTCAAATACATAAAGAATCAGAACAAAAAATATAATAGCTAAAGGAGATCCTATTTTTACTAAAAACTTTTCGAATTTGGATTTTTCCCTTACCGGAAGCTTTTCCATTCGGTAATTGTTCATATCCAGAACATCAAATTCTTCCTCTTTTATAATTTCTTCTGCCATTTTCCTAATTTAATTTACTAAAAAAAGTTTTTCACAAAACACACACTTGTACTAATTCATATCTTATAAAACTTATATCAAGTTTTATCAGTTAAACATTTAAATATTCCCCCTTAAAAAATAAGTTATGTTAACCCCCAAGAATAGCACAAGTGATTTGTTTGTATCATTTACCAATTTTTATACGGGTTTTTCATTAACATTGAGTTGTAATATTTCACTTGTCCTGTTACTTCTTCTCCCAACCATGTTGGTTTTGTAAATTTAGTATCTTCACTTGGTAGTTCAATTTCTGCTACAGTTAAGCCTTCATTTTCTCCGTAAAACTCATCCACTTCAAAAACAAGATCGCCATCAGCCTTAATGATAAAACGGGTTTTATCAATAGTACCAGGTTCACTAATAGCCAATAAGTCATTTGCCTCTTCAACGGAAATTTCTTTTTCCCATTCAAAACGTGAAGCACCGCTTTTATTTCCAATTCCTTTTATCGTAAGAAAACCTTTACTCCCTTTAATTCTAACACGAACCGTTCTTTCAGGAACTGTAGAAAGAAAGCCCTGTACTATTTTTGTTTCTTTAGAAACATGTTTTTTATAATCACCTTTTACTAAAAATTTTCTTTCAATTTCTCTGTTTGCCATAATAATTATATTTGTGGTTTAGGGTTCAACTTAAAACCCAAATCTTGTAACTCAAAATTTATTTAGTTTGCTAATGGTTTGTTGATCCAACCAATAACTCTTTTGATAGCCTGTAAATAGTTAAGGTTTTCATTTCCTTCTAACTTACAATCAGCTATAGTTTTTTTGATATCTTCTAACTCTGTAGATTCTGAGTTGATCGTAACAACTTTTGCTCCGTTGATCAATATATTCCCGGTTTCACAAATCGTATCGTTTACCATATAACCAAAACGCTGTTTATGCACTTTTACTCCTTGCAAATCAGCATGTGCATCTATCATTGCTAAAAATTCTTTTAAAGTATAGGTGTCTTGCGTTAATTCTGGCATCTCCACTTGAAAAGCCGGGAACACATCATTTACCAAAACTTCTTTTGAGATTGGAAATTCACCTTTCATTAAAGGGTTCCATTGCTCTAATCCGTCAACAGTTTGCACAAAGGTTTTGATGTCCATCTTACCATCACGAATTTTTGTATTGTTGATATCGTTTGTTTTTGAAAGGATATATATTTCATCAGATTCTCTTTCCCATACTTTTTTTGGAACCGAACCAGACAAACGAGCCATTAATTTTGCTGATTCGTCAAAATTTTGTCCAAATGTTCTAAACTCAAATCTCGGTTTTGAGATCTCTCCTATTTTCATTTCTGGTTTTGCCATAATAGTTTTTATTTTTAATATTCTTAGTTTTATTATTGTGGTTTTTTATATACATAAAGCTTTGCTTCTGCATCACTTATTACATATATCTTATTATTTGCAATTGTTATTCCTTCTGCTTGAGTAACTTTTATAGAGTAATTTTTTATTAAAACACCTTTTAGGGTACATTTATTCAATGTTCTGTTTTGGTCACTAACAATCCAAAGTTCTTTCAAATCATTATCATAAAATATCCCTGAATAATCAGATGCAAATGTTAGGTCATATTCTACAGAAACAGAAAAATCACTTCTTAATCTTATCAGTTTTCCCGGATTCTTTTCATTCAATATAAAAATAGCATTTAAATTTTCAGCGAAAGCTACTCCTTCAAGTCCGCTATTTTCATCATTATTCTTATAATTGATTCTGTGCTTTAAAAAAGCTCCTGTTGTCATATCAAATTCAATAAGTTCTTTTGTTCTTTCTTCTGCTAATAAAAGCTTATTCCTTTTAAAAGTAGAAACGCCTTCCAGGTCATTTCCTTTATAAGAAAAAGTTTGCATTACACTTCCTTCCGTAGTTAAACTATATACCTGAGCTGTATGATCACTTACTGTATACAAAACAGTTCCGGCAGTATTAATAGCTAAACCTGAGGGTTCACTAACTGCAACATCAAATGTTAACAGCAATTCCAGATCATCTTTTGAATCTCCTCCTCCATCATTACTTTTGTTATCACTACATGAAATAACGATCAACGATCCAAGAATAACAACAAAAATAAATTTTTTAAGTAATTGCATACTAATATGTAAAAATCGGCTTATAACCTATCATCATAAGCCGACACCTTCTTGAAATTTTATTTTTTTACTACTACACTCCATGTAGCTGGATCGTCTTTGATATCTCCGTCAAATTCATCGGATGTCTTACCAAATGTATAGTACATTTTATCTCCTTCACCATCCTTAGCCCTCATATACCAAGATATTTTATCATCTACTGCAAGATCAGCTACTGGAATAGAGAAACTATACATATTATCAGCTGTTGGCAAATCACCTTCCCATTCCATAGAATGTCTATCATTATCTTCTACATAAGTAGCTGGGTCATAATTAATGATATAGTAAAATTTAACTTCTCCAATACCATTTTCATACGCTATATTAACATCATATTTGAGATCTGCACCAGCATCATTTGTAATTATAAGATCAGAGAATCCGTTTACCGGAGCAATTGGAATTTCACCAACTGTAACCATAGGCCATGTAGTACCAAGATCATGGTTAAAATCACCTCCTTCTACTTCTAGAGGATAATAAGTTTTTGTCCCATCTAAATACTCAACTCTCATATAATATTTCAATTCAGTACCTTTTGCAAGATCAGCAATAGTTGCTTTATATAAACCATTGATAAGAGGTACTTTTTTTATGGAATGCTTGTCATCAAAACCATTGTCTTCATCTTGTTGCTCACCAGGCAATAAATAATACAATCTTACTTCATCAACCTGATCTGTATAGTGAACTTTAGCAACGAAAGTAAACTCAAATATATTAGGGTCCACATCAGACTTTTCAGAGAAAGTCATTTCTTCTACTCCACCAGCAACTGTAAACTCAGCTGGGCTTGTAGTACCATCTTCAGGATAATATGTAGTTAACCCTGTATTATCTGTTGCAACAACATAATATTTTACAACATCACCAACTTTGGCTCTAGAAACAGAAGTTTTATACTTTCCATCAACCAATGCCATATCAATAGATTGAACACCGTCGTTGATCATATGTACTAATTTAACTGAGGAAATTCCATCAGCATCAGAAGCCGAAACTTCATATACATCATCAAATTCAGTTAATGGATTCGCTTCCAAAATCGGTGGTACGTTTTCTGCAGAACCATTAGATGCACCAGGAGTAGCATTACTAATCATCCAGTCACCTTCACCATCAATCTCTCTTGCCCAGGTTAAACCTACACTTGCAGTCATATCAGGAGTTTTTGTCAAATCCACCACAGTTTTATCGGGTTTTGATAAAGAAACATCTTCGCCACCTGAACTTACTTTAATACCTGATTCATCTTCATCAACCACATAAAAATCATGTGATTTGATAATTGTTCCATCAGGAATTGCAAAACCACCGTCTGCAACATCTTTATCATTAAGAATATAGCCAGAAATATCAAAATCTTCATCTCCACTATTATAAACTTCAATCCAGTCTGGATTATCATTTACGTCTTTCGACATAATTTCATTCAATTTTATCACACTTCCTATTACAGGTGGCAAATCTTTTTCTACAAACTCATCCTCAACACAACTAACCGTTGTAGTTAGAGCGATAAGCATTACTAATAAATATCTAAAATTTTTCATCTTATTATTTTTTATCGTTTAATCAAATTTTTAAAAGTCAATTTCTATTCTAAATGAAACCATACCAAAATCTTCTCCAGCATTTCCACTGCTTTCTACAACTTGGAAAGGATCTTTTGTTAAATCTCCATTAGCATCATGACCAACATATAATTTACCTTTACCATTAGCAAATCTATCATGGTTGTTATATATATAACTCAAGTTTCGCATGTCTGAGAGGCTTATAAATACTTCATTTGATTTATAAAAAAAGTAGCATTTTATTAAACTAATAAACTAAATATGAGTATA
>JADGEA010000381.1 GCA_016744615.1 Flavobacteriaceae bacterium
ATATGTCCAAACTGTAGTTCAACCACTTATGTAAAAAGTGGAATTATCAATAACAGGCAGCGATATAAATGTAAGGAATGTGGCTATTATTTTACCGTAAATAAGATGGGTAAAAAAATTGATGATTATTATGTAAATAAGGCGCTACAGCTGTATTTAGAGGGTTTGACCTATCGTGAAATCGAACGAATTCTAGGGGTATCACATGTGAGTGTGATGAACTGGGTAAAAAAGTATAATATCCATCGGCCATATCATACAGATTATCATTCTACCTACAAAATTTTAAATGCAAAAGAGTTGGCTGTTTACTTTGCAAACAGTGAAAATTTACTTGGAGCAGGGGTGGTGGTTACAGAGCTTGGAGATAAGTTTATGCTTATAAAATGGGAGCGTTTTAAAAAATAGATATATATAATTACCAAAAATATATAGTGATTTTTAGTTTACTCATAAATATCTCGAAATTAGCTGTGCATACAAAACTGAAAGTTTATTAATCTAACACTAAAAATGTTTATTATGAAAAAACAATTACTAATTCTGCTGGGGCTCTTTTTTGTTACCTCGCAGGTGATGTACTCGCAGGGTTCACCAGACTACAATGGCGGATTCAAAGTGAAATTTAACGAAGATGGCTCAAAGTATTTTCGCATCATTTCTTGGGCGCAAATGCAGGGAATCTATAATACAGATGTACCCGATAATACGAGTCATGTGGGATTTAAGCTAAAAAGAGCTAGAATATTAATGTTTGCTCAAATCACGCCAAAATTTTTAATTCTTACCCATATTGGTTTAAATAATTTAACATCAAAAAGTTTAAGTCCTACCGGTAAAGGCGATGGGTCTCAAATATTTTTGCATGATGCCTGGGCACAGTATCAGGTTGCAAAGAACCATACTGTTGGTGGTGGTTTACATTATTTCAACGGTATTTCAAGATTGAATAACCAAAGTACTTTAAATTTTTTAACATTGGATAATAATCGTCAGTCCTGGTCTACTCTTGGTCTAACCGATCAGTTTGCACGTCATTTAGGAATTTTTGCCAAAGGTAAATTTGGTAAATTACAGTATCGCGTTGCAATCAATGATGTGATTACAAATGGTTTGGATATGCGTGAACCACAACCAAATGGAAACGCGGTTTATGGAGGAAAAAGAATTCTTGGTTCTGATGATGCAGGTTTTGCATATTCTGGTTACTTTGATTACAATATACTAGATCAGGAATCTAATTTTTTACCATTTAAAGTAGGAACGTATTTAGGAGGAAAACGTGTATTTAATATTGGGGCTGGTTTTTTCTATCATCCAAAAGGGAGTGTATCCATGCAGAATGATCTTTCTGTTAAAGGAAATGATGTGATGATATTTGCTGTAGATGCTTTTTATGATGCTCCAATTGGAGGAAATAATGCTGCAATTACTGCTTATGCCACTTTTCAATCCAATGATTACGGTACAGATTATCTATATAGTGCTTATGGTACAGGATCTATGTTCTACAGCCATGTAGGTTATTTGTTTGGAGGAGATAAAGCCAAAACAAGATTTCAGCCGTATGTTTCTTACGGAGCGAATAGCTATGATGCTATTAATGACAATAGAAATATTTTAGGATTAGGTGCAAATATGTATATGAGCGGACATCATTCAAAACTTACTTTAGAGTATAAGCACCAAAATTTTGTAAACTCTACGGGATCCGTTACGCTTCAGGCAATGATTTATTTATAAAATTAAAAATTAAAATTATGACACACAAAGAACGAGCAAAAGCGTATTGGAAAGAAAATCTTCGATATCTAGCAATATTATTATCAATTTGGTTCCTAGTATCTTATGTTTTTGGGATATTATTGGTTGATCAACTAAATACCATCAAAATGGGTGGGTTTAAATTAGGTTTTTGGTTTGCACAGCAGGGAGCAATGTATGTTTTTGTTATCCTCATTTTTGTTTATGTAAAGTTGATGAACAAACTGGATAAAAAATATGGATTTGACGAAGAATAATTAACTAAAAAATAAAAAATATTATGGGAATATTAACATGGACATGGATACTCGTAGGATTATCATTTTCACTATACATTGGTATAGCGATTTGGGCACGAGCAGGATCTTCAAAAGAATTTTACGTAGCAGGTGGTGGAGTTCCGCCAATTTTAAATGGTATGGCTACAGCAGCAGATTGGATGTCAGCAGCATCATTTATATCTTTAGCAGGAATTGTTTCCTTTACAGGATATGATGGATCTGTTTATTTATTAGGATGGACCGGCGGTTATGTGCTTTTAGCATTATTACTGGCTCC
>JADGEA010000160.1 GCA_016744615.1 Flavobacteriaceae bacterium
TAGCTCCTCTTTAATCAATGGGTAATTCTTCTCAGCATCACCTTCCATATGATAATAAATTAGATTATTTTTGGAATAACCCAATTGACGATCTTGGGTATATTTTAATTGTTGTTTGACAATAACTGTAGCAATAATAAGAATAATTGCAAATGTAAATTGCAGTACTACCAACACTTTTCTAGGGGCAATAAGCGTATTTACTTTTTGAAAAGTTCCCTTTAACACAGAAACTGGTTTAAATGCTGAAAGATAAAATGCCGGATAACTTCCTGCCAAGAAGCCTGTAAAGAAAATGAGTCCGATAGCTGATATCCAAAACCATTTGTTACTAAAATCAAGTATTAATTCCCTTTCAACCAAATTATTAAAAGCAGGTAAGGAAATAACTACAATAATCAAAGCTAGAATACTTGCTAAAAATGAAATAAGAATTGACTCACCCAAAAACTGACCTATAAGTGATATTTTGCTTGCGCCTACTACTTTACGAATACCTACCTCCTTAGCTCTTTTTTCACTTCTTGCCGTGCTCAAATTCATAAAATTGATACAGGCTATCAGTAAGATAAATATTGCGATAATACCAAACATTTTTATAATGTCTATTCTACCACCTACTTCTTTTCCATTCTCAAATTTTGAATAGAGGTAGGAACGAGTAAATGGATATAAAAATGTTTCCATTTCTGGGGAATCTTTGTCATATTTTTTTCGTAACTCTTTAATTTTAGGAGCAAAGGAAGCATTATCTACACCTTCTTTAAGCATTACATATGTCAAAGTGGAATTATTACCCCAATATTCATCATCCCAACCTTTTTGATGTGCATACGACCAAGGAATCAGAAATTCAAAATCAAAACTAGTATTCGTGGGTAAATCTTTTAAAACACCTGTAATTGTAAAATTATCGGTATTATCAACCTTAACAATTTTACCTATAGGGTTTTCATCTTGAAAAAGCTTTTTAGCAAGTTTTTCTGTTATAACAACTGAATTTGTTTCATTAAAAACATTCTTTACATCTCCTTTTAATAAAGGAAAACTAAATACATTTAAGAAACCGTTATCAACAATATTTCCTTTGGCTTTCAATCTTTTATTATCGATTGAAAATAAAAAAGTTGTTAGCGAATTAACTCTTACTGTACTTTCAACCTCTGGATAATCTTTTTGTATTGCACTAGCCATAATTTTTGGAGTGTTATTCCATGACCATATTTCTCCATCAACAGAGAGATTGTTATAAACTTCATAAATACGATCTTTATTTTTATGAAATTTATCATGACCCAATTCAAAAACTATCCATAAAACAATAAGAGCCGTAGCTGCCATACCAATAGAAAGGCCAACTATATTTAGTGCTGAAAAACTTTTATTACGCAGTAAATTCCGCCATGCTATTTTAAAATAATTTTTGATCATGATTATTATTTTATTCAGTTCGTAGACTTTTCATAGGGTTTTCACTTGCTGCTCTCATACTTTGGTATCCCACGGTAAAAAGTGTAATAATCAAAACCATTATTATTGCCAAAACAAATACCCAAGCTTGAATTTCCACATGAAAAGCAAAACCTTGTAACCATAAATTCATTAAATACCATGATATAGGGGCAGCAATTAAGAAAGCTATTAAAACTAGTTTTAGAAAATCTTTGGTCAACATAGCAACCAACTCGAAAATACTTGCACCCATAACTTTTCGAATTCCAATTTCTTTTGTTCTCCTTTGTGCTGTATGTTTTGTTAGAGCGAATAATCCAAGACATGTAACTACCAAAGCCAAAAGAGTAAAAAAAGTTAAAAGCATACCATGATTTTTATCACTTCTATATTGAGCGATGTAATAATCATCCACAAAGAAATAATCAAAACTAGAATTTGAAAAATACCCTTTCCAGGTTTGTTGAATTCCTAAAATTAAGTTATCAATATTATTACTGGAAAAATTAACAGTTATATAGGACGGTGGGATCCATCCAACCGCTCCATTTAGAATAAACATGATTGGTGTATAACTGTTATTCAAGCTTTTTTGGTTCCAATTTTTTGTTACACCAATTATCTTAAAAGGCTCCGTTTCTCCTTCTATCATAACCTCTTTACCAATTGCTTCCTTAGCACTGTTTATTTCTAGAATTTTAAGAGCTGCTTCATTAATCAATAGTTTATTTGTTTCTGCACCAAAATCTTTTTTATGGGATCTTCCGGCAAGAAGATCAATTTTATAGGTATCAAAATAATTATAATCCACTGTAAGCATCTCAAACAGTCGGTTTTTATCCGCTGTAGCAGACTTCAATTTATTAGAAGCAAACATTGCTACTTCCATACCAGGAACAGAACCTGAAAAGGATACATTTTTTATATCATGTCGGTTTTTGAGTTCTTCAGAAAAACTTTTTATTTTCTGATCCATATTTTCCGTTTTTGCAGGAAATTTTAACACCAATTTATTTGATATTTCCACTCCTATATTTTGAGTTTGCATAAATTGAATTTGATTATAAACAACAATGGTTCCGATTATCAAAAACAAAGAGATTGCAAATTGAGTGGTAACTAATAAAGTTAATGGATTTAATTTTTTATCATTAGCTTTCAATTTACCCCTAAGCATTACTATAGGTTTAAAAGATGAAAGTACTATTGACGGATAAAAACCAGAAAATAGAACTCCCATTAAAAAGATGGAACTTGCCGTAATCCAAAAATATGTCTGATTAAGAATGTTAAAATCTAATTTTAAGCCATTTACCTCATTGAAATACGGTAAAACCAGCAATACCAACACTATAGAAATCCCCAGTGAAATACAATTAATAATAAAAGACTCAAACATAAATTGTCCAAGAAGTGTTTTTCTGCCAGCTCCGTGAACCTTTTTTATGGCAATTTCCATAATTCTTTCATAAGATTGGGCAATTGAAATATTGACATAATTACCCCAAGCAATAATTAATATCATAATTGCCACTCCTAATAAGGAATAAAGTGCGGTTTTATTTCCTTTTGTTTCCCGTTCATATTGTTTCCATTTATTCAGATGAATCTCTTTCAAGGGTACTAGGGAGACACCCCAAATTTTAGATTTAAGTGCATCCTCAGTTTTATATTTTTCCGCCATTTTGGGAAATGTATCTTCAATACTGGATGCGTCAACATTCGGTTGAAGTAACACATAGGTATAAGTTTCATGAATATACCAAAATTCTCTTTTCCATTTCGGCAGACTCCTCATAGAAATAAAATAATCAAAGTTTATATGCGAATTTTCGGGAAGATCTTCCACTATCCCGGTAATTTCACATTTTTGAATATTATTTTTAGTACCGAATGATATTACTTTACCCAGCACCGGTGCTCCTTTAAATATTTTAAGAGCAATTTTTTTAGAAATCACTACCTGATTAGGTTCACTAAGCATAGTAGATTTGTCACCTTCTAACAATTTAAAATCAAAAATATCGAAAAACGAAGGATCCGTATAGGTTACTGTGTTTTCTCTTATAAATTGGTTTTCATAGCCTACTATTTGCTCTGTTTGATCCAAAGCTACTCTAGTTACTTTGTCTATACCAGACATATTCCTCTTCATTGCATTACCATAACCAAAAGCACTTGTTGCCCATTGATCTGTCAATATATCTCCTTCATAAAAATTGCTTTCTACTCTATATATTCTATCCGATTTGGAATGGAATGTATCAAAACTAAATTCAAAAGTAACATACAAAATAATTAATACGGAGGCAGCTAAACCTAAAGCCAAACCAAAAATATTCACCGCAGAAAGTGATTTGTTTTTAAATAATATTCTTAAAATTGTTTTAAAATAATTTCTGATCATGATTAACATTTTACTCTGTTTAGACCTGTCAGGTTTCTACTTGCCCGCCTTTGGAGGGAAACCTGACAGGTCTTTTCTTATTCTGTTTTTAAACTTTTTATTGGGTTTCTAGTTGCTGCACTCCAACTCTGCCAACTAACTGTTAATATTGAAATTAAAATGGCAAGTACTCCTGGCATAACAAATATCCACCAAGTTAAACTTGTTTTATAAGCAAAATTCTCTAGCCATTTGCTCATTACATAATAAGCAATAGGGGATGCAATTATAAAAGCTAATAGTACCCATTTCACAAAGTCTTTGTTAAGCATAATTAATATGTCTTTAATTGTTGCCCCGTTTACTTTTCTAATACCAATTTCTTTAATTCGAGTACGAGTTGTGAAAATTGTAAGCCCAAATAGTCCAATAAAAGCTATAAATATTGCTATAAAACTAAAAAAACTAATAATTTTCTGTTGTGAGATAAATGATTCATAATTGGATGCTAATGAGTCATCAAGAAATGAAACTTTAAATGGGGTTTCAGGAAATCTAGCTTTCCAAAGTTTACTAATTTGAATCAATAAATTTTTAATGTCAGATGTTTTAAACCTAATGTTAACAACAGAATAGCCCCATTCATCCCAATTAGGATTTGACATAATTATCATTGGTTGGATAGCACTTTCCAATGAAGCAAAATTGAAGTCCTCAACAACACCAATTACTTTTAAACTACCATTTCTAATAATTTTTTTATCAAGAGGATTTTCCCATCCAGACCTTTTGACCAATTTTTGGTTTATTAAAATAGCATCTTTATCAAGTTTCGTATTCATTCTAAAATTTCGTCCTGAAAGCAAATTTATCTTAAAGCATTTCAAAAAATCTGCATCAGTATATAATACATTAATCATTGAAGTTTCTTTTTCATTACCAATATTGTACCCATTCTGTGTAATTCCATTACCTATAATTTGGCTAGATAAGCTTATTGATTGAATTTCTGTTAATTGTTGTAAATCTTGCTTGAACATAAAAAGCTCGTTGTTGAGAAATTCATCATCAGATTGAAGGGTTAAAATATTTTCTTTATCAAACCCAAGCTCAGTATTAAGTAAAAACCTATTTTGGTGAGTTATAGTAAAAATGGAAATTAGTAATACAATAACTATTGTAAATTGGAATGTAACTAAAAAATCACTTTTTAGATTTTTGGAATTGACCGATTTTGAGAAGATGTATTGTCGAGTTGAAAAATAGGTTACTAAAATGGATAATAAAAAAATGGATAGTAATTGGAATAAGATTACTCGAAAAATATCATTTCCAACAAAAATTGAGGTTTGTAGATGCGTATTTAAAAAAGGTGTACCTATCAAAAGCAAAAATATTCCAAGTATGGATGCAGTAGCTACAATAATTAACACTTCAATATAAGTTTGAGCCATCAAATTGTATTTTCCTGCTCCAAAAACCTTGAGTATCTCTACCTCTTTTGTTTTGGTAATTTTTTGAGCAATATATATTATAATATAATTGACGATGGCAAGCAATAAAATAAGTGTGCTAATAAAAACAATTATATAAATACTTTTTTTGGTTCTATTTGTTGGAGAGTCATCACCAATGGAGTCATCAGACAAATGCACATCTTTGATGTTTTGCAAAGATGCAGATATTGACATTCCAGTACCTTCCCATTTCTGGTTAATTTTCTTACTAAAAAAATCTGGTAACAATTTTTCAATTTGTTGAGGAGTTACGATATCTGATAATTGTAAATATGATAGAAGTGTAATACCTCCTCCATATCCTTTCCAAAACAAATCACTTTGTTCAATATAGCTTAAAGGAGCTATGGCATCAAAAACAAGATGGGTATTTGAAGGAGGATTGGAAGCAATACCTGAAACCGTAAATAGTTTATGATCATACATTATTGATTCTCCTAGTGGATTATTGTCACCAAAAAGCTGTTTTGCTTTTCTTTCGGTTAGCACAATTTTGTCAGCACTATTTAAAACAGTTTCAGAATTTCCTACTAATAATTGGTAATCAAAAAATTGAAAAAAATTATTATCTGCAAAACGTAGTTTATCAATCTTAAAAATTTGATTTTCTATAAAAACTTTTGCCGAGTTTTCTTTTGAAATTCGACAGAAATCTTCAACACCTGGAATTTCATTTTTTATGTCCTCTGCTGTTGGATACCAAACAAAACCTGTTTTTGAAATATCGCTACCTGTATTGAAAGAACCTACGATACGATAAAGTTTGTCACCATTTGGATAAAACTTATCGAAACTAGTTTCATATTTTACAAAGAGGAAAATAAATAGACAAGAGGCCATTCCAACAGAAAAACCAATAATATTAATTATTGAACTGATTTTGTTTTTCAGAATATTACGAAAAGCTAGTTTAAAAAAAATAATATTCATGATTGTTTTTTATTATATCAAACTATTCTCCGTTACTTTTTGGCCATCTAACATTCTAATAATTCGATGTGAAAATTTAGCATCATGTTCACTGTGTGTTACCATAATTATGGTTGTTCCCTGTCCGTTTAATTCGGTTAGTAATTCCATTACTTCATTACCATTTGTACTATCTAAATTCCCTGTTGGCTCATCAGCTAATATTAGTTTTGGGTCGTTTACAACTGCTCTTGCTACAGCTACTCTTTGCTGTTGTCCACCTGATAATTGTTGCGGAAAGTGTTTTCTTCTATGCATAATCTGCATTTTTTCTAATACTTCATGTACCTTCTTTTTTCTTTCGGCTTTTTTCACACCTGTATAAATCAATGGTAATTCTACATTTTCAAATACGGTTAGTTGATCTATTAGATTAAAGCTTTGAAAAACAAAACCAATATTATGTTTACGAATGTTTGCTCTTTTACGTTCGTTATAATTGATAACTTCTTCACCATTAAATATAAAACTGCCTCCATCGGAATCATCAAGTAAGCCAATAATATTTAGTAATGTAGATTTCCCACAACCTGAAGGCCCCATGACTGCAATAAATTCACCTTTTTTCACTTCAAAAGAGAGTTTGTTTAAGGCAATTGTTTTGATGTCTTCTGTGCTGTAATATTTTTCTAAATCGGTAATTTTTATCATGATTTTGTTTTTTTTTAATTTTATTCGAATTATTCTTTTACTATAAAATGATTTTCAGAATCTGGTTTTACTGTGAAAGGCAAATGAATTTGCTGTACTTTATTTTGCCAATAAGTCATTTTATAAGTGCCTGGTTTTAATTTTATCTTTAAAGGGAATTTTACTTTTTTTAATGTAATAGTCTCTTTTCCTGAAATAGCAAATTTATTTTTCTCTTTACAAGATTTGCAGATAAAAGTCATCACATAATAATTATCCTTAATGGTATCTTGTTTTGAGTTTATAATTTTTGTTTCACTTTGAGCTACAATAGCTGTAGAATAGAAGCATCCAATAATGATAATTGCTTTTAAAACAGTATTATTAAATTTAATCAGTGTCATAATTAAAGTATTTATTATTTCAATATTAGTTCTTGTTTGTCGCCATAATTATCATAGCTAGAAGTAATTACTTTATCTCCAGGATTTAAACCTTGTAATACTTCGTAATATTCAGTATTCTGACTTCCTAATTGGATGTCAACCTTATAGGCTAGTTTTCCATTCTCGCCCAATTTAAAAATCCAGTTTCCACCCGTTTGTTGAAAAAAGCCTCCTTTTGGTATTAATATTGCCTGTTTTTCATCGCTTAATGCAAGTCTGATTTGCAGTGATTGTCCACGACGTATTCCTTTGGGTACATCTTTTTCAAATTGCATGTCTACTTGAAACCTACCATTAGCAACTTGCGTATATACTTTTTTGATTATTAATTTATAATTTTTGCTGTTGAAAATAAATGTGCCTTTTTGTCCCGTATAAATTCTCGATATGTAATGTTCGTCTATATCTGCCCTAACTTTAAAGCCACTTAAAACATCTATTTGCCCCAAACGATCTCCTTTATTTATTGACTGACCAATTTCGGAATCTAAAGATGTTAATTGCCCATCAACTGGTGCTTTTACAATTAAATCACCAACTTTTTTACGCATCAACTTTAATGCACTTTGTGTACGGATATATGAGTTTTTTGCTTGACTCATTTCTCCTTTTGTTGAAAGAGAATCTTGTTTTAAAATCCGTTCTGCCAAAATTTTTCTTTTCCTTTGGTAGTTGTAGTCATTCTCTGCTTCTTGAAATTCTTGTCGTCCAATAGCTTTTTGATCATATAATTTTTGATTGAGTAAGTATTTTCTTTCTGACTCGATTAAAGCATTTTCAACATCGGTCATTTGGTTTAACTTGTTTATGGTATTTTGTCTCGCTGCATTTTGTGAAATTTGCATTTGCGTAAGTAAATTATAAACGGAAGTTTCTTGGTTGACCAAACTCAATTCTAAATCGGTATTCGACAATCGAAGAATTGGTTCTCCTTTTTTCATAACAGTACCATCTTCAACAAATTTTTCTTCTACCCTTCCTCCTTCAAGTGCATCTAAATAAATTGTAGTAATTGGTAATACAATTCCGCTTACGGGAATATTTTCTTGAAAAACTCCATCTTTAACTTCACTTATAGAAATGCGTTCTCTATCTACATTTAACTTAGATTTTCCGCCAGTAGAGATAATAACAAAAGTGATTAGGGATATTAAAAGAATCGATCCAATTATAATTGCAATTCGTGATTTGGTAAATCTCTTCTTTTCAATAGGTATGTCCATTATTGTATCTATTTTATAATTTATATAGTTATAATCATGCCAAAATTCATCTATTTATATATCAGAAGCTTACAGAACTACCCACTCCATTAAGTGTACGATTTCGATACACTGATGTACGATTTTGTAACACTTTTTCTCAATAATAAATTTGTATACAAATAATTTTTAATGAGCATAATAATATTGTAATATTGTAATGATGTTGTTAAAAAATTCCAAAATATTAGTTGTTGACGATGATGTTGATGTATTGACTGCCATGAGGTTGTTATTAAAATCAATGGTAAAAGAAGTTGTGATTGAAACCAACCCCAACAATATTACTTCTTTAATCAGAAAGAATAAATTTGATATTATTATTCTTGACATGAATTTTAACGGCTTAGTGAATACTGGTAATGAAGGTATTTACTGGCTTAATAAAATTAAAGAAATTGATAAAAATGCTTCAACAATTTTAATAACTGCTTACGGCGATTTAGATTTAGCTATTCGATCACTAAAAGAAGGCGCTTCAGATTTTTTGGTAAAACCTTGGAAAAACGAAAAACTGATTCTATCCATTAAAGAAATCTTAGAGAAGAAAAAATCAGGTTCATCAAAAAAAGAAAATAAATTAATAACCTCCAGCCAAGTATTGGGTGAAAGTAATATCATGAGGGATGTTTTTTTTAAGATAAAAAAAATTGCTCCTACAGAGGCAAACATTCTTATCCTTGGTGAAAACGGAACTGGAAAAGATTTAATTGCCAAAGCCATACATGATAATTCATTGCGAAAAAACATGCCATTTGTAAAAGTAGATGTTGGCGCATTAACTTCAACATTATTTGAAGGAGAATTATTTGGTCATCTAAAAGGAGCTTTTACTGATGCCCGAGAAGATAGGAAAGGTAGATTTGAAGCAGCAGACGGTGGAACTTTATTTTTAGATGAAATTGGAAATATTAGTTTACAACAACAGGCTCGACTTTTAACGGTTCTTCAAAACAGACACATAACACCACTTGGATCAAACAAATCAATTCCGATAAATATCCGACTTATTTGCGCAACAAATCTAGATATTAGCCTTTTGGCTGACGAAACAAAATTT
>JADGEA010000382.1 GCA_016744615.1 Flavobacteriaceae bacterium
AACAGAGAAACAAGGTATTGCCGGAAAAAGACTTAAAGCAGGTTGGAATCAAGCGTATCTATTAAAAGTCTTAAATATTAAAGTGTGAGTTTGCCCTGTCAAACAGATGATCAAACAAGGTTCAGGTCGTATTATAAATATGAGTTCTCAGGCAGGTTTTATAGCCCTAGATGATGAGTCGATCTATTGTATGACCAAAGCGGCAATAAACCATTTAACCAAAAATCTTGCCTCTGAATGGGCAAAATATAATATCAATGTAAATGCGGTGGCTCCAACTTTTATAGAAACACCGGGTACTAAACCATGGCTTGATGATAAAGATTTTAGACAAGGAGTTTTGGATAGAATACCACTAGGAAGAATTGGAAAACCAATGGAGGTAGCAGGAGCAGTAGTTTTTCTTGCTTCTGATGCGGCATCTTTAATCACTGGAGATATAATGCTGATCGATGGAGGTTGGACAACCAGATGATTGGTTTGATAAATGAATTGAGACTTAAAAAAAATATTTTGAAAAAAGACTTCACATTAAAGCTATCCATAATTTTAGCAATTATTATCATGGTAAACTTTGCGGCAGGTAAAAAAGAAAAACAGCTTTATTCTGTATTGGAAATATATGATATCCATACAAATAAAAGAGAAGTTATTCTTAAAGAGAAGACTCATTTTGAAGCGCCAAACTGGAGTATGGATGGAAAAATTTTAATTATAAACAGTTCTGGAAAGCTTTATAAAATTGATCTGGATAAAAAAACAAAGGAACTGATTCATACCGATTTTGCTGATAATTGTAATAATGATCACGGTATTACTCCTGATAATAAAAGTATAATCATTAGTCATCATGATGAAAGAGTTGATTTAAATGGCAGAGAAAGCTGGAAGAACTCAAGAATTTTTATTTTACCGATCAATGGTGGTATTCCAAAATTAATTACTGAAAAAGCACCTTCCTTTTGGCATGGAATTTCTCCAAACGGGCAAACGTTAGTGTATACGGCTGAACGTAATAACGTATTTAATATTTATAAAATTAATATGAATGGAGGAGATGAGAAACAGCTGACAAATACTAATATTTTGGATGATGGTCCGGACTATTCACCTGACGGAAAATATATTTATTATAACACATTTGACTCTGGTAGTATGGAGATATGGAGAATGACTTCAGAGGGAAAATTACATAAACAAATAACCAATGATGAGTTTTCAAATTGGTTTCCGCATCCAAATCCTAATGGTAAAAATTTCGTTTATATTGCTTATGAAGAGGATCAGGGTCAAAGTCATCCGGCAATGAAAAAAGTAAGCTTAAAATTATTTGATCTTAAGAATAATTCCATAAGAACTTTGTGTAAATTTACCGGCGGTCAGGGATCAATTAATGTCCCGTCATGGTCTCCAGATGGAAGTAAATTTGCATTTGTGTCCTATGAAGAAAAGTAAATACATCAAATTCAGATTATTATTTATAATTAACTTGAATTTAATTCAATAATTAGTAAAAATTTTAACCTCATAATTAATATTATCTCATGAAAAAAATCATATTCTTAATACCCATTGCAATTGCCTTTTTGATATTTGGGTGTAATTTTAAAACTGAAAAATCCGTTTCAAAAGAGAAACAGGAAACTTCTAAAATCTCTAAAATCGAGAAAATAGCTGAGTTAAAAGCAGCAGGTTATGAGATTGTTGATTATCATGCACATTTAAAAGGTGGCTTAACTATGGAGGAGTTGTTGGAGCACTCTAAGAAAACAGGAATTGAATATGGTGTAGCGTTTAATGCTGGTGTAGGGTTTCCTATCACAGATGATGCTACACTTTTGGCTAACTATAACCAATATAAAGATTATTCGGTGATGTTGGCAATGCAGGCAGAAGGAAGAGAGTGGGTAACTATGTTTTCTAAAGACAATATCAGCACATTTGACTATGTATTTACAGATGCAATGACTTGGACAGATACCAAGGGAAGAAGAATGCGTCTTTGGATGCCCGAGGAAGTATTTGTTGATGATAAAGATGATTTTATGGATCAGCTCGTAAGTCAAATTGTTGGTGTGATGGAAAAAGAGCCCATTGACTTGTATGTAAATTCTACATTTTTGCCAGATGTACTTCAACCGGAATATGATGTATTATGGACAAATAATCGCATGGATAAAGTTATAAATGCGGCTGTGACCAACAATATTGCTATTGAGATCAATGCAAGATATAAAATTCCTTCAGCGACTTTTATCAAAAGAGCAAAAGCTGCAGGAGCAAAATTTAGTATGGGTACGAATAATACAGATAAAAATCT
>JADGEA010000383.1 GCA_016744615.1 Flavobacteriaceae bacterium
CACCATTTAAAAAACCGGTCTTTGCAAGGAACTCCTCACAAAGATACTTACTCGTTAGCTAAAATATTCAACGGAATTTTTTCAGTAGGGGGATTGTGCATAACGGTTAGTATATGAAACGTAGGGCATAAATAAGCACTTTCGTTTCGGTTTATTACTTAGCCAAATATAAATATTTTGCTTTTATTTTCTCTTAAATGCCAAATTTTATATTTGGCGGACTTTGTTAATATGCACAGAACTTTCGGTTTAGCACAAACGCCCTATGTTTTTTATACATTGTTAGGCATCTGGGCTTTATTAATTCATACTTTGTCTGTATTCAATTGGACTCATTGAGGTGTTTTTCTTAAACATTTTACTAAAATACTGTGGATATTCAAATCCTAATTTATAGGCTATCTCGCTTGCATTTTCTTTAGAGTTTAAGAGTATATTTTTTGCTTTCTCTATGATGTATTGATGGATATGTTCTTGCGTACTTTTACCTGTTTCTTTTCGTAATAAATCACTTAAATATCTCGGTGACATATTCATTTTATTAGCACAAAACTTAACAGTCGGAATACCTATTTCCAACTGCTTTTCTTCTTTGTAATAGTTTTTTAATAATTGTTCAAAATCACTTGCTACATCTTTGTTTAAGTTTGTTCTAGTGTAAAATTGGCGGTCGTAAAAACGAGTGCAATAGTTTAATAATAATTCAAGATTTGAAATAATGAGTGTTTGACTGTGCGTGTCTATGTTGTTATTGTATTCTTTTGCTATTTTTTGTGTAATATCTGTAATTGTATTTCTTTCTTCATCAGATAAATGTAAGGCTTCATTAGAAGCATAAGAAAAGAAAGTATAACTTTCTATCTTCTTTCCAAGTTCTGATTTTCTTATTAAATCTGGATGAAAAACTAAAGTCCAACAATCATCATCTTCTGTTTGGTAGGATTTATTAAATTCTAAAACTTGATTTGGGGATGTGAGTATCATTGAGCATTCTTGAAAGTCGTAAGAGTTCCTACCGTATTTTGAAATCGTATAAGGACAATTTCCTTTAATACTGATTTGATATAAACCTAAAGAATATTTAAAATTTTCATTTGATGCTTGACTTTGCTCTTTGCCAAATTTAAATACAGAAATTAATGGATGCTTTGATTTACCCAAATTTAAAAACTGATGAGTTTCGTGAATACTTTCAATATGTATGCTATCTTTTTTCATTTAAGAGATAAAATGTGATTTTGAAACAGCCGAATTTAAAAGAAATAAAGAGGTAGCAAGATAAAAAATCAATTCAGTAATATATGCTTTTAAACTCCATTGTTCCGACATAAAATCAAAAGTTTCTATTGTGCATAATATTGCTAAATTAGAAAACAGTATTAACATAGCAAATGGTGTTGCATTCCAATGAGTTAAATATCCGATTAAAAATGTACCTCCTGCTAAACTTATTAAAAGCCAATGTACAAACTGTACACCATTAGGGTAAGCCTTGTTTTGTAATTCAATAAAAGGCTTATTAATCCCTGTAAAATATTCAAAAAATCCAGCTAAACCCCAAACAAGCATTACTACAGACCAAATTACTAAAAGAATTAAATATGTTTTTGACGCAATTATCATTGTTGTGATTTTTAGTTAAATAGTTGTTCTACTTCTTTCTTTAAAGCTTGATTAAATCCTTGATAACCTTTTACATATATTTTTGATAGATAACCACCTAAAAGAAAAGTTGCTCCTTTCGTTAATTCATCTTTCTGAATGAATTTACAAGTATTTTTATTGATTACTTCAACAATAAAATGATGATTATCACAAATTCCCATTGGTCCTTTTTCTGCCCAATAAAATGATTTCCCTTCTTCTACTTGAATGGTGTGATCTATGGAATTGTATTTTTCTCTAGAAGGATTTAATTGAAACTTAGCCGTAATTTTATTTCCGTCTTTTAATTCGCCTTGAATGTCTGTTAAAAATACTGCCCATTTTTTATATGATATAGTATCTTTTATAACAGACCAAACTTGTTCTGCTGATGCATCAATTATTATATCTGTATAAATTTTTCGGTGAGATGATTTTACCCTTTCAACTTTAATTGTTTCTTTCATTTCTGTCTTTTTGTATTATTAATAATGAAAGACAAAATTAGATGATGTTTAAATGGATATTGTATTCGATTTGCAGATTGTTGTATCCTTTTTGACGTAGTTTTTGCCTTCCAACTAACGTCAAATTTACGTACTGATTTTCAGTTCATTAAAAAATCCAACATCTTCAGGTTTGATGTCAAATTTAACAATTTTAGCCTTAATAC
>JADGEA010000004.1 GCA_016744615.1 Flavobacteriaceae bacterium
GGAATAAATTGTAAAAAATAAAATGAAAATACTAAATCAGATTTTCCTCTGATAAGGATAACATCCTCTGAAAAATCAATTAATAGAGGTTGCCTTAAAGTTACTTTAGCTAGCCGTACAAAATCTAAAGCAGATGCCGTTTTAAAAGGATTTGAAAATGGTAAAGCAATTGCTTGGACTATTGAAGATGAGGAGTTGTTAAATCACCTTATTGCTACTCATGATATAATGGTTAGTTTGCTTCCGTATATACATCATGTAAATGTTGCAAAAAAATGTATTGCGCATAAAAAAAATATGGTTACCACTTCATATATTTCTCCTGAAATGAAAGCATTAGATGATGCCGCTAAAAATGCAGGTATCATAATCTTAAACGAAATAGGTGTAGATCCTGGTTTTGACCATATGACCGCTATGGAGATCATTGACAGGGTACATAATGAAGGTGGTAAAATAGAAGAATTTTATTCATTATGTGGTGCTCTTTGCGCTCCTGAAGCTTCAAATAACCCTTTTAGATATAAATTTTCCTGGGCTCCAAAAGGAGTGGTTATGGCAAGCAATAATGATGCACAGTATTTAAAAAACAAAAAAATTGTAAATTTAGATACAGCAGATTTATTTAAAAACCCATTATTAATCGATTTTCCTAAAGTAGAAAAAATGCATGTCTACCCAAATCGTGATTCACTACCTTATATTGATATTTATGGGATTCCAGAAGTAAAAACGATGTTTAGGGGAACTTTTCGCTATAAAAACTGGTGTGATGCTTTAGATTTATTAAAATTGCTAAAGCTAACAAATAATCAAGAATTAAATTTAAAAGGAAAAACTTTCGCACAAGTTACTACTGAAATTAATGGGTTTGAATCTAATAGCTTAAAGAAGTCGATTAAAACTAAATTTAATATAGGTGATAATCATGTAGGATTAAAAGCTATTGAATGGTTAGGAGTTTTGGATGAAAAGTTAATCCCTTTAAAAATTGGTTCTGCCTTTGATCTAATTTCGAATTTGATGATTGATAAGATGATGATGAAAGACTCCGAGAGAGATATGGTTATCATGCAACACATTTTGAACATTACTAAGCCAAATGGAGAGAAAGAAACCATTGTTTCTCGAATGCTTAATTATGGTAACGAGGAATATTCTTCAATAGCTAAAACTGTGGCACTACCTGCAGCTATTGGTGTCAAATTGATTCTAGACAAAAAAATTCTTGATACGGGTGTTTTAATTCCCATAAAAAAATCGATTTATAAACCGATTCTTGCAGAATTAAAAAACTTCGGAATTGAGATGACTGAAAATATTGAAACTGAAAATCAGTTTTCAATTTAGCTATAATTGATATGCTTTGCATCACATTCATTCCGTTTTAATTGTCGTATCAATTACCGAACGTATTTTGGCAAAATTCTGAGCTACTTTTTCGATTTTATATTGTCCCGATATTTTTTGTTTGACTTTACTATTTCGGATAGCTCTTTCTGAAGCATTATTATCTGGAGGGTTTGTCCAAAACCAATTTCTGGAGTTATTACGGTTTTGATACATCTCCTGTAAAAGATTTGTTGAAAGTTGCAAAGAAACCAAGCCATTTACGTTTTTCTCCTAAAAATATGGATCTTACTTTTTATCCATATTATATTAAAAAAGTTTGTTATTTCGCTGAAAATAAAGGAAGTAAAATACTTTATATCTATGGAGAATATGATCTATAAGGAGCATGCGCTCCAAATCCGAAACCAAATGTAGATGCTTTAAAATGGTTTTAAAAGGTGGCTCACATAAAACAAGAATCAAAGATTTTCAAAAACAGATCAGCAAAGAATTTATGACCAATTACAGCTATGGCTGGGAAATGAAATAAAGATTATTCCCTTAAAAAATTAAAGCTATCAGAAAAGTAAATTTAAATGTCATTTTGACTGAAATAGAGAAATCGAAATTAATGGGTACCACATACAAAATTTTTCGACTACACTCAAAATGACAAACTACATACCTTTTCTGATAGCTTTTTTATTACAATAAAAGTTATTTAACTGGAATGATCCAGTAAGAATACTGATAGGATTGATATGGCAACATATAAGGATCTAATGGCTTAGCACCCCAGCTATTGATGCTTCCTAAACCTTGCTGAAAACCATCCACATTTAAATAAACCTCTTTTCTTGGGGTTAACTCTCCTGCATGTTTTTGGGTTTTTCTTTTACCTGAATCCAAATCCTCTCTGCTAAAATTCAAAGCAGATACATTTAATAATTTCTCACCATATATTTTAACACCTGAACCATCATTTCTTAATAGTTTTGCCCATCTTACATCTAACTTATTCCCAGTTTCCTGTGGTCGGATATACGGATAATACTGCTCTGCAACAGTGCTTTTATATAGACCAACTTTGGCAGCATGTTCTCTATCAGCATAAGCTTCAAAAGGCCCTTTTCCATACCAGGTAATATTTTTAAAAGATTCTGGTAAAACTAATTCATTACCAAATTTATATAGGCTTCTGTGTTCTCCTTTGATCACTTTAAAATCATTGGTAATTTTAATTATACCATTACCATCCATATGATAAGTTTGGGTATAGACTGCATCTCCATCAAAAATACTTTTCTCAAAGACAAGTTCAATCTCATTTTTTGAAATTTTCTTTATATTTGATTTTACTGCTTCCGTTTTTCCAGCATCTTTCCATTCTCTGTTTTTGATCTGGGTATTTGCTCCATAATCATTATCAATGGGTGCTCTCCAAAAATTAACCTGAGCTCCTTTTTCAATAAGAACTTTTCCGTTAAAAGTATAATTATTTAACAATCCTTTTGTTTTATCAAAACTCATATTAAAGTTTTCTCCCTGAACTTTGATTACATTCCCACTCTCTTTAAAAGTAATTTCTTTAACAGAATTATTTGGAGATTTCACTTTACCAATTTCATTTAGAGAGAACTGTTCATATGCAACTTCAAAATTTGCTTTTAGTAAAGGTTCATCTGATTTTAAGATAGCTTTTACATTTAAGAAATACTCTGCATCTTTTTGAATATTAGTTTGAAATGGAATATTAATTATTCTTGTTTGCTGTGGTTTTACATTCATATCAGCAATATTTCCCTTTTCAACAACTTTACCATCTGCTATGATTTCCCAACTCAATTTATAATTAGAAAGATCTCTAAAGAAATACCAGTTTTTAATTTTGATATCACCTTTGGAAAGATTGGAAGCATAAAACTTAATTTCTTGTTGTATATGTTTTACTTCAAAAATATGTGGATTCGGTTTTCTATCCGGTTGTACCAAACCATTGTTTAAAAAGTTGTTGGAACTCGGTACATCTTCCGGACCGTAATCACCTCCATATGCATAGATCTCTTTTCCGTTTTTAACGGTTTTTATCCCCTGATCAACATAATCCCATATAAAACCACCTTGCAATTTTTCATACTTTTCATAAAGATCCCAATATTCTTTAAATCCACCCATACTGTTACCCATTGCATGAGCATATTCGCACTGAATTAAAGATTTTGTCTTTCTTTTATCCTTGGCATAACTCTCAACATATTTTGGCGTTGCATACATTGGCACATGCAAATCAGAGTTCCATTCCAATCCGGCACGTTCATATTGTGTAGGTCTTGTATCATCCATCTTTTTAGCTAACAAATAAGCATTATAAAAATTCCATCCATTTCCGGCTTCATTTCCTAATGACCAAATAACAATAGAAGGATGATTTTTATCTCTTTCAATCATTCGTTCTACTCGATCTGTATGGGCTTTCAACCATTCTGGTTTATTAGCAAGAGTTCTATCTAAATTATAACCCATTCCATGAGATTCTATATTCGCCTCATCAACAACATAAATACCATACTCGTCACATAACTCATACCAATAAGGATCATTAGGATAATGACTTGTACGAACTGCATTTATATTATATTCTTTAAATATCTGAACATCTCTCAACATGTCTTCTCTCAAAATCACATGTCCGGTAACTGGGTCATGCTCATGCCTATCAACTCCTTTAAACAGAATTACTTTTCCGTTTAACAAAAAACGACCATCTTTAATTTCAGAAGTTCTAAATCCTATTTTTTTAGAAACAGCTTCTACTATTTTTCCTTTTTTATCTTTTACAAGAATATTTAACTGGTATAATTCAGGAATTTCTGCCGACCAACTTAAAACTTTAGGAATAGTAGTTTTAAAATTTAGATCAACATTATTTCCCGAAGTGATGTTATAATTTTTATCCGCCTTATAAACAGATTTTCCATTTTTTACAATTTCAACAGAAACAGCTCCTTTTTGAGTTTTCGTATTTACACTTTTTAAAGAAACATCTAAATTAAAAGTACCATCGGTATAATTATTTGTTAAACCAGCTTTTGCAAAAAAGTCATTCAGGTAAACCTTTGGTCTGGCATATAAATAAACATCTCTTTCAATTCCGGAAATTCTCCAAAAATCCTGACATTCTAAATAACTTCCATCACTCCATCGGTAAACTTCAAGTGCAACTGAATTCGTTCCTAGTTTTACAAAACTGGTTACATTGAATTCTGCTGGCAATTTTGAACCCTGACTATATCCTACTTTCTTCCCATTGATCCAAATATAAAAAGCAGATTTTACGGCTCCTAAATGGATGAAAAGTTCTTTTCCATCCCAATTCTTTGGAATATCAAACGTTCTTTTATATGATCCTACAGGATTATATCCATCTGGTATATCTGGTGGATTTGGATTTCTTTCTGCAAAAGGATATTGCACATTGGTATAAATAGGAATTCCATAGCCTTCAATTTCCCAATTGGAAGGAACTTTGATATCATCCCAACCACTAGTAGAATAATCTTCCTTATAAAAATATTGAGACCTTAATTCTGGACTTTTTACCCAATTAAATTTCCAAATTCCATTCAAAAGAAGATAATTCTCTGCCTTGCTTTTCTCATTATTTACTGCAAGATCTAATGAATTATAAGGAAAAAATGTTGCTCTTGCCGGTAATTTATTCATTGCTATAACACTCGGATTCTCAATTACAGGATCTAATGTTTGTGCTTGTAATGAACCTCCTAAGAACAGAAATAAAATTGCTATTCTACTGAAAAAAAACTTATTGAATTTCATTGTTATTATTTTTTGTTATTTGTTTGACTACTATATTTTTTGCTTTCTTTTAGAAAACTATCAACATCTCCTTTTTCAAATGGAATTATATAAAAACCATAGGAGTGTTCTTTATTACTATTGATCAAATATTCTTTTTGCGGCATAGCCCACCAGCTATCATCTCCTCCAACACCACGCTGATCCAGGTCAATATTTAACTGCACAAGATCTTGCTCTTTGATGTCATTGATATGTTTTGAAGAATTTCCTTCAGGAATTCCATCTGATCTGTACTCTCTTTCAACCTTCCCTCCATAATCAAGTCCGGCCGTAGTATCAAAATCTTCATTTGGCATATGCAAAGCACTTACTCCCATTCCTCTTTTAGAGTCTGTTGCAACGAATAAAAGACCACTGTCATTAGAATTGGTCAATGCAACCCATCTAACATCTGTTTTGTAACCATTTTCCTGAGGTCTTACATAAGGAACATATTGATCTTTAACTTTTGATTGATACAGATCAATAAAAGCAGCAGCTTTTCTATCTTGATAATTCTCCCATGGACCCCGTCCAAAATAGGTCATATTCTCATACTGTTTTGGAATTTGCATTCGCATTCCTACACGAGGGATATCTCCTTTATATTTGCTTTTATTTAAAACATTTTCCACTTTTACCACACCATTCCCATAAATAATATAAATGGTTTCAAAAGTAGTTTGAGCTCCCGGAAGATCGTAAATTACTTTCAATTCCACGGTGCCATTTTCTAATTTAACGGCATTGAAACTAATCACCTTTGAAAACAAAGATGCCTTTTTCCACTCAATGCTTTCTATCTGCATCTTGTTTCCAAAATCATTATCGGTTACTGCTCTCCAAAAATTTGGTTTCGGTCCTTTTCCATCTTTTAACAACTCCTTTTCTTTATATTTGTAGGAAGTGATTCTTCCTTTTGATTTATCAAAAACTACATTTAAATCACTACCGCTAACAGTTATTAAATTCTTTTCTTTTTGAGTTTTAAAATTAGAATTAATCCTCAAATTTTGCTCATTCCCCTTCCTTTTATAAGGTAAACCTATTTGTTCGTGAGCCACTTCGTACCCTTTTGGTAATATCCCCCAATTGGTTTTTGTAGTTGCAGAAACGATAACAAAATATTCTGTATTTTCTTTATATGTTACATCTTTCAAAGAAATTCGAATTAGTTTACCTGTATGTGGATTTACTGAAAGATCCTTTATTTTTACAGTTTTCAGTACTTTACCATCTGCTTTGATCTGTGCAGTAATATCAAAATGATCTACATTGGTGAAATCATATAAATTCTCAACTAAAACACGTAATTCATTATATTTATTTATTCCTGCATCTTTAAATTTAATAGATTCATGTGCTTTTTTAACCTCAAACAAGCTTGGTTGTGGTGTTCGATCTGGAAAAACAATTCCGTTATTTAAAAAAGTATTATCATTTGGCATGTTTTTACCATAATCACCTCCATAAGCGTAAAATCTTTCTCCTTTTTCGTTGGTTTTCCAAATAGATTGATCTACCCAGTCCCAAATAAAACCTCCCTGTAAATTATCATGTTGGTTAATTACATCCCAATAATCTTGAAAATTACCAGTACTATTCCCCATGGCATGTGCATATTCACTTGGTATAAAAGGTCTGTCAGTTTTTGTTTCGCCAATCCTTTTATAGGTATTTGGTGAAGGATACTGTGGTACAATAATGTCTGTTGTACTTTCCATATCCCATAAATTACCGTCAATATCTTTGTAGGCACGTTCATATTGAACCGGTCTTTTTGTATTGTCATGTTCTTTGATTGCTGCATAACCCTTCACAAAATTCACCCCGTTACCTGCTTCATTTCCCATAGACCAAATAATTACAGAAGGATGATTTTTATCTCTTTCCACCATACGAACCATTCTATCAACGTGCTGCTTTTCCCAATTTACATTTTTTCCAAGGGAATATTTACCATAATACATTCCATGTGATTCAATGTTTGCCTCATCAACAACATACAAGCCGTACATATCACAAAGCTCGTAAAACCTTCTTGCTCTTGGATAATGACTTAATCGAACCGCATTGATATTATTCTCTTTCCAGAGTTTAATATCTTTCATAATCATTTCTTCCGACATTACATGACCGGTTTCCGGATCCGTTTCTTGTGTATTTACTCCTTTTAAAGTAATCACCTGTCCATTAACTAAAAGCAAACCATTTTTAATTTCAACAGATCTAAAACCTATCTTTCGGGAAGTTACTTCCAGTATCTTTCCTTTTCTATCTTTTAATTCAATGGTTAATGAATATAGATTAGGAAGTTCTGCACTCCATTGTTTTACATTAGGGATATTTGCTTTAAACACCACATTCCCGTCATTTTTAACCAAAAAACTCTTACTATCATTTGCCAGAATTTTTTTATTGGTATCATAAAGCTTATAGCTTATTTCTATTTTTTGCTCTTTCGACAAATGATTTTTTAAACCAATATTGACATCCAATACACCATCTTTGTAAGCACCATCTAAAATAGAAATAAGCTCAAAATCTACAATTCTAACCTTTGGTTGAGCATATACATAAAGACTACGTTCAATACCGCTTATTCTCCAAAAATCCTGACATTCTAGATATGAACCATCCGTCCATCTGAAAATTTGTAATGCAATGGTGTTTTTACCTGATTTTGCAGCTTTTGTGATATTAAACTCCGAAGGCAATTTACTTCCCTGAGAGTAGCCAATATATTTTCCGTTAAGCCAAACAAATCCACCAGATTTCATTGCTCCGATATGAAGAAATATTTCTTTCCCATCCCAATCCTTATCTAAATTAAAATCTCGGCGATAAGAACCAACCGGATTGTAATTGGCGGGAACCTTCCCTGGTTCAGCCGGATAAATTTTATCCACAAACTTCATATCATCTGCAACCGGCGCCTTATAATCTGCAAATTCATATTGATGATTCACGTAAATAGGTATTCCAAACCCTTCTACCTCCCAGTTGGCAGGCACTTTAATATCACCCCAGTTAGAAACATCTGTTTTGGGATTAATAAATTCAGAAGGTTTATCTTTTGGAGATCGTACCCATTTAAATTTCCAAACACCATCTAATGACTTGTAATACTTTGCTTCATTTGCTTTTTTATTCAAAGCATTTTCTTCAGAACTATAAGAAGTAAAAGATGCATGGGCATCCAGTTTATTTTCACTAATTACCTCTATATTTTGGATATAATAGTTGTAATCTTTTATTGGGTCCTTAACCTGTCCAAAAATATTTGTGTTCAAACTAAAAAGAGTAAACACAGCTACAATTATTTTATATTTCAACATCCTTTATTATTTTAAATAGTTAAATAGAATTTCTTAAAATGATTTTACTTGGATTCTCAATCTTTCGTTTTTCTTTTATGCCAAGCATCTTTGCAAGTTGCTTTCCCATATATTTAAAATCGGTTGAAATAGTAGTAATTCCTCCTTCAACAATTTCTTTTAAAAGTGTTTCATTATATGAAATGATACCAATATTTTCGATAAGGAGATAATCCTTTTCTTTCATTTTTTTAATAATCCTGATTAAATTTCTATCATCTGGAACTAAATAAACTTCTCTGTTTGAAATTTCTCTACTCTCCATGGTGGCAATAACTTCATTAGCAATCCCAAATTCCTTGCAAAACCTTTTAAACCCTTTCAATAAACCAAGAGGTTGTTTAAATTCAGAAAAAATAAAAATAAATTTTTTATACTTTTTCAATCGTTTAACTTCTTTGGTCAAAGCATTGTAAATATCTCTTTCAAAATTTTGGTAAATAGCAGTATATTTAAAAAGCTCAGGATGAAACTGATCTAAAATAATCACCTTATCTTCAGGCAGATTATCAATCACTTTATCTGTGTTTTTCATATTTGCAGGCATAATGATATAAGAAGAATAATTGCCCATACTATCAAAGATTAATTTGCTAAATACATCTGGATTAAAGTGATGAAAATAAATATCAACTTCAATATTTTTATCAAGATTATTCAAAAAGGAATTGTATAAATCTTCTTTAAAAGCATTTAATTCATCAAACAATAAAAATACTCTTTGCTTAATATTGACATTCTCACTTTTTATAAAATAGCCTTTACCTACTACTGATTGTACTATCCCTCTTATTTTTAACTCGTTAAATGCAAGTAAAACAGTATCTCTTGATACAGAATTTTTATTACGAATAGAATTTATGGAAGGTAAACGATCCCCTTTTCTTAAGGTATGATCTAAAAGTGCTTTCTCAACAGAATGCACAATTTGCTTATATTTAGGTATATCGATATTTTCTTTAACAGAAATAAAATCCATACCACAAATATATATTAAAACTAGTAGGTACTGGTAGGTTTTAGAATAAAATTACATCATAATATTTCTTTTTGGCTATTATAAAAAGAATCTGCCTGCAGAACCATTAATTCCTCTGCCTTTTGCTTTTTATAAGTGTATATTTTTTCTTCATCTCCAATATCATAATAAACCTTGCTATTCAATTCGGTGTCTATTTTGAGTAATTCCTCTCGCTGATTCATCTCTTGAGCAACCCAGATTTTAATTTTATTTTCATGATTGCTCAATTTCAAATCATACTCCCCTTGTTGTGATATGAGTTTTGCTAAAATAGGAGAAGTTTCAATGGCTAAAAACAAAAGAAATATAAAAAATGACGGTAGCCATGGTAAACTATCCAATGCATTGATACGAGCCATCAAACCATCAAATCCATCAATAACAGGTTGGCTATTTGAAGCCTGCAACTCTTGTTTTTCCCTTAAATTTTTAATTATTTGTTGTTTTTCTAAAATCTGGTCTTTGTTTTCTTTACGCAATTCTTGTAATTCCTGCAGAATTTTATCATGTTTATCTCTCTTTTCTTTATAGACTGGTCCTCTGCCAATTTTCAAAGTTCCTTCTCTGCCCTCTGCTTCAGCAATATATATGCCATATAACTCATTAACTTCATTCTCTTTGTTCTGAATTGTTTCCTCCAAATCTTTAATCTCTGATTCAACTCTGCTGATCTCAGGAGTATATTGCATGGCTATTTGCTCTTTATTTTGAAGGGTCAAATTGTTCTTTTGCTCTAATAAAACCTGATCTATTTCTTTTTGAAAGATCTTTAACTCCAACGGTTTTGCGATAACAACAGCAATAATTATAGCCAAAATCAATCTTGGAATGGCCTGACCAAATTCCAACCATGGTTTACCCTGTTTTTTAATTGTGGAAACAATAAACCTGTCTAGATTAAAGATTAAAAGCCCCCAGATTACACCAAATCCAACAGCCAAATAAACCGAGTCAAATACAGTAAATAATGCATAGGCTGAAGCGACAAAAGCGATTACAGCAGTAAAGAATATCGTACCACCAATTCCGGCATATTTTACCTGCTCAGACTTTGAGCAATTTTTAAGTAGATCAAGGTCAGCACCGGAGCACATCCAGAAAATTTTTTTAAGCATAATGACGTCTTTTGTTATAACAGTGAATGATTCTACTATAAGACATCTGGAATTTATTTTTGTTAGAGAAAATTTTGTTAAAGTTTATAAAAGAATCAAGACCGTTGCAAAACCTCTTTTAACAAAAAAGCACAACGCTAGAGAAAATTTAAACCCGAAGCAAACTATTGTTTGTAAGGACTTTAAATTTATGACAAGGAAGTGATTTGAAGCTAAAAAGGCTTTAAAGTATGTTTTTATTGAATATTGTAACGGTCTTCATTTATTCTTTGGAAAGAATAAATGAAGACCAAATAAAAAACTCGAGGCAATTCACCTCGAGTTTTTTCATTTAATTGATCTGTTATTATTATTTCTTTTTCTTCGGGTGTACCAAAGTCATTTCATCAATTAAATTAGTCGCACCTGCATATTTATCAATGATAAACAGAACATAACGAATATCAACAGTAATACTCCTTACAATATCAGCATCGTAATACAAATCACTCATAATACCTTCCCAGGTACCATCAAAAAGCAAACCTAATAAATTACCATTGGCATCCATTACCGGACTTCCGGAATTCCCTCCAGTTGTATGGTTTGTTCCTAAAAAGTTAATTGGCATTTTACCATTTTCACCATATTGACCAAAATCTTTGGCATCGTATAAATCACGTAATTTTTGAGGTACATCAAATTCATAATCACCTGGCACATATTTTTCCATCACACCTTTTAAATAGGTATTTGGTGTATAAACAACACCATCTTTTGGCTCATAACCTTTAACTCTTCCATAGTTTGCCCGCAAAGTAAAATTGGCATCCGGATAAAAACGATCCTTTGGAAATACTTCCATCAATGCTTTCATATACTCTTTTTGAACAGCATTTAATTCAAGATTGATCTTTTGATATTTCGGTGAGATCTTGGTATAAAAAACAGTATGCAATTCTTTAGCAAAAGAATAGGCTTTATCATTATTGAATTTTTTAATCACTTCTTCCGGTGTTCCTACAAATAATTCATTCACTCCTTCAATACTTGTGAATTTTGTATTGGTATAAATATCATTGGTCAACTTGGCAAAATCAACACCTTTCATATTTTCAGGAAGATATTCTTTTGGAACCTTATTTGCATACAAACTTGTTAAACTTTCAAATACAGGCTGATCTACTTTTGCAGAATAATTTTTAAACTTTTTCTCATAAGATTTAGAAACTCTTTCTTTTGATTTTTCAAAAGCCTCATCTCCTCCTTTTTTATAAGCTTGTTCCAATTGAAAAGCACTAAATGTAATATTTAACAATTCTACATTTCTATAGGCAACTTCCACCCAGTAATCTCTAGCAAGTGCTACCTGTTCAATTTCTTTATACAATCTTTCAAAATCAGATAACAAAGATTTATACTGGTTCAGTTCTTTTTCATTTACTATTTTACTGAATTCCGTTTCTTTGATTTGCTTTTTTTGGATTGCATTTGTTTGATGAATTCCCTGATCTTCACCTATCCATTTTTTCCAGTAGTTTGCAATTCCAGCATATTTTGAAGCATATTGAATTCTTACTTTTTCATCTGCCTTCATATATTTATCCACAATTTTCAAGGCATTTTCTCTAATCTCAATTTTAGCAGGATTAAGTACATTTACAATTTGTGATACACCTACTGCTGGTAAATAAGCATTTGTTCTTCCCGGAAAACCAAAAACTATATTAAAATCATTTTCTTCAACTCCATCCAATGAAATAGGTAAAAAATGTTTTGGCTTGTAGGGTACATTGTCTTTTGCATATTCAGCCGGACGATTATTTGCATCTGCATAAATTCTGAACATAGAAAAGTCTCCGGTATGGCGGGGCCACATCCAGTTATCGGTATCTGAACCAAATTTACCAATAGAAGTTGGAGGTGCACCTACCATTCTTACATCTTTAAATACTTCCGTAATGATTAAAAAGTATTGATTTCCTTTGTAAAATGACTTAACATTTGCTGTTTGCCATTCTTCTTTTACAGCTGCTTTGGTAGTTTTATTAATATTTTGGTTGATCAATTTCATTTTAGCAGCCTCATCCATAGCATCTGTTACTCCTTCAAAAATTTGTGAAGTTACATCATCAATTCTCTTGATGAAAGTAGCCTTTAAACCAGGTGAAACTATTTCCTCATCATAACTTTTTGCCCAGAAACCATCTTTTAAATAGTCGTGTTCAACAGTTGAATGTGATTGAATGGTACCATAGCCACAATGGTGATTTGTTAAAAGCAAACCGTTTGGTGAAACCACCTCTGATGTACAACCTCCACCAAAAATTGCAATAGCATCTTTGATACTTGCATTATTCACATCCCATAGATCTTTAGCGGTAAGGTTACTACCCAATAATTTCATCTCATCTTCATTCATCCCTTCCAATAAAGAAGGAATCCACATACCTCCCTGAATTTCTTTTGCTTGTGCATCGCTTAAAGCAATTGGCTTTTCAGGTTCAACAACTTTTGTAGTTTCCTGTGCCGTTTTACACGAAACAATGCTTAAAAAAGCAACTAATAAATAGATTTTAAAGTATTTCATTTTATTATTATTTTGAGTTATTTATTCTTTTTTGGATGAACTAATTTCATTTCATTGATCAATCGTTTGTTACCAGCATATTTATCAACGATAAACAAAATATAACGTGCATCAACCATGATATTTCTACAAATTTCTGGATCATAATTATAATCACTCATGGTACCTTCCCAAACTCTGTCAAAGTTCAAACCTATCAGATTTCCATGTGCATCAATAGCCGGACTACCAGAGTTACCACCAGTTGTATGATTTGTTCCTAAAAAATTAACAGGCATTTTTCCCTTTTCTCCATAAACACCAAAATCTTTTGCATTGTATAAACCGATTAACTTTTGATCTACATCAAACTCGTAGTCACCTGGTTTGTATTTTTCCATCACACCTTTTAAATAAGACACCGGTTTGTAATAAATGCCATCTTTAGGGTAATAACCTTTTACCTTACCGTAAGTTACTCTTAAAGTACTGTTGGCATCCGGAAAGAATCTTTCTTTAGGAAAAGTTTCCATCAAAGCTTTCATATACACTTTTTGAACATCCTGAATTTGTAGATTGATCTCGTGAAATTTTGAATTTATTTTTTTATAGAAATCATTTGATAAATCTTTTCCTAAAACATATGCAGGATCTGCATTTAATTTGCTCAATACCTCCTCTTGATTTCCTGTTAAAAGGAAATTAAAACCTTCAAGATTTGTTAGTTTTGATTTGGTATAAATAGCGTTGGTCAAATCAGTATAATTTACATTTTTTAGTTTATTTGATAGGTAGGTTGCTGGTATTTCTGTAGCATATATTTCAATAAGCTTTTCAAAAACATCTCTGTCTACTCTTGCACTATAATTTTTATAATTACCTTTTGACGAATTAATTAATTTATTTCTTTCCGCTTCAAAACTCGCTGGATTTGCAGTTACCTTTTCTTCAAATTGATAAAGTCTAAACGTAGCTCGCAACAATTCAATATTTCGATAAATAACTTCTGTCCAGTAAGCTCTTGCCAATGCAACATCCTCCAATTCATTGTACAATTTGCTAAAATCACTTAGCAAGTGATTGTATTCACTATTGCTTTGCACTTTCTTCTGAAAATCACTCTCTAACTTTTGTTTTTTAGCAATAGCTTTTGATTTTTCAATACCCTGATTTTCACCGATCCATTTTTTCCAATAGTTAGCAATACTTGCATATTTGGAAGCATACTGAATTTTGATCTTATCATCAGCACGCATATATTCATCTACAATTTTTAGATAATTCTCTCTTATATTGATCTTGGCAGGATTGACTTTTTTTACGGTTTGTTCTATGGCAACAGCAGGCAAATACTCATCTGTTCTTCCCGGAAAACCAAAAACTAGAGTAAAATCTTCTTCGGCAACACCATCTAAAGAAATTGGTAAAAAATGTTTTGGTTTAAATGGCACATTCTCTTTTGAAAACTTTGCCGGACGATTATTCTTATCTGCGTAAATTCTAAACAATGAAAAATCACCTGTATGACGAGGCCACATCCAGTTATCTGTATCTGAACCAAATTTACCAATAGATGTCGGAGGAGCTCCAACCATTCTAATATCTGTATAGTTTTCAAGTACAAACAGCAGATACTGATTTCCATTATAAAAACCTTTTACTTTAACTTCCTGCCATTCTTCTTTTACTGCTTTCTTTTTAACAGCAGCAATATTCTGATCAATTTTTACTTGTTTCTCCTTTACCGTCATACTGCTAGTAACATTTTTAAAAATAGCATCCGTTACATCATCAATTCTTTTAATAAAAGTAACATACATACCAGGATTTGGTAATTCTTCCGCATCGTTAAATGCCCAAAACCCTTCTTTTAAATAATCATGCTCAACAGTTGAATGAGATTGAATTGCCCCATAACCACAATGGTGATTCGTCAATATCAAACCTCTATCAGATATAATTTCACCTGTACAACCTCCATTAAAATGAATAATAGCATCTTTTAAACTTGCATTGTTTACATCGTAAATATCCTGAGCAGTCATTTTACTTCCAAGATTTTGCATTTCGGTTTCATTCATTCCTTCCAATAAAGAAGGAATCCACATACCCCCCTGTTGTGCAGATATTTGAATTGCAAATAAGAAAAAAAGTATTTTTAAATATTTCATCGTTTTGATTTTGTAAATTAATCTCACAAAGATACATAACCAAATAAATAGTAATGCTTTTTTGAATACAAATTAGACAGATTTATTAGAACTCTAACCGCTACTTTGAAAAACAATCAGTTTCATTATAAAACATCAAAATAAATAACAAATGTTTAAAAACTACATATCTATGATTAGAATAGATAAATAATTGAAATCCTTATTATTTATATTTGTTCAGATATATTTTGGTTATATATATCATTGGTTATAAACCAATTAATTAAAAAATATAAATCATGAATTTTATACTTAAAATTGTTTTATTGCCAGTAATCGCCTTGGTAACTATTTTTTTATATATAAAAAAGAATGAGGAAATAAAAACAAATGATCCTCCAAATATTGTTTACATTCTTACAGATGATTTGGGTTATGGAGATATCTCTGCTTTTAATCCTAAAGGAAAAATAAAAACTCCTAATATTGATAAATTAGCAAAAGAGGGAATGATGTTTACAGATGCACATACCTCCTCTTCTGTTTGCACACCCACTAGATATGGAATTTTAACCGGAAGATACAATTGGAGGTCTACTTTAAAAAAAGGTGTTCTTACAGGCAAATCAAAGGCTTTGATTCCTAACAGCAGAACTACTGTAGCAAGTATGCTAAAAAAACAAGGTTATAAAACAGCATTTATTGGAAAATGGCATTTAGGCTGGGATTGGGCAATGAAAAATAAAGAAGACAATACGGGAGAGGGCTGGGATGCAAAGGATTTTGATAATATTGATTTTAGTAAACCTATAAAGAACGGACCAATGGATCTAGGTTTTGATTATTCATATGGCCATAGTGGATCTTTAGATATGGCACCTTATGTGTATGTAGAAAACGGAAAACCAACTGAAATTCCCAAAAAAGTTACAGAAAATACAGGTAAATATTCCTGGTGGAGAAAAGGACCTACTTCCTCTGATTTTAATCACGAAGATGTTACTCCACATTTTTTCAGAAAAGCAATTCATTTTATAAAAGAAAACTCAAAAACAAAAAAACCTTTCTTTTTATACCTGGCTTTACCCTCACCACATACACCTATTCTACCTACAAAAGAATGGCAGGGAAAATCAGGATTAAACCCTTACGGTGATTTTGTAATGATGATAGATGATTACGTAGGCCAACTTATTACTCAAATTGAGCTATCAGGAATTTCAAAAAATACTTTAATTGTTTTTACCAGTGATAATGGTTGTTCTCCTGCAGCAAAAATTGATGAACTTACAACAAAAGGACATTACCCAAGTTATATATTTAGAGGTCATAAAGCAGATGTTTTTGAAGGCGGGCATAGAGTTCCTTTTATAGTTAAATGGCCCAATCAAATTGCTCAAAATTCAAAAAGTGATCAAACAATTTGCACTACAGATTTCATGGCAACAGCAGCTGAATTATCCAATTATAAATTAAAAGATAATGAAGCGGAAGATAGCTACAGCATGCTTCCTTTATTAAAAAATTCCTTTACAGGAAATTCATTCAGAGAAGCAACAGTACATCATTCTATCAATGGAAGTTTTGCTATCCGAAAAGGAGATTTTAAACTGATTATGTGCCCTGACTCCGGAGGGTGGAGTTATCCAAAACCTGGAAAAGATAAAGATATCATTGCTGGTTTACCTAAAATGCAATTATACAATTTAAAAACAGATCCGGGTGAACAGCATAATCTGGTAAATTCTAATCCCGAAAAAGTAATAGAATTAAAACAATTATTGAACAAATATATTTTGGATGGGAGAAGTACACCAGGGTCTAATCAACAAAATGATACCGGGAATAGTTGGAAGCAACTTTGGTGGATAAATAATATAAAAACACAATGATGAATAGTTATTACAAAATGTTAAAATGCTACATGATATTATTTTTTGTTATTAGCTTAACTTCATGTAAATCAACTAAAAATAATACTAAAACAACTTCTTCCCATCAAAAAGAGTGGAAACTCATTTGGGAAGATAATTTTGATATGGATGATTTTTTAAATCCCGAGAAGTGGAATGTTATTAAGAGAAATTCAGCCGATTGGGGAAATTATATGTCAAATCATAAAGAATGTATATGGATAAAAGATGGGAAATTAATTCTTAGAGGAATTGTAAACGATGATCGTTCTATCGATACCGTTCCTTACTTAACCGGAGGTGTGAACACCAAAGGTAAATTTGCCTATCAATATGGAAAAGTGGAGATTAAAGCAAAATTGGAAAATGCCAAAGGAGCCTGGCCTGCCATGTGGATGCTCGCCGATCAACCCAAATACGGAAAATATCCACGAAATGGTGAAATTGATTTGATGGAGCATTTGAATTTTGAAGATCAAATTTATCAAACAGTACACTCCTATTATACTTTGGAGTTAAAGGAAAAGAAAAATCCAGTTTATTTTCATACACCAAAAGCAAATACAAAAGAGTACAACATTTATGGTATGGAATGGTTTCCCGATAAATTAGTATTTACTCTTAACGGAAAAGAAACCTTTGTATATCCACGATTAGAAAATGTAGACCCAACACAATGGCCCTTTGATCAGCCTTTTTATATCATGATTGATATGCAATTAGGAGGTTCATGGGTTGGCGAAGTAGAACCTAAAGATCTACCCGTACAAATGATTATTGATTGGGTAAAAGTTTATAAATAAAAAAATATTTAATATGAAAAAGCTTTTTCAATATGCTGTATTGATGTTAATTGTAGCATCTTGTAACCAAAAAAATACCGGTAATTCGATTGTAATGCCGGTTTCTAATACGATTGCAATTAATGAGTCAGACACAAATGATTCTATAGTTTTAAAGGCAGCACATGTTGTACCAACTACAAATCAGTATAATGCTTTAAAAAATGAATTTATCGCTTTTATCCATTTAGGACCTAATACTTTCACCCGAAAGGAATGGGGTAATGGCATGGAGGATTCCAAAATATTTAACCTTCAAAATTTAGATACAGATCAATGGTGTAAAGCCATGAAAGGTGCACAGATGAAAATGGTGATTATCACTGTAAAACATCATGATGGATTTGTTCTTTGGCAAAGTCGATATACCAAACACGGAATCATGTCAACACCATTTAAAAATGGGAAAGGTGATATTCTAAAAGAGCTTTCAGAATCTTGTAAAAAATATGGATTGAAACTCGGAGTGTACCTTTCACCAGCAGATCTTTATCAAATAGAAAATAAAGAAGGATTATATGGCAATTTGAGCAAATACACAGAGAGAACAATCCCTAGACCTATCAAAGGCCGTCCATTCAATAATAAAACTACTTTTAAATTTAAAGTAGATGATTATAATGAATACTTTTTAAATCAATTATTTGAATTATTAACGGAATATGGTCCAATTTACGAAGTTTGGTTTGATGGTGCACATCCGAAAAGAAAAGGTGGTCAAACCTATAATTACCTTGCCTGGAAAGAATTGATTCACAAACTGGCACCAAAAGCAGTTGTTTTTGGGAAACAAGATATTCGCTGGTGCGGAAATGAGTCAGGAGGGACGAGAGATACAGAATGGAATGTGATCCCTTATCAGGAAGATCCTCATGGAATGAGTAGTTTTCATGACATTACAGCAAAAGATATTGGAAGTAGAGAAAAACTTTACAAAGCTAAATATTTACATTATCAGCAGGCAGAAACCAATACTTCTATTCGGGAAGGTTGGTTTTATCGTGATGATACAAATCAAAAAGTACGTAGTGCTGATGATGTTTTCGATATATATGAAAGATCTGTTGGTGGAAACTCAACCTTTTTATTAAATATTCCCCCAAATAGAGATGGTAAATTTTCACCTGAAGATATCAAGGTTTTAAAAGAAGTTGGCCAACGCATTAAAGAAACCTATGGTGATAATTTATTTAAAAATGCCTCTGGCCCAAAAAAGGTATTAGACAACAATACAGATAGTTTTGTTGTACTTGATCAAGATCCACAAGAAATAATTATTGAGACAAGTAAACCCGTAACGGTAAATCGCTTTGTAATCCAGGAAGCTATTGCCACACATGGTGAACGGGTAGAAAAATATACATTTGATGCTTGGGTTGATGATAAATGGAAAGAAATAGTGACCTCGACCAATATTGGTTATAAAAGGATTTTACGCTTCCCTGAAGTTACATCAAACAAATTTAGGTTAAGAGTATTAGAATCCAGATACTATCCTGTAATTTCAAATATTTCTGCTCATTATTATAATTCACGTCCACCGGAATTGTCTATTGAAAGAAATTTTGAAGGTTTGATAACCATCAAACCAAAAAAGCATAATTTTAGATGGAAACCACATGGTGAAGATGCTTCTGCAAATATCAATGCTGGGTTAATGATTAGATATACTACGGATGGAAGTAAACCAAATAAGACATCTAAACTTTATACTAAAGAATTCTTTTATCCTATGGGAGAAATAAAAGCTATACCACTAATTCATGATGAAAATGGCCCTGTTGTAAGCCATACTTTTGGCTCAGTTAAAAAAGACTGGAAACTCATTTCGGTAGATAGTAAAAAAAAGAAGCATAAAGCAGACAATGCTTTTGATTCTTTTTATAATACCTACTGGCAATCAAAGCCTAACAAAAATAATAAACACTATATATCTATAGATCTTGGAAAGGAATATAAATTAACTGGTTTTTCATACACCCCACAAAAAGAACATGCTGGTGGTATGATTGAAAAAGGAGTGATTAAAATTAGTAAAAATGGTAAAAGTTGGAAAGTTTTAGAAGATTTTACTTTCGGAAATCTGATCAATGATCCGTCAACTCGGAAACATCTGTTTCAAACACCTATAAACACAAGATATATTAGATTAGAATCAAAAGTTATTGCTGGCGGGAAAAATACAGCGGCTGTTGCAGAGTTAGATTTTTATTAATAATTTCATAAATGATGAAAAACAAAGTTCAAACACTCTTAATTCTTCTACTGGTGATTTTAACCTCCTGTAAAGAGAATAACTTAATAACAAAAAATAAAAAACCCAATATCATCCTTCTGTTCTCTGATGATCAAAGTTTTAAAGATGTACATGCTTTAGGGAACAATGAAGTAATCACTCCAACTATGGATAAACTAGTAGATCAAGGAGTGACCATGACCCATGCTTATAATATGGGAGGATGGAACGGTGCTGTTTGTGTTGCTTCCAGACATATGTTTATCAGCGGAAGATCCATATGGAGAGCTCAGCAAATATCTAAAAGATATGCAAAGAGCGAAGATCTTGATAAAACATGGCCTATGTTAATGCAATCAGCAGGTTACGACACCTATATGACAGGCAAATGGCATGTAAATGCAAATGCCCATAAAATTTTCAATCACGTTGGTCATGTTTTAAGAGGAATGCCTCATGACACTCCGGAAGGTTATAATCGACCGAGAAGCAAAACAGATACCATTTGGCAACCCTGGGAAAAAAAATTTGGTGGCTACTGGGAAGGTGGTAAGCACTGGAGTGAACTGGTTAAAGAGGACGCTATTTCATTTATTGACAGTGCCGCTCAAAAGGAAAAACCTTTCTTTATGTATATCGCTTTCAATGCACCCCACGATCCACGACAATCACCAAAAAAATATGTAGACATGTATCATCCGGATCAAATAGCTGTTCCGAAAAGTTTTATACCAGAAAATCCTTACAATGAAATTATGGATGCAGGCAGAAAATTAAGAGATGAAAGGCTGGCTCCATTTCCAAGAACTGAATATTCCATTAAGGTGAACAAACAGGAATACTATGCTCTTACCACACATCTGGATGATCAGATTAAAGAGATCATGAAGTCCGTTGAAAAAAATGGTTTGAAAGAAAATACCTATATCTTTTTTACTTCTGATCACGGACTGGCAATTGGAGAACATGGCCTGATGGGAAAACAAAATATGTACGACCATAGCATGCGAGTTCCCTTAATGGTTATCGGCCCAAACATTCCAAAAGGTAAAAAAATTGATGCAGATATTTATTTACAGGATATTATGGCTACTGTTTTAGAACTGGCAGGAGTACAAAAACCGGAATATATTGAATTTAATAGTTTTATGGATTTGATCAAAGGCAATAAAAAGACAAGTAATTATGCTTCTATTTATGGAACCTATAAAGAAAAATCACAACGAATGATCAGAAAAGATAATTTTAAATTAATCCTTTACCCAAAAGGCAATAAACTATTACTTTTTGATCTGAACAATGATCCAAATGAACTAAACGATCTATCTTCAAATCCAGAATACAAGCAAAAAATCAAGTCGCTTTTTACAGCGCTAATATCAAAACAAAAAGAAATGGGAGATGATCTTATTATCGACCCTTTAGATTATAACCTTTAAAAACAATTACAATGAAAAAAACAATTATTCTTCTTTCTCTCCTTATTATTTTTTCTGTAAAAATAAATGCTCAAAAAAAGATATGGAATGAAACAGAAGCCGAAAAAACAGAACGTCTTGCTTGGTGGACAAATGATCGACTTGGAATGTTTATACACTGGGGAACTTACGCTTTAGCAGGAAGACATGAATGGGTGAAAAAGAGAGAGAGAATCTCTGATGAAAAATACCAAAAATATTTTGAAAATTTTAATCCTGATCTATACAATCCTACAGAATGGGCAAAAATGGCAAAAGATGCAGGTATGAAATATGCGGTGATTACTACAAAACACCATGAAGGATTTACATTATTTGATTCAAAATTTACTGATTATAAGGTGACAAATACACCTTACCGTAAAGATGCCCTTAAAGAATGGGTAGATGCTTTTAGAGCAGAAGGATTAAAAGTTGGTTTTTATTATTCACTTATTGACTGGCATCATCCGGAATATACTGTTGACAGAGTTCATCCGCAAAGTGCCAAAACAAAAGAAGAATACAACAAACTTAACAAAGACCGTGACATGAAAGTTTATCGCAAGTATTTAAAAAATCAGGTAACTGAGATTTTAAGTAATTATGGCAAAATTGACATTTTATGGCTGGATTATTCATTCCCCGGTAAATTTGGTAAAGGTCGTGATGACTGGGGTTCTGTTGAATTGATGAAGCTGGTTAGGAAATTACAACCCGGTATTCTTGTAAATGACAGGTTAGATCTAAAAGAATACAAAGGAGGCTGGGATTTCACTACTCCCGAACAATTTAAAGTGGTAGAATGGCCAACCTATGAAGGTAAAAAAATACCATGGGAAACCTGTCAGACATTTAGTGGATCATGGGGTTATTACCGTGATGAACTTACCTGGAAAAACAACAAACAACTACTTGTTTTACTCATTGAATCCGTAAGTAAAGGAGGTAATGTATTGTTAAATGTTGGTCCAACCGGAAGAGGTACTATTGATCATCGTGCGCAATCGGCTTTAAGTAAAATGGGAGACTGGATGAAAGTAAACAGCAGGTCTATTTATGGTTGCACGCAGGCTCCTACTGAATTTGAGGCACCTGAAAATTCACTATTGACCTACAATCCGAAAACCAATAGATTATATATTCATTTGCTGGATTATCCTCTAAAAAACTACACTTTAAAAGGAATGAAAGGAAAAATTAAATATGCTCAATTTTTACATGATGCCTCTGAAATACTAATCAAAAACCGTCATGGTTATGGCGAATTGAAAAATAGCGGATTTGGAGAAAATGATATCAATATTGAACTCCCGGTAAACAAACCTGATGTTGAAATTCCTGTAATTGAATTGATAATGAATTAAATACCTTATCCAATTATAGTGATGTTGAAAAAATATAACTTGATTTATTTTTTATTATTGTTTTTGTTAATTGTTTCATTTGATGCAAATGCTCAAAAAAAGATATGGAATGAAATAAAATTCAAATCACCCAACATCCTTATAATTTTGGCAGATGACATGGGTCAGGGTGATATGGGTTTTCTTGGGAGTAAAAAAATCAGAACTCCAAATCTCAATAAACTAGCTTCTGAGGGTATTTATTGCAATAATGCATACGTTTCAGCAAGTGTTTGTGCTCCATCCAGAGCAGGCTTATTGACTGGTAGGCAACCTCAACGATTTGGGTTTGAGCATAACCTCCCAAAATGGGACAAAAGCATGGCGAATACACCAGAGTCACATGGATTAAAAATGGGAGAGCTTACCATTGCTGATCATTTAAAAAATGTAGGTTACGAAACAGCCATCATTGGAAAGTGGCATCTTGGAGAAATGGATGTACATCATCCAAACAACAGAGGTTTTAACTATTTCTGCGGGATGATAGGAGGTGCACATCCTTATTTTCCTGAAAAAGGAAATAATTCTATACAAAGAAATGGGGTTGTCATTAATAAGTTCTCTAGTCCTTATCTTACAGATTTTTTTACGGATGAAGGTGTAAAATGGATACAAGAACACAAGAAAAAGCCATGGTTTCTCTTTATGTCTTATAATGCTCCACATACTCCTTTGCAAGCAAAAGAGGAAGATTTAGCTCTGTTTTCAAACATTAATGATAAAGGAAGAAAAACTTATGCAGCAATGGTTTACAGTCTTGACAGAGGAATAGGAAGGCTCATTAAAACCCTAAAAAAGCAAGGTCAACTTGAAAATACTTTAATCGTATTCTTATCCGATAATGGAGGAGCCACAACAAATCATTCATGGAGAGGAGTATTTTCAGGTGCAAAAGGAAATATGCGTGAAGGAGGAATTCATATACCAATGCTTTGGTATTGGAAAGGAGTTTTGAAATCTGGCAGAACCGATGCCGTAGTTTCTAGTCTAGATCTGCTCCCTACATTTCTTGCAGCTGCTAATGCCCAACCGATAGAGGCTTATGATGGAAAAGAAAAGAAAAAACATCCTCGAATTTATGACGGCTATAATATTTTACCTGTACTTCAAGGAAAGGAAAATGCACAAGTACGTCGTTTTTTCTGGAGACTTCAAGGACAAAGTTGTGTGCTTGATGGCAAAGATAAATTTATCCGATTAACACATCGTCCTGCTCAATATTTCAGACCCTTTGAAGATCTTGGAGAGAGAAATGACCTAAGTGAACAACATTCGGAAAAATTTCTTGAACTCTACAAAATGCTGATGCATTGGGAGAGCGAACTGCCAACTTATCCAAGTTTTTTTACATCACCGTACTGGATAAAAGCATCTGCAGAAAACTATGACGATTACATACCTGTTCCTGAACCTGAATATCCAAATCCTTAAAATGATGACACGAAGAGTTTTATTAGTTCTTTTTCTAGCTTGGTCTTTTATAATGGCTTCATTTAAGACTATTTCTCAAACCAAAAGCCCTTTAAAAATAGCATGTGTTGGCAATAGCATTACTTATGGGTCAGGTATGTCTAATAGAGAAAACAATGCCTATCCTGTACAATTGCAAAATATTTTAGGTGATCATTATTTGGTAAAGAATTTTGGAGTGAGTGGCAAGACACTTCTAAAAAAAGGAGATCATCCCTATTGGGAAACAGATGCCTATAAAAATGCTTTGCAATTTAAACCAGATGTTCTTTATATCAAATTAGGAACAAATGATAGTAAATCACAAAACAGAATTTACCTCAGTGAATTTGAAAGTAATTATGAAGAATTAATTGCTAATTTTAAAAATCAAAATAGTAATATAAGGATTGTGATTTTACTTCCTCTACCGTCTTTTCTAGATGATTCAACATCTATTTGGAATCCGGTAATCAAAGATAAGATCATCCCAAAACTTCAAAAAATTGCATACAAAACCAATGTTGAAGTTATAGATCTGTATCAATTATTTATTGATCGATCTGATTTGCTACCCGATAAAATTCACCCTTCTTCATTAGGAGCTACAGTTATTGCTAACAGATTGTATGAAAATCTTATGCTTAACGAAAGTCCTTCCTTAAATATTACCCAAAATAAATTAATTAGAAATAAAAAAGAATCGAACTTTTATGGGTATCCATTAACCGATTTTAAATTCAATGAATGGAATTGTAAAATCGTAAAACCCAAAAAAGTTGCTCAAGGAAACCCATGGGTCATACGAGCTCGTTTTTGGGGACATGAACCACAAACAGATATTGCTTTGTTAGAAAGAGGTTTTCATATTGCATATTGTGATATTAGTAATTTATACGGAGGAAAAGAAGCTGTAAAAAGATGGAATAAATTCTATCATTTTATGGAAAAACAAGATCTTTCAAAAAAAGTAGTTTTAGAAGGAATGAGTCGTGGTGGCCTAATCATTTATAACTGGGCTGCAAAAAATAAGAAAAAAGTAGCATGTATTTATGCAGACGCTCCGGTATTAGATGGTAAAAGCTGGCCGGGAGGTTTTGGAAAAGGGAAAGGCTATCCGGTTGGGTGGGAAGAATTTAAACAAGTATATAAATTAAAAAATAAAAGAGCCAAATTTAAAGGAGATCCTATTCATCAAACCAAAAAGATCGTAAAAGGAAAATATCCGATGATGCACGTTTGTGGTGAAGCTGACCAAGTAGTTCCTATAGATGAAAATACTCGATTATTTGAAAAAGAAATAGAGAAAGAAGGTGGTAACATCCAGGTCATTTATAAAGAGGGCGTAGATCATCATCCGCATAGTTTAAAAAATCCAACACCCATTGTAAAATTCATTCTAAGATCTACTAATCAAATGATCAATTTTGCAGCCCATCCGGCTCCGGGGTCAGAATACCGTTCGGCAGCAGGCTGGAAAAAAGGGAGAGGCTGGTGGGCACAAATGAACGATATCGATTCACTTTGTATGCATTCAAACAAAATCGACCTATTATTGATTGGCAATTCTATCACCCAAGGTTGGGGAGGAAGCCGAACTCTGACCACTTACAAACCTGGACAAAAGGCCGCAAATAATTATTTTAAAGATATCAAATGGATCAATGCAGGAATTTCAGGTGATAGAACACAGCATGTTGCCTGGAGGATTAAAAATGGAAATTATGAAAAGTGTGATCCAGATTTTACAACTCTTGCTATTGGTGTGAATAATTTCAGAGATAATACTGTTGAGGAAATCGTGGAAGGTATAAAACTGGATATAGAGCTGATAAAAAGTAAACTTCCAAATACAAAAATTTTACTTTTCGGACCTCTACCAACCGGAATAAAAGCAATATCTGACCGAAGAGAAAAGTACAATGATATTCATAAACTTATTACTAAACTTAATGATGATCAAAATGTAACCTATCACAATATCCTAAATTTATTCGTAGATAAAAATAATGATCTTAAAAAAGATCTGTATTCTTCAGATGGCATACATCTTATACCAAAAGGATACAATGTATGGGCAACGTATATAAACAACCTCATTAATAACTAATATAAAGATTATTTTTATTTTCATATTTTAAAAAAGAAAAACAGATAAGAATGTATCATTTGAAACCTCGGAGAACAGCTTTATACCATTTATTTATTCCTTTCTTTAAATCCTTATATTTTTGATTCAAACTATTATAAAACCTATCTCATAAAATGATAAACAAAAAAATCATACGAACCTTAAAAGTTATTATTTTACTTTTTTTAGTAGCAAATAAAATAAATGCCCAAAAAGCTACTGAAAGATCTCAGTGGTTCGTAGATGATCGTTTTGGCATGTTTATTCACTTCGGTCTTTATAGTGCTGCGGAAGGTTACTGGCATGGAGAAAAAATAAGATATGATAATAACTATGCAGAGTGGTTACAATATAGAAACAGAATTGACACAAAGGATTATATTTCATTGATAAACCGATTTCAATGGGATGAATTAGATCCTGAACAATGGGTAATTCTGGCAAAAAAAGCAGGAATGAAATATATCACTATTACTGCCAAACACCATGATGGTTTTGCTTTATGGGACAGCAAAGTGAGTGACTATAGTATTGGAAACTATACTTCTCCTAAAAGAGATATCATCAAAGAATTGGCAGTTGCATGTAAAAAACACGGAATTAAATTGGCTTTTTATTATTCTCACTGGGTAGATTGGGAACATAAATATGGCTGGGATCATACCAAAGAACTTACGGGAATTACAGAACTGGAATACGATAAATACTGGCAGGAAAAGGTAATTCCCCAAGTTAGAGAACTACTTACCAACTACGGTGAAATAAGTATCATGTGGTTTGATATGTGGATACATCATTCCCGAACAATCATTACCAAAAAACAGCTTATTCAATTAAAAAATATGATCAGAGAATTGCAACCCAATTGTTTAATCAATTCCCGATTAGGTCTTTCTATTGAAGAAGATAGTGATATTGATTTTAGAACTCTAGGCGATAATCAACTAGGAAAAGAAAAATTAGATTACCCATGGCAAACTGCAGGAACCGTAGCACATTCATGGGGGTATCATGCCACCGAAAATCAATGGAAATCTACCACTTCCCTATTAAAATCACTAATCAATAATGTAAGTTTAAACGGTAATTTTATGCTCAATATCGGCCCAAGAGCAAATGGTGAAGTTCCTTATGAAATTACTGATCGACTAGAAAATATTGGTAAATGGCTTGAAATTAACGGAGAATCTATTTATAAAAGTGAAGCATTTGACCTTCGAACGGATTTACATGACTGGGGAAAGATCACAAGTAAGACAGAAAATGGAAAAACAAAATTATATCTCCATGTTTTTAACTGGCCCTTAGATCATCAGATCAGAGTTACAGGAATCAAATCTACTCCTTCAAAAATATATTTACTAAGTGATAAATTAGAGACGTCTATCAAGTATGATCAAAAGGAAGTCGCTACTAGAATTTATTTGCCTTTTAAAGCTCCTGATCCTTATGCTTCTGTCATTGTAATGGAATTTAATCATAAACCTAAAATAGAGAAAGGATTGGTTGGTGAATCTATTGCAGGAGGCTATGCACTAACTCCAAAGAATACTATCAAATCTGAAGGAAGTACAACCATATTATCTCCGAGTAAATTTGGATCGATTCCCGAACGATTAATCATTGAAGGAAATAGCGCATATGAATGGCGCGTTTATATAGATCAGCCAGGAACTTATTTTTTAGATATTTCTTATAGTTTTCAGGATAAAGAAAATAATAGTTCAATGACCTTAGAAATGGCAGGAACAAAACTAAAACACAACTTTAAGGGAACCGGAAAAACGGTTGGAGAACCAAAATCAGCTTGGATCATTGACAGTTATAATTCCCATCCATTAGGTGAAATTAAAATTGATCATCCAGGATTTTATGATATCAAACTGGATGTGAATGTAATTAAAAATCAAACAATTAAATTTAATAGATTATGGCTGAAAAAATCATAAACTTAAAACTAATATCATTGTGTTTTTTGATATTGCTTGTATTATTTATGAATGCTTGCAAGTCTGATAAAAAGAAACCGGAAAAAGCAAAAATCGAAATAGTTAACTATTTAGAAGAATCCGAAGAATCCTTTGATCAAAGAATGGAATGGTGGAGAGATGATCGTTTTGGTATGTTTATTCATTGGGGTGTTTATGCAGTTCCGGCAGGAATATATAATAACAAAGAAGTAAAAGGTCATAACGGAGAATGGATCATGAATAATGCTCAAATTCCTGTTAAAGAATATGAAAAATTTGCCAAACAATTTAATCCAACAAAATTTGATGCAAATGAATGGGCAAAAACGATGAAAGATGCAGGCATAAAATATGTTGTCATCACTTCTAAGCATCATGATGGTTTTGGATTGTGGGATTCTAAAATCTCTAATTATGACATTGTTGATTTCACTCCTTATGGTAAGGATATTTTAAAAGCCCTTTCCAAGGCATGTAAAAAACAGAGTATTAAATTCGGATTGTATTATTCCGTAATCGATTGGCATCATCCGGAGGCTCAAGCTATAAATTATCCGAACTATAATAATTGGGAAGATTTGAAAGTAAATCCGAAATTCTCTTCCTATCTAGAGAACTATATGAAACCTCAACTTAAAGAATTGATTGAAAATTATGATCCAGAAATCATTTGGTTTGATGGTGAATGGATCCCTGATTTCACACACGATCAAGGCTTGGAACTTTATCAATATGTACGATCATTAAAACCTAATATTATCATCAATAACCGAGTAGATAAAGGGCGTTCAGGGATGCAGGGGATGAATAAGGAGGATAAAAAATATGCTGGAGATTTTGGCACACCTGAACAAGAAATATTGAAAACCACTTCTACTTTAGACTGGGAATCTTGCATGACGATGAATGATACCTGGGGCTATAAAAAAAATGATCATAATTGGAAATCTACAGAAGTTTTAGTGCATAATTTAATTGATGTAACTGCCAAAGGCGGGAACTATTTGCTAAATGTAGGCCCAACTGCCGAAGGCCTAATTCCTACCCCAAGTGTAGAAAGATTAAAGCAAATTGGTCTGTGGCTAAAAATCAATGGAAAAGCCATTTATGGAACAGAAAAACTTCAAAACAGTTACAAACAAGGTGATAAAATACGATTTACAAAAGAAAAAGGAAGTCCTGTTTATTTTGCCATTGTGATGGAAAAACCTGGCAAAACAATTGTTCTTAAAAATTTAAAACCTAAAAAAGATTCAAAAATCACACTTCTAGGCTATGACAGTAAATTAGAATGGAGTTTTGATAATAAAGAAGGTTTAATAATTAATATTCCTTTAAATATATTACAAGCATGGAATAAAAATACCTATGCATGGACTTTTAAAATAACTGGTAACGAAATATAAATAATCATGAAATTTAATACAATTCAAAAAATTGCTGTTCTGCTAATCTTTACTTTATCTGTTTCAGCATATAGTCAGGAAAGCAAAAACTCATCTTTTAACAATACTATTTGGTATGCACAACCTGCAACAAAATGGATGCAGGCATTACCTGTAGGAAATGGCAGATTGGGAGCAATGGTTTTTGGCAATCCGAACAAAGAACGAATCCAATTGAATGAAGATTCCTTATGGGCAGGCGCAGCAGACTGGGGAGATACAAGAGGTAAAGAAGAAAATCTCGAACAGATAAGAGAACTTATGAAAAATGGGGAAGCCCATAAAGCTGATGAACTTATCGTTGAGAAATTTTCTTATAAATCTGTTAAGCGGTCACACCAAACCATGGGAGATCTAATTATCGATTTTCAAGAAAATAAAAAAATAGAGAATTATAAACGCTCCCTTGATTTGGATAAGGCTCTTGTTGAAATCACCTATACCTCTGAAGGAAACAATTATAGCGAAAAAATATTTTCTTCTGCAGCTGATGATATTTTAATTATTGAATTAAGTACTTCCGCAAAAGAAGGTATGAATTTTAATCTGCAATTGAGTCGCCCAAAAGATAAAGGGCATAAAACGGCTTCTGTTTCAAATCCTTCTAATAAGGAAATTAGTATGAAAGGTATGGTTACACAATACGGTGGGATAAAATTTTCTAACCCTTTTCCCATTGATTATGGAGTGAAATTTGAAACTTTATTAAAGGTCAAAAATAATTCAGGAACCATCACTCCTAAAAATGGAGAATTACTTTTGAGAGGAGTCCAAAAAGCTACCATATTGATTGTAGCAAATACCTCTTTTTATTATAAAGATTACGAACAAAAAAACAGAGAAACACTTACTTTATTAAATAACAAATCATTTGAATATCTATTAAAAAAACATATTGAAGATTATCAAAAACTTTATCAACGATTAGATTTTGATCTCGGTGGGCATGCATTAGATGCTGTTGCAACAGATGAAAGATTAAAAAGAATAAAAGAAGGATCTGATGACCCTGACATGATAGCCAAATTATTTCAATACGGAAGATATTTACTAATCTCTTCATCCCGTCCGGGAACAAATCCTGCAAATTTACAGGGTATTTGGAATAAGGACATTGAAGCACCATGGAATGCAGATTACCATTTGAATATCAATTTACAAATGAATTACTGGCTTGCAGAAGTCACCAATTTAAGTGAATTGCACGAACCGTTTTTTGATTTGTTAGACCGGGTTGAAAGACGAGGCAGAATAACTGCAAAAGAACAGTATGGAATTGATCGAGGTGCTGTAATTCATCATGCAACCGATCTATGGGCTCCTGCCTGGATGCGTGCTGAACGAGCTTATTGGGGAGCTTGGATACATGGTGGTGGCTGGACTGCTCAACATTACTGGGAGCATTTTCAATATACACAAAACACAGATTTTTTAAAAAAGAGAGCTTACCCTTTTATGCGATCTATTGCTGAATTTTATTTAGACTGGCTAGTTTGGGATGATAAAACCCAAACTTGGGTTTCATCACCTGAAACTTCACCTGAGAATGCTTATATAGCTGCAGACGGAAAAAGAGCTGCCGTTTCTTTTGGAAGTGCCATGGGGCATCAGATTATTGCAGAAGTTTTTGATAATGTTATTGAGGCCTCTAAAGTTTTAGGATATGACGACAATTTTGTCAACGAAGTAAAACTAAAAAGAGAAAAACTACATCCGGGAGTGATTATTGGTAAGGATGGAAGAATTCTGGAATGGAATGAGCCTTATGATGAACCGGAAAAAGGTCACCGCCATATGTCACATTTATATGCGCTCCACCCAAGTAATCAGATTACCATTGATAAAAATCCGAAAGATTTTGAAGCAGCAAAAAAAACCATTGCCTACCGATTAAAATATGGTGGTGCAGGAACTGGCTGGAGCCGAGTATGGATGATCAATTTGAATGCTCGTTTATTTGAAAAAAAGAAAGCTGAAGAAAACATCAAAAAATTTATGCAAATTTCTCTTGCTGATAATCTGTTTGATATGCATCCACCTTTTCAAATTGATGGTAATTTTGGATTTACTGCCGGAATTGCTGAACTTTTAATACAATCACATGAAGGCTTTATTAGAATTCTCCCTACCCTACTACCTAGCTGGAAACAAGGGGAAATCAATGGTTTAAAAGCCCGTGGTAATATTACTGTAGATATTAAATGGAAAGATAGTGTGCTACAAAAACTTTCTTTAAAAAGCAATACAGATCAAAAGAAAAAGATAGTTTATGAGGGCAAAGAAACTGTATTGAATATGATAAGTGGTAAAACTTACAATCTGGATAAAAACCTGAAAATCATCAATTAAAATGAACATCTATTTAAGAATCTTTTTTTTATTCTTTTCATTTGCAGTATTTGGACAACATCTTGATGAAGTAATTTATGTATCTGATTTGGATCTACAATATATAGATCAGCCCTGGTGGACACCTCAGAAAAACAAAGCAATCACAGGTAAATCGATTCAAATCGACGGAAAAAAATTTAAAAAAGGAATCGGTACGATCTCAAGGAGCAGAATCGTTCTTTTTTTAGATGGCAAATCAAAGACCTTTAGTTCTTTGGTGGGGATTCAAGATCTACAAAATACTCCTGATAATATAAAATTTAATGCGCTGGGTGATGGTTCCAAACTTTTTTATACAGAAGACAAAGCCGAAAAGTATTTTCTTGGAATAGATAATACTAAGGAAAGTATTGAACCTGGATCTGTACGGTTTGAAATTTTTGGTGATGGAAAATTACTCTGGCAAAGTATAAAAATGATAGGTGGAATGCCTAGTGAAAAAGTAAAGATCTCTGTTAAAGGAATCCAGGTTCTTGAACTTATTGTTAATGATATGGGTGATGGTGTCTCCGGAGATCATGCCATTTGGATTCATCCAAAAATCACTTTTAATGATCATAAACCACAAATCATTGATAAGAACTATTTGTTTCGAAAAGAAAAAGCAGATCATCATTTTACCAATAACATTGAACCCTTGATCAATAAACTCTCTAAAGGAAACAAGCATTTGATCTATGGAGTAAAAGAGGACTGGATCATAAATCATGTCTCACAACGTTCAGCTATTTTTAAAAATGACAATAATAAACAAATTACGATTTCTAACGGTTTGATAAGCCGTACATTTCAACTAAGCCCCAATTGTGCAACGGTTGACTTTAAAAATCTTGTTACGGGAGAAAATCTTTTAAGAGGCGTTAGCCCGGAAGCCATTTTAAAAATAAATGAGAAAGAATATATTATAGGAGGTCTTGATGGTCAGGAGCAATTTGCCTATCTAAAACCAGAATGGCTTGATAAAATGTGGAGTACACCCAATTCATTTTATCTTGAAAATTTTGAAATTGGAGAAATTAAGTCAAGAATTAACTGGAAAAACAAACGTTGGTCACTTCAAAAGAAAGAGCCTTTAAATGGGCAAACCATTACTTTTTACTATGCTCACTCAGATCTAAAAGATATTGAAGTAGCTATACATTATTCTATTTATGATGGAATTCCATTGATAAGTAAATGGTTTACCATTCATAATAAAGGTAAAGAAAAAATCATACTCAATAATTTTAAAAGTGAGATTATTGCCATGGTAGAAGGTGAAAGTTCTGTAGAGCGGGGAGAAGACAACTGGGATCTTCCAAATATCCATGTAGAAAGTGATTATGCTTTTCATGCAATGTCATTCAAGGGATCTAATAAAGTTGTAAACTGGGAAAAAGATCTGCGTTATACTTCACAAGTCAATTATCAGTTATTGACTCCATGTTTACTGGAGTGTAAACCTCCCATCGGACCCGAAGAAACTATTAAACCGGGAGAACAATTTGAATCCTTTAGAGTATGGGAAATGCCTTTTGATTCATATGACAGACAAAGGAAAGGTCTGGCTACCAATCGATTTTATAGTTTGATTGCTCCCTGGACAACAGAAAGCCCTATGTTTCTACATCTAACCACAACAAATAATCAAAAAGTCAAAGATGCTATTGACCAATGTGCAGAAACAGGTTATGAAATGGTTATTTTAAGTTTTGGAAGTGGACTGAATATGGAAGATATTTCTGAAAAGAACATATCTAAATACAAAGCTCTGGCTAATTATGCGCACGGTAAAGGTATTGAACTTGGTGGTTATTCTCTTTTGTCAAGCAGATGGATTAGTGATGAAGTAGATGTGATCAATCCTGAAACAGGAAAAAGAGGAGGCATGATCCATGGAAGCTCTCCTTGCTTGAATAGCCAGTGGGGAATTGATTATTTTCAGAAAATAAAGACTTTTTTTAAAAGAACAGGATTTGATCTGCTGGAGCATGATGGTTCCTATCCAGGTCAACTTTGTGCCTCTACAAAACATGTAGGACATAAAAATCTTGAAGATTCTCAATGGAAATCCTGGAAAAGAATAACTGATTTTTATAAATGGTGTAATGAGACTGGCATTTCGCTCAATATTCCTGACTGGTATTATCTCAGCGGAAGCACAAAAAATGGTATTGGTTATCGGGAAGTAAACTGGTCACTGCCGAGAGAACAACAGTTGATTCTGGGTCGTCAAAATATTTATGACGGTACTTGGGAGAGAACCCCTACTATGAGCTGGACCTTTGTTCCTCTTTCACAATACCATGGTGGAGGAGCTGCAGCAACTATTGAGCCCTTAAATGATCATCTGGATACGTACCAAGCTCATATGATACAAAATTATGGTTCAGGAGTTCAGGCATGTTATCGGGGTCCCAGATTATATGATACAGAAAAAACAAAAAATACCGTAAAAGAGGTAGTAAACTGGTATAAAAAACATCGGAAAATTCTGAATTCTTCCATTATACATCTCCGAAGAGCTGATGGCAGAAGAATTGATGGGTTTATGCATATAAATCCAGATTTGAAAGAAAAAGGGTTTGTCATATTCTTCAATCCAACTGATAAAGTTCTGAAAGAGAATATTAGTTTACCTTTATATTATACAGGATTGAAAAATTCTGCAAAGATCAGTAAAATGAATAGCGGTTTTAAAACCTATAGTTTAAATAGGGATTACTCTATAAATATAGAGGTTGAGGTTCGTGCTAACGGCTATATCTGGTATATTATCGAATAATTATAATAACTTATTAAAAATAAGGAGAAGCCAAATGAAACAACTACAAATTATTTTAATTACCCTTTTTATAGGTGTAACGCTTTCAGCAAAAGAGTATCACGTGGCTAAAACTGGAAACGATAAAAATTCAGGAACAGTTCAATCACCTTTCTTAACCATTCAGGCTGCTGCAAATATTGCAACTTTTGCTTCAACTCTGTTTGAAACTAGCTCTTCTACTGCCCAAAATGAAATGATTATTTTCAAGGATTCTGTGGTAGTCTATAATCAGGAGAAAGTTCAGCCTCCAAAACCTTTTTTACCTGTTCCCTCTCAGTGTCAGATGGATTGGCATAAGGCTGAGTACCGAATGTTTATTCATTTCGGAATGAAAACTTTTTATCCCAACAATAATCATATGGGAAATGGAAAAGAAGACCCACGAAAATTCAATCCAGTACACTTTAATGCAGACCAATGGGTAGAAACTGCTAAGGCTGGTGGTTTTGAAGGCGTTGTGCTGACTCTAAAACATCATAAAGGTTTCTGTATCTGGCAAACCAATACAACTGATTTTTCGGTAAAATCATCTCCATGGATGGATGGTAAAGGAGATGTTCTTAAAGATGTGATTGAAGCATGTCGTAAAGGCGGTATTACCGTTGGTGTTTATATGTCGCTCATTGATAAACATTTTGACCTTGCAGAATCTCCTACACATATTAATTATGGAGATTATTATTACGATCAACTGAAAGAAATTAGTACTCGGTATGGTAGTATTGATGAGTACTGGTTTGACGGTTTTAAAGCCGATAAATTGAAAATGGATTACAGTAAAATAACCAATCTGATACGTGAAAAGCAACCGCATGCGGTAATCTATGATTCGGGAACCATGGTGAAATATTTACCGGAGCGGTGCCTCGCATGGAAAGGTGAGCATGGCGGCGGCAGTGCCGATCAGGAGTATCGTAGGGAGATAGAAGGTAAATTGCGTTGGTATCCAAATGAGCCTTCTCTGATTTTGCAGGGCAACTGGTTTCACGATGGAAATGAAATTATCAGTCTGTCACGTATTCAGGACTACTACCTTACAACAGTTGGCCATGGTGTAACACCTCTAATGAATATTTCACCTAATCAGGAAGGTTTGTTCGATAAAGAGTCTATTGAACGCCTACAAGAATTTAAAGCATGGGTCGATAGATTGCATGCCAACGACCTTGCCCAGAAAACAGGAGTTAAAGTTTCTGCTGCAGACAACATACGCGGTCAAGACGCCAAATACGGCCCCCAAAGTGCTGTTGATAGCAAGTATGACACATACTATGCAACAGATGATGATGTGAAAAATGCCGTTATTGAAATTGATCTTGGAAAAGTGCAGGAAATTGACGGTTTTATCCTCCAGGAATACATCCCTCTTGGACAGCGAGTGAACGGATACAGTATTGAGTGTCTCGTTGATGGGATTTGGAAAGAGGTTTTTTCTGAAAAAAAAATAGGCTACAAACGAATTATTATCAAAGGAAGAGCTTCTGCTAAGGATATAATAATTCCTGCAACAGACAGGGTTCGCCTGAAAATAACAAATGCACTCGCCTGTCCGTTAATAAATAGTTTCAAAGTAATTGGCTCATTGAAAAGTAACGAATTATCTAATTGAAGTATTTGAAAAAGAGATTTAAAAGGGATTACAAATGGGTCAACCATTGGATATAAAAAGATTATTAGGTTTGATAAATAAAAATGGCTGTTTTTAAAATACCTGAATAGATTAAAAATGATAGTTGCAATCTTTATCTTAAGAATATTCACAATATTTGGCTGTGGCTGAAAAAGAAAACATTAGTCCTGGTTGCTACAACTGATAAAAAATAAAATTATGCTAAAAAAGAATCAAATTGAAAATATTTCAGAAAAAAGTCTGGTAATAGCTGTATTACTTCTTTTTGTATCGTGTTTAGAAATAAAAAAAGAGAGTTCACCACCAAAACCCAATATCATTGTTTTTCTTGTAGATGATATGGGATGGCAGGACACTTCTTTGTCCTTTTGGGATAAAGAAACACCTTTTAACAAACTTTATCATACTCCAAATATGGAGCGTTTGGCCAAAGAGGGAATGAAATTCACCCAGGCTTATGCAACTCCTGTTTGCACACCAACCCGTGTGAGTTTAATGACAGGAATGAATGCTGCTCGTCACAGGGTAACCAACTGGACATCTCAAAAAGATAAGATCCATGGTATGGAAAAGAATCATGCAACACTGGAAATTCCGGAATGGAACATGAATGGTCTAAGTCCGGTAGCAGGTGATCCCCATGCGGTATATGCCACTACGCTACCAAAATTATTACAGAAAGCCGGATATCAGACTATTTTTATTGGAAAAGCCCATTTTGGAGCAAGAGGGACTATTGGTGAAAACCCTTTAAACCTTGGTTTTGATATTAATATCGGAGGAACAGGTGCTGGGCAACCGGGTAGTTATCTGGGAACTGACAATTATGGAAACGGGATTAAAAGATTAAAACCTTGGGCTGTACCAAACTTAAAAGATTATTATGGCAAAGACATTTTCTTAAGCGAGGCTTTAACTCTTGAGACAATCAAGTCAATGGATAATGCTCTTGCAGATAAAAAACCGTTCTTTTTATACATGGCTCATTATGCTTTACATACTCCAATCATGGCAGATAAACGATACTTAAAAAAATATACAGATATGGGATTGGATCCTATAGAGGCAAAATACGCTACTCTGATAGAAGGTATGGATAAAAGTCTTGGAGATATTATGGATCACTTAAAAGAAAAGGGCATTGACAAGAATACAATTATCCTGTTTATGTCAGATAACGGAGGTTTAAGTGCTGTCGCTCGAGGCGGAAAAAAACATACCCACAACAAACCACTTTCCAGCGGAAAAGGTTCTGTACACGAAGGAGGAATACGGGAACCCATGATCGTGAAATGGCCAGGAAAAGTGAAACCTAATTCCACTACTAATCAGTTGGTTATTATTGAAGATTTCTTCCCTACTATTTTAGAAATGGCTGAAATTAGCGATTATAAAACCGTACAAAAAACAGATGGCAGAAGTTTTCTTCCTGTATTAAATGGAAATATAACTGCAGACAATAAAAGATCTTTATTCTGGCATTACCCAAACGAATGGGGACCTTCAGGACCTGGTATAGGAGCAAGCAGTACAGTGAGAAAAGATGACTGGAAACTCATTTATTATCATGATGATGAGAGCTTTGAACTGTTTAATCTTAAAGATGATATTGGTGAACAGAACAACTTAGTAAGTTCCAATCCTCAAAAAGCAAAAGAATTGGCAATAGTGCTATCGGATTATTTAAAGAAAGTAAATGCTCAAATGCCAAAACATAAAAAAACAGGAATCAAAGTTGCCTATCCTATAAATGCTCTAAACAATTAGTTATGATAAAAAAACTATTTATTACGCTGTTTATTTTAGTCAGTTTCTGTGTCACTTCTCAAGAGGATACAGATAATCTTCGTTTATATGATAATTTTGAACCAATTGATCAGGAAAATATTTTTAAAACAGAAGGATACTATAATTGGGGTAGCTCTATTATTAAAGGAAAAGATGGGAAATATCACCTTTTTTATTCAAGATGGAAAAAATCCTATGGATTTCACGGTTGGTTAACACATTCTGAAATAGCTCATGCAACTTCCAAAAAACCAGTTGGTCCTTGGAAATACAAAGAAACTGTTTTAAAAGGCAGAAGAAACGATCATTGGGATGCCATTACAGCCCATAATCCAAAAATAAAATATTTTGATGGCAAATATTATCTCTATTATATTGCAACAAACCCAGGTGACCAAATTTTATCAGAAAAAGATTTGATAGAAACCGCAAAGGAAGGATATCCAAGTAAAAACTGGATGCCATTGCGCAATAGACAACGTACCGGAGTTGCAGTTTCCAATTCTTTAAATGGTCCATGGATCAGAAGTGACAAACCTTTAATTGAACCTTCAGAATCTATAAATACACTTACCGTAAATCCTGCAATTGACAGAGGCAAAGATGGTAAATACTACCTTATCTTAAAAGGAGATAAAGATAAAACAAAATGGTGGGTGAGAAATCAGGCTGTGGCAATTTCAGATTTTCCTGATAAAGATTTTGTTATGCAGAAAAAACCTGTAATTGATTACTTGGATACCGAAGATATGTCTATTTGGTACGATCAAAAAAGGGAACGATTCTACGGAGTTTTTCACACCAATAAAGGAGGTGGTTTTATTGGAATGGTTACATCATATGATGGAATTAACTGGAAAAAATCAAATGAATTTGTTTTAATGCCGAAGAAAATACCAATGGCAGACGGATCTATATTCAAACCCAATCGTCTGGAACGTCCTTTTATTTTTTATGAAGATGGTAAACCAAAAGTTTTGAGCGTTGCTATAAAAAATGGCAACGAATCATACTCTGTATTTATTCCTATAAAAGAAAATAAATATCCGGTGCCAAATAAACGACAATTAGCATGGCAAGAAGCAGAGCTTGGGGTTGTTTTTCATTATGATCTACATGTATTTGATGGTGAAAAATACGGACAAGGAGGAAATCGAATTGATCCTGTAGCCGATTATCAAATATTCAATCCAAAGAGTTTAGATACAGATCAATGGGTAAAAGCCGCCAAAGATGCAGGTGCTAAATTTGCAATTCTTACCGCAACACATGAAACAGGTTTTGCTTTATACCAGTCGGAAGTAAATCCGTATAGTTTAAAATCTGTAAAATGGAGAAATGGAAAAGGAGATATTGTTGCAGATTTTGTTGCTTCTTGCCGGAAATATGGTATCAAACCAGGAATATATCTCGGTATTCGATGGAATTCATTTTAGGAGTGCATGATTTTAAAGTAAATGGGGAAGGATCTTTTAAAGAGAACCGACAAAAATGGTATAATAAAATGGTGGAAGGCATGGTAAAAGAGATCTGTACAAATTATGGCGAACTATTTGAAATATGGTTTGACGGAGGAGCAGATCATCCTGATAATGGAGCCCCAGATGTTTTGCCAATTGTAAGACAATACCAGCCAAACTGTTTGTTCTATCACAACGGACAACTTGCCGAGGCCAGATGGGGAGGTTCTGAATCAGGCACTGTATCTTATCCTTGTTGGGCAACATTTCCCTACAAATCAACCGGAACAGGAGAAACAGCTCAAAAAAACATTTATGCAAATAATTAAAGGAAGGTGATTCCAATGGGAAATTTTGGATGCCAGCCATGGCTGATGCTCCTCTACGAGGTTATAACGGTAGGCATGAATGGTTTTGGGAACCTGGAGATGAAGAACATATTTTTCCTGTAGAAAATTTAATGGAGATGTACTACAAATCCGTTGGAAGAAACTCTACTCTAATCATCGGTTTAACCCCTGATCCAAATGGTTTATTACCCGAACCTGACGTGAAACGTTTAAAAGAATGGGGAGATGAAACTAAAAGAAGATTTTCTACTCCAATAGCATCTACAAGTGGAAAAGGAAAAAAAATGGTACTCAAATTAAATAAAAATATACTGGTAAACCATGTAATTATTCAGGAGGATATTCAATTTGGTGAAAGAGTAAGAGAATATACTATTGAAGGTTTGGTAGATGGTAAATGGAAAAAGCTTGCGAAGGGTCAGAGTATCGGAAATAAGAGAATTGAAAAATTTGAACAGCAAAGTATAAGCAAATTGCGATTGATTATACAAAAATCAACGAACGAACCAATCATTAAAAATCTAAGTGTTTTTTATATAGAAAAAAAATAGAAATCATGATAATAATAAAAAATTTAATACTTATCCTATTCTCTATTTGTTCATTGTCTTTTTATGCTCAAAATAAAAAAGCAGATTATTCCTTTATTGCAAAAGGACTGAAATGGAAAGGTGTTGCTGTTCAGGATGATAATTATAGCCTATGGGGTTGTGCTCCAATTCAGGGTGATGAAGGCAAAACACATTTATTTATAGCGCGCTGGCCTGAAAAAAATGTAGATCCTGCATGGAGAAAATCTTCTGAAATAGCACATTATGTTTCTGACAATCCGGAAGGACCATTTGTTTTTTCAGATGTAGCAATTAAGGGAACAGGAAAAGATACATGGGATAAATATGCACCTCATAATCCTGAAATTAAAAAAGTTGGCAACAATTATGTAATACTTTATATAGCAAATACCGATTACAAACAACCTCCTCACCCATCGAATCAAAGCATTGGTATGGCTATTTCAAAATCACCCTATGGCCCCTGGAAAAAAGTTGGTAAAAATGGATTAATTCTAAATGCAAACAGTGATTCCACTAAATGGTGTTATCATTCGGAAAATGGTGTTGCCAATCCTGCTTTTGTTGCTGCAAACGGAAAATTTTATTTATACTTTAAGGCGAGAGGAAAAGATGGATTGAGATACGGATTGGCAATATCAGATAAATTAGAAGGCCCGTATATTATTTCAAATGAACCTATTACATATAATCATGCAACTTTAGAAGATGCCACCGCATTTTATTATAAGGATACTTTTTATTTACTTACTACGGATAATCATGGAAAAAATACAGGTATTGTAGGTGGTGGAACTTTATGGAAATCCAAAGATGGTCTAAATTATAAACTAAAAGATGCTACCGTTGCTTATGATCGATTACCTAAATATTATACAAATTATAATATAAAGAAAGTCACTAAGATTTATGGTCCCGATCCTAAATTTGAGCGACCAAAAATTTTAATGATTGATAATAAACCTGCTTATTTATATGCACCAAGTGGTTGGAATGTATTTGGAGGCAAACGAACTGTAGGTCATGTATTAAAAATAAATATTTAAATAGTAACTTTTTAGACACCTCCATATTACATTCGTCGAAAAAATTTAATCATTCTGTTAAAGGCATCTAAATTGAAAATATTATTATAAACAACAAATATTAAGTTAACCTGAAATATATTATTTCTTTGGTTTTAGCAAATTAATCTTAATTCCTGAATAAAAAATATGAGCAATAGTAAAAAAATTCCGGTAGTATCCAAAGAAATGTTGGTGCCTTTTATTTTAATTACATCACTATTTGCCCTTTGGGGTTTTGCAAACGATATTACTAATCCTATGGTATCAGCATTTAAAAAAATATTGGAATTAAATAACACGCAAGCATCTTGGGTTCAGGCAGCATTTTATGGGGGATATTTTACCATGGCACTCCCAGCAGCTTTTATTGTAAAAAAGTATTCTTATAAAGTGGGTATTATCGCAGGACTCATTTTATATGCCACAGGGGCATTACTTTTTTATCCAGCAGCAGCCTTTGAAAATTACTTTTTCTTTTTAGCTGCATTATATATTTTAACATTTGGGCTAGCTTTTTTAGAAACTACGGCAAACCCATATATCATGTCAATGGGATCTGAAGAAACGGCTACGCAGCGTTTAAATCTAGCTCAAGCCTTTAATCCGCTTGGTGCACTTACAGGCTTATTTGTAGCTCAGACCTTTATTTTAGGCGCATTACAATCAGATGATGTTGACGCAAATGGAAACGGAATTTATGAAACCTTAACCGGAACAGCCAAAGCAGCAGTAAAAACTTCAGATTTAATGGTGATAAGAAACCCTTATGTTGGCCTGGGGTTATTGGTAATTGTAATGCTGGTTATTATTATTTTTGTTAAAATGCCAGAAAAAAAAGAAAGTGAAGATTCTTCTGGAATGATTGCTTCCATCAAACGAATTTTCAAGAATGAAAGATTTGTAGGGGGTGTAATAGCACAAATGTTTTATGTTGGTGCACAGATCATGTGCTGGACCTACATATATCAATATGCTGAAAACCTTGGAATAAACAACAAAGATGCTGTGTATTACGCATATATGGCCTTAGGTGTGTTTTTGGCGGGTAGGTTTTTATTTACTTTCCTTTTAAAATATATTGACTCCGGAAAATTATTAATGATCTTATCTTTTGGAGCAATCGCATTTACTTTAGGAACCATCTTTATTCATGGTATGGGTGGACTTTACAGTTTGATATTAGTATCCTTTTGTATGTCATTAATGTTCCCAACTATTTATGGTATTGCATTGCATGGTTTAGGCGAAGACGCCAAACCGGCATCTGCATTTTTAGTAATGGCAATTGTAGGTGGAGCATTTATGCCAATTTTACAAGGTCTGATCATGGATCTTGGAGGAAAAGGATATGATGATATTAGGATTCTTGGTGTACCGGAAGTAAATTTCTCTTTTGTTTTACCAATGATTGGTTTTATCGTGGTAGCACTTTACGGATTTAGGACTTATAAAAATACTAAGACATCTTAGAAAAATATGCCATTCTGTATTTTTTTAAGAAAAAAAATTTGATTTGTGTAAGCAATACTTTAGTAAAATTCCCTACACAAATCAAATCCTAAAATTCTATTGTTTATTAAAAAAATCAATATAATATTTATAGAATAGAGGAATGGTTTCTATTCCTTTTAAATAATTAAAAATACCATAATGCTCATTTGGTGAGTGAATTGCATCACTATCTAAACCAAATCCCATTAAAATGGTTTTACTTTTCAATTCTTGTTCAAAAAGAGCCACAATTGGAATGCTTCCTCCTGACCTTTGCGGAATAGCTTCTACACCAAAAGATTCTGTATAAGCTCTGTTTGCTGCTTTATATCCAATATTATCAATAGGAGTTACATAAGCATGTCCGCCATGATGAGCAGTTACTTTTACTTTAACAGATTTTGGAGCAATACTTTTAAAATGATTTGTAAACATTTCCGTAATTTCATCAGGATCCTGATCAGGAACCAAGCGCATGGAAATCTTTGCAAAAGCTTTACTTGCGATTACTGTTTTAGCTCCTTCACCGGAATATCCTCCCCAAATACCGTTAACATCTAAAGTTGGACGAATGGAATTTCTTTCATTGGTTGTATAGCCTTTTTCACCGTAAACTTCGTCAATATCTAATGCTTTTTTATAAGCATCCAATGAAAAAGGAGCTTTTGCCATTTTTTTTCTTTCTTCATCAGAAGCTTCAATTACTTTATCATAAAATCCCGGAATTGTAATATGACTGTTTTCATCATGCAAAGAAGCGATCATTTTGGTTAAAATATTAATTGGGTTGGCAACAGCACCACCATAAAGTCCGGAATGCAGATCACGATTCGGTCCAGTAATTTCAACTTCCACATAACTCAAGCCACGTAAACCAGTAGTAATAGAAGGTTGCTGATTACTAATCATACCTGTATCAGAAATCAAAATCACATCATTACTTAATTTTTCCTGATTTCTTTTTACAAACCATTCTAAACTTGGCGAACCAACTTCTTCTTCTCCTTCTATCATAAACTTAACATTACAAGATAAAGTATCATTTTGAATCATATATTCAAATGCTTTTACATGCATAAATAATTGACCTTTATCATCACAAGCCCCACGGGCAAAAATTGCTCCTTCCGGATGGATATCTGTTTTTTTTATTACAGGCTCAAAAGGAGGAGAATCCCATAGGTCAATAGGATCTGCAGGCTGCACATCATAATGACCATAAACCAAAACAGTTGGTAAGTTTTTATCTATGATATGCTCACCATATACAATTGGATAGCCGGGAGTTTCACAAATTTCAATTTTATTACAACCTGCTTTTTCTAAAGAACTTTTCACAGCATCAGCAGTTTTGATCATATCTTTTTTATAATCAGGGTCTGCGCTAATAGATGGTATCTTTAATAAATCAAATAACTCATTGATGAATCGATCTTTATTCTCTTGAACGTAATTTTTTATTATTTGCATAGGATAGTATTATTTATAAAACAAAGGTAGAAAAAAGAAAATATTTAATTTTGTCTGTAATGTTTAATTTATTAAAAAATAAAATAATCTGAATGTTTTGTAATCTGTAAAATTGTTTATATTTGCATCCGCTTATTAAAGCGAAAACCAATGCGGGCGTGGTGAAATTGGTAGACACGCTAGATTTAGGATCTAGTGCCTCACGGTGTGAAGGTTCGAGTCCTTTCGCCCGCACTAAACAAAAGCTTAACAAAGTGTTATTCACTAAGTTAAGCTTTTTTTGTTTAACCCATTTTTACGTTTTTTAATCGTTATAATGGTATTACTACTAATTGTTTAGCTCAAAATCTTGATATTGCTACCAGAACATTGCGTATAAAGCCACAAGAATAATCATTATTGCAAAAGCACCAATATTAAATAGTGGAGTTGTTTTAAACAATTCTTTAGAAAGTGAAATACCTTTAGGGCTATTAGCACCTTTACCCTCCATGTAGCTAATTAAAATAATAATGATAGAAGTTAGAATAAATGTCATACCCATTTGATGCATCCATGGCTCCAAACCTGATATAGGAATAAATTTAAACAACAAGGCTATTCCCAATGATGCCAAAACACCCCATATAGCAGCATTATTGGTTGTTTTTTTCCAAAACAACCCTAATAAGAATACGGCTAGAATTCCAGGACTTACCATACCTGTATACTCCTGAATGTATTGGAAGATCTGATCTAATCCACCAAGCATAGGAGCAATTAAAACTGCAATAACCAATGCTACAGCTGCTGTAATTCTACCAACCTTTACCGTGGTTTTATCATCAGCATTTTTATTGATATACTCTCTGTAAATATCCATTGTAAAAATAGTAGAAGTAGAATTTAGCATAGATGCCAATGAAGATACTATTGCTGCAGCTAAAGCAGCAAAAGCTACACCTTTTAATCCGGTTGGTAAGAATTGTAATAACCAAGGGTAGGCCCTATCTGCCTGATCTATGGAAGGAGTTTTAAACTGTCCGGCTTCGCCTAAACGAGCCATGATCTCAGGATCATTAACCATTACATAAGCTGCAATACCAGGAATAACAACCACCAATGGAATAATCAGTTTTAGAAATGCTGCAAAAAGAATACCCTTTTGAGACTCTTTTAGTGATTTAGCGGCTAAAGTTCTTTGAATAATATACTGATTAAATCCCCAGTAATACAAATTAGCAACCCATAATCCACCAATAATTACCCATATTCCAGGCAAATCTAAATAATTTGAATTGGCACTACCATCTTCACTAAACTGATCTATTACCATTTGAAATTTATCAGGTGCAGCTTCTAAAACTATATTAAATCCTGCCATAGCTCCTCCTCCATCGGAAACTGTATTAAGTGCAATATAAGTAGTAACCAAACCTCCTAACACCAAGAATACTACTTGAATTACATCGGTCCAGGCAACTGCAGATAATCCACCATATAAAGAATAAGCAGCAGCAAATAAAGCCAAGCCTATAATTGCATAGATCATATCAATACCCATGATAGTCTCAATTGCCAAACCTCCTAAATAAAGAACCGTTGTCAAG
>JADGEA010000161.1 GCA_016744615.1 Flavobacteriaceae bacterium
GCCAACAAGAACAAGACAAAATATAATAAAGACACCCTCTGATATAAATGATGGACAGCTAAATATAATGTTCAACTAAAAAAACGGGGGATGGCTAACTTGTAAACAAGGTTTATTATTAGTTAAAATCTTGTAAAACATCTGACCTACACAAATGTACATAAAATCTATATTAGGATAAAATATTTCACAATTTTTCAATTGATACATTTTTAACTATTCAATTAAATTAGATAAAAAATATCAATAACATAAAAATTAGATGAAAAATTAAAATAATATTAAATATCTTGATTATTCTTTTAGCAATTAAAAAAAGTGATTTATATTTGTGTCTTGATACAAAAAACACAACATATTCAAGCAACTTCTACAAGTCGTACTATCACGGCTTCTACATTAGTTACAACAACCCTTTAGGGGTATTTAGCATAATTTTACTCCGTTCAAAAAAAATCCTGTTTACAAGATGTAAACATTAGATTTCACATTAAAATAAAAAATTCATAGCCTAAAATAAATACAATGATTGTTTCAAAATTTGGCGGAACTTCTGTTGGTTCTGCAAAAAACATCAAGAAAGTAATTGATATAATTAGTTATAAGGATAAAAAAACAATTGTAATAGTTTCTGCTCTTGGAGGTATCACTAATCTACTTATAGATGTTAGTAACCTCGCAAAAAATGGAAATAATATATATATCCAGACCTTAAATGAAATCCGCAAAAGGCATATAGAAACTATTGAACTGCTTTTTAATAATGAAAATCCGAAATATACCATTGATTTTGTTACAGAAAAAATAGATCTGTTAAAAGATATCTTAAATAGTGTGTTCATTCTAAATGATCTCTCTGATAAATCACTTTCTAAAATAGTTGGTACAGGTGAAATTTTATCTTCTTTTATTATTTCTGAAGCAATGAAATTCAATGGTTTAAATGCAATATTAAAAGATAGTAGATCATTGATCAAAACCAATAGCAATTTTATAAATGCAACTGTAGATTTTAAATCAACCTATAAAAACATTGATAATTTCTTTGCTAAAGATGATCATAACATCATTGTTTTACCTGGCTTCATTTCTTCTGATAAAAATAATGAAACAACAACCTTAGGTCGAGGCGGATCTGATTATACGGCTGCCATTTATGCAAATGAACTTAACGCAGAAATTTTAGAAATTTGGACAGATGTAAGTGGTATGTTTACTGCAAATCCTAAATTAGTAAGTCAGGCAAAACCAATTAAGGAAATATCCTATCAGGAAGCTATGGAACTTTCACACTTTGGAGCCAAAGTGATTTACCCTCCTACTATTCTTCCAGCTTTGGATAAAGAAATTCCTATTGTTATTAAAAACACTTGGATACCAGATGATGAAGGGACTTTAATTCATAAAGGGAAAAGTATTAAAAAATCAGCTGTAAAAGGAATCAGTCATATTGACAACATTGCTTTACTAACCCTTGAAGGGAACGGCATGGTTGGTGTACCAGGTATTTCCAAACGATTGTTTGAAGCTCTTGCATTTAACAATATCAATGTAAATTTCATTACGCAGGCCTCTAGTGAACATTCCATCTGTTTAGCGATAGATCTGGAAAAAGCTAAAAATGCTAAAGAAGCAATAGACAAGCAGTTTGAATTTGAAATATTTCAAAAAAAGATAGAGCCATTAATTGTAGAAACGAATCTTTCCATCATTGCATTGGTTGGTGACAATATGAAATCCCACCAAGGAATCAGTGGTAAAATGTTTAGCGAATTAGGAAATAATAATGTGAATATCAGAGCAATTGCACAAGGCTCAACCGAAAAAAATATTTCGGCTGTTATTGCTAAAAAAGATGTTAAAAAAGCGTTGAACTCACTGCATAGTGTATTTTTCGAAAATCAGATCAAACGCATCAATTTGTTTATTGTTGGGGTAGGAAATGTTGGAGGTAAATTACTGGATCAGATCAAACAGCAACAATCCTTTTTATTGAATAAATTACATATTGACATTCGTGTGATTGCATTGGCAAATTCTAAAAAAATGGTATTTATTGAAGATGGTATCCCTCTCTTAAAATGGAAAGATGAATTAAATACAAATGGTACAAAAGCAGATCTTGATCAGTTTTATAAAAAGACAAAACAATTAAATTTGCGTAATAGTGTTTTTGTTGACAATACAGCTAATTACGATGTTCCCGAACAATATGCCAAATATTTAAAAGATAGTGTTGCTGTAGTTGCATGCAATAAGATTGCCTGTTCTTCAGAAATTGAAAACTATAAAAATCTGAAATATCTTGCAAGAAAATACAATGCGCCATTCTTATTTGAAACTAATGTAGGTGCTGGTTTACCAATTATTGATACATTAAATAATTTGGTTGCATCAGGTGATGAGGTAACAGAGATCCAGGCTGTATTATCAGGAAGTTTAAATTTTATTTTTAATAAGTTTGACAACGATTCTTCTTTTTACGAAGTGGTAAAACAGGCAGGAATTGAAGGATATACTGAACCAGATCCAAGAATAGACCTGAGTGGTGTTGATGTGATGAGAAAAATCTTAATATTAGCTCGCGAAAGCGGAATAGACATGGAGTTAGCGGATATCAAAAATAATTCATTTTTACCTCAAAGTTCATTAGATGCTGATTCTGTGGCTGACTTTATGGAAACATTAAAAAAAGAAAAAGGTCATTTTAAAAGACTAAGAAAAGCTGCCGAAAAAGAAGGTTGTAGATTAAAATATGTTGCCGAATATAAAAATGGTAAAGCAAAAGTTGGTTTGCAGCACATTGCCAAAGATCATCCATTTTACAATTTGGAAGGAAAAGATAATATTGTTCTGTTCTACACCAACCGTTATAAAGAGCAACCATTAATTATTAAAGGTGCTGGTGCTGGTGCAGATGTTACTGCTTCCGGTATTTTTGGCGATATTATCAGAACAGGAAATAAATAGGTAAATGCAATGAAAGAAATAAAAATATTCGCACCAGCAACAATTGCAAATATATCCTGTGGTTTTGATGTCTTAGGCTGTTGTTTAGATACTATTGGTGATGAAATGGTCATAAGAAAATCCCCTAAAAAAGGAGTGAAAATCATCAAGATAGTTGGTATGGATCTTCCATATAAAACCAATAATAATGTTGCAGGAGTTGCAGCTTTAGCTTTATTGGATAAGCTGGAGAAAGAAATTGATTTTGGGTTTGAAATTGAAATTTATAAAAAGATCAAACCCGGAAGTGGTATTGGGAGCAGTGCTGCAAGTGCAGCTGGAGTTGTTTTTGCAATCAATGAATTATTAGAAAAACCATTTTCAAAAATCGAATTGGTTGAATTTGCAAGAAAAGGAGAGGAACTTGCCTGCGGATCACCAATTGCCGATAATGTTGCACCCGCAATTTTTGGAGGATTTACCTTGGTCAATAATACAGATCCTCTTTCCATATTACAATTACCTACTTTAAAAGATCTTTACGCTACCATAATTCATCCTCAAATAGAAATTAAAACGTCAGACTCTAGAGCTGTATTACCTAATAAAATACCGCTTGAAGATGGTGTAAAACAATGGGCAAATGTAGGAGCCTTTGTACATGCCTTACATACAAATGATTACGATCTTTTATCAGATTCACTAACCGATTACGTTGTAGAACCTTATCGCTCAAAACTGATTCCTGAATTTAATAAGATCAAAAAAAATGCGCTAAAAGAAGGAGCTTTAGGCTGTGGAATATCTGGATCTGGGCCTTCTATTTTTACTTTTAGCAGAGGTATTCAAATAGCTAATAATGTGTTAGATAAATTAAGTTCTATTTTTCATAATACTCATATTGAATCTCATCATTACGTTTCTAAGATCAATACACAAGGAATTAAAATATTAAGTATTAAATAATGCAATAACTTATAGAAAATCATGAAATTTTATAGTCTAAATCATAAAGCTCCCAATATTTCTTTTCAGAAAGCTGTAGTAAATGGTATTGCACCAGACAGGGGTTTATATTTTCCGGAAATAATTACTCCTTTACCAGCTAATTTTTATCAAAATATTGAAGATTATTCAAATCAAGAAATTGCTCATGAACTAATCAAACAATTTGTTGGTGATGAAATTCCGGAAACGGATTTAAAAAAAATTATTGAAGAAACTTTAAGTTTTGATTTTCCTTTGATTGAAATAGAAAAAGATGTTTTTAGTCTGGAATTATTTCATGGTCCAACTATGGCATTTAAAGATGTTGGAGCCAGATTTATGGCAAGGTGTTTATCTTATTTTAATAAAAACAAAACCAATGAACTGACTGTTCTTGTTGCGACTTCCGGTGATACGGGCGGCGCTGTGGCAAGTGGTTTTTTGGGTGTAAAAGGGGTACAGGTTGTTATTTTATATCCAAGTGGAAAAGTAAGTACAGTTCAGGAAAAACAGCTAACCACACTTGGCAAAAACATAAAAGCATTGGAAGTTACCGGAACTTTTGATGATTGTCAGGATATGGTAAAAACAGCATTTTTAGATAAAGAGATCACAGATAAAATGCAATTAACATCGGCAAACTCCATAAATGTAGCACGTTGGCTTCCTCAAATGTTTTATTTCGCTTTTGCATATAAACAATTGAAAAACAAAGAGAAAAATATAATTTTTTCTATACCAAGTGGTAATTATGGTAACATTTGTGCAGGAATGATGACCAAACAATTGGGTTTACCAATTGCGCATTTTGTTGCAGCAACCAATGCCAATCGTGTAGTACCAAACTATATGGAGACTGGTAATTATGAACCTATGAAATCTATACAAACTATTTCAAATGCAATGGACGTTGGTGATCCTAGTAATTTTATTCGTATTCAAAAAATTTACAAAAACAGTTTTAAAGTATTAAAAAAAGACTTAAGTTCCTATTCTTTTACAGATTACGAAACTAGAGAAGCTATGCTAAAAATACATAATGAGAGTAATTATATTGCCGATCCTCATGGTGCTGTTGGATATTTAGGTTTAAAAAAATATTTAAATAACCGATCTAATATTCAAGGAATATTTTTAGAAACTGCACACCCTGTAAAATTTTTAGATATTGTTGAGCCTGTTATTAATAAAACAATTGAATTCCCTCCACAAATTATGCAAGTGATAGATAAAAAAAAGGTCGCATTATCCATTGATAATTATGAACAACTTAAAGAGTTTTTATTGAAGTAGATAATTCTTTTATTTCATTAACTTTTTTTTACTTTTACAGTAAGGAAAGAATATCTTATTGATATACTGGATAAATTAATTGTTCTTCATGAAAAATAGATGGTTTTTTTTATTGTTGGTCTCTTTGTTTTTTAACAATAGTATTGCGCAAAAATTCTCTCGTCAGGACTCTTTAAAAGGATCTATAACAAAAGAACGCATTTGGTGGGATTTACAACATTATAACCTAAAAGTAAGTGTAGATCCGGAAAAACAAAGCATTTACGGGTCAAATCTTATTCAATATAGAGTAATCAAAGGATATCAGGTTTTACAATTAGATCTTCAGGCTCCGATGAAGATCATAAAAATTATTCAAGATAACCAAATCTTAAAGTTTTCAAGTGAGGGAAATGCCCATTTTATTCAACTCGCTAAAAATCAAATTCCAGGAGAAGAAAATTTAATTGAAGTATTCTTTACCGGAATACCAAGAATAGCAAAAAACCCACCATGGGACGGTGGGATTACATGGCAAAAAGACAAAAATAAAAATCATTTTATAGCCAGTTCAAATCAAAAAATTGGTGCAAGTGTTTGGTGGCCTTGTAAAGATCACCCTTATGATGAACCGGAGAAAGGTGTTAATATTAGTGTTACCACACCAAATCATCTGATGGACGTTTCCAACGGCAGATTGATTAATACGGTTGATAATCTTAACGGAACGAAAACATTTCAATGGGAAGTAAAAAACCCTATCAACAGCTATGGTATTAATATCAACATAGCTGATTATGTTCACTTTTCAGAGAGATATAAAGGTGAAAATGGCAATTTAGATTGTGATTATTATGTGCTTTCCTACAATCTGAAAAAGGCAAAAATTCAATTCAAACAAGTCTCAAAAATGCTGGAAGCATTTGAACATTGGTTTGGTCCTTACCCTTTTTATGAAGACGGCTACAAGCTTGTAGAAGTACCTTATTTAGGTATGGAACATCAAAGTTCTGTAACCTATGGTAATCAATATAAAAATGGTTATTTAGGTAGAGATCTTAGTAAAACAGGCTGGGGATTAAAATTCGATTTTATCATTATTCATGAATCTGGACATGAATGGTTTGCAAATAGCATTACAAATATAGATGTTGCTGATATGTGGATACATGAGGGGTTTACAACTTATAGTGAAGTTTTGTATTTAAATTATCATTTTGGAAAAGAAGAAGGAAATTCCTATTGCATAGGGATAAGAAATAACATTGCAAACGACAAACCAATTATTGGACCTTACGGTGTTGATAAGAACGGATCAAATGATATGTACCCAAAGGCTGCAAATATGATCCATACTTACAGACAAATAATTGATAATGATGAACAATTCAGAAGTATTTTAAGAGAAATGAACCATAAATATTATCATAAAAATGTAAGCTCAGCAGAAATTGAAGATTTTTTAAATCAACAAACCAAAACAGATCTTACTTCATTTTTTGATCAGTATTTAAGAACTACGAAAATTCCTGTATTTGAATACAAACTGAAAAAAAATTCTCTTAAATTTAGATTTAATAATATTGTAAAAGGATTTAAAATTCCTGTAAAGGTTTACATCAATGGAAAAGAAAAATGGATTGTTCCGAACAAGAAATGGCAAAACATTTTGACAAAAGAGAATATCAAAACCTTCAAAATGGATCTTAACTTTTATCTGAATTTATCAAAACTAAAATAAATTTAGAAAAACATTTAAAATCATATTTTTTCAATAATTTTGTTAAACTCACTAATAAACAATAAATCTTATGAAAAATACAGCCTTAACAAAAATTCACGAATCATTAGGAGCTAAAATTGTTCCTTTTGCAGGGTATAATATGCCAGTACAATATGAAGGAATAAATATGGAACATGAAACTGTTAGAAATGGAGTTGGTGTTTTTGATGTTTCCCATATGGGAGAATTTTTAATTGAAGGAGAAAATGCATTGGATCTTATCCAAAGAGCTACATCTAATGATGCTTCCAAATTGGAAATTGGCGATGCACAGTATAGCTGCATGCCAAATGCAACAGGAGGAATTGTTGATGATCTGATTGTTTACAGAATAAAAGAAAATACCTATTTACTGGTTGTAAACGCTTCTAATATTGAAAAGGACTGGAATTGGATCTCTTCTTTAAATGATAAAAATGCTGAAATGAAAGATCTATCAGAAGGTTATTCATTACTTGCTATTCAAGGTCCAAAGGCTATAGAAGCGATGCAAAGTATTACTTCTGTTGATTTGGCATCCATTCCCTTTTACAAATTTAAGATTGGAGATTTTTGTGGAATTGAACATGTAATTATTTCTGCTACAGGATATACAGGAAGTGGTGGTTTTGAAATTTACTGTAAGAATGAGGAAGCAGAGCAAATATGGCGTAAAGTATTTGAAGCTGGAAAGGATTATGGTATCAAACCAATAGGGCTTGCCGCCAGAGATACACTTCGCTTGGAAATGGGCTATTGCCTTTACGGAAATGATATTGATGATACCACTTCACCCATAGAAGCAGGATTAGGCTGGATTACAAAATTTACCAAAGAATTCACCAATTCAAACGCCATAAAATTACAAAAAGAAGAAGGTGTTAGCAGAAGGTTAAAAGCTTTTGAACTGGATGAAAGAGGTATTCCCAGACAAGGTTATGACATTGTTAATGAAAATAGCTCTAAAATTGGTCATGTAACTTCGGGAACCATGAGCCCAAGTTTAAAAAAAGGAATTGGAATGGGTTATATTAATAAAGGTCATACTAAATTAGGCACAAAGATCTTTATTCAGGTAAGAAATAAAGCATTACCAGCAACCATTGTAAAATTGCCTTTTTATAAGGAGTAGAATAAATTGAAATTCAAAATTTAAGATTCAAAATTAATTTTGAATCTTAAATTTTGAATTTTTAAATATTCTTGTGAAAATCAGGCTCAAATTGATCTGGGTATTTTCCCTTTACATCTTTATAATAATTATGAAAATATAAAAAGTCCTTTTCTAAATCACCAGTTAAATAATATGGTTCTGAAATTACATAGTGTTTATTTCCAAAATCAAAAGAGTTAAATACAATAGGAACATTTGCCCCTTTTGCAATATGATAAAACCCAGTCTTCCATTTTTTAGCTTTTTTTCTTGTCCCTTCTGGGGATATTGCTAAAACAAATTCACTTTTTTCATTAAAAATATCAATAATTGCTTGTACCATATTTACACGCTTAGTCCTATCCACGGGTGTTCCACCTAGTGCTTTAAAAATAAAACCAAAAGGAGGCTTAAATAATGACTCTTTTCCTATAAAATTCATAGGTACCCCTGTAATAAATTTCGTAAATACTCCAAGTAAAAAGTCAATATTCGAAGTGTGAGGAACTCCGATAATAATAAATTTTTTCAAATCTTTAGGATAAGTACCCACAATTTTCCATCCCATCAAGGTGTAAAAAATAAATTTTAAAATATATTTCATCAATTACGTTTTCTAAAATTCAAATTATTAATATTTTTGTAATATCGTAAATTAATCCTTTTATATACTACACATGAAAAAATATATTTCACTTTGTTTTGCCGTTCTTTATCTAACAATATCACATGGTCAAGAAAACAAAACTATAAAAGGATCTGTAATTAAAGATTTCGGACAAGTTTACAAAATTAAAACCCCAGATTTATTACTGGACAAAAATAAAAAATACAAAGTTATTTTTGATGTTTATACCGATGAAAAAAACAAAAAAAAACAAAATACTTCCATAAATACTGTCGCTCGATTTTTAAATATGCATGCCCTTAATAATATAAAAACTCAAAATTTAGATATCGTTTTAGTTTTACATGGAGCAGCTACAAAAAATGCCTTATCGGATAAATCTTTTCAAAGAGAATTTAAAATAAATAACCCCAACACTAAACTCATAAAAGCTCTTCATAAAGCCAACGTAAAAATTTATGTTTGCGGACAATCTTTTGCACATAAAGGTTATCAAAAAAGAGATTTATCAAAAAATGTAACATTATCTTTATCTGCTCTAACAGCTCTAATCTATTACCAAACTGAGGGCTACCAACTAATTACTTTTAATTAAAAAACATGTCAAATACTATTGTTTATATTTTACCAATTATTGCACTAATCATCGGAATTATTTTAGCCTATTTTTTTACCAAATTGAAGTTTGAAAAAGATACTTCAGCTTTAACTGAAAAAAACAAGGCATTATTCAGTGAAAAAATAGGTATTGAAAATGCTATTTCTGAGCTACAAAAAAAAATGGATAGCATAAGAACTGAAAAAGAAAATATTACAATTGAGTTAACTCGAAAAGAATCTGAAAATCAAAATTTACTTGTAAAATTAAAAGAG
>JADGEA010000162.1 GCA_016744615.1 Flavobacteriaceae bacterium
AGTTCGGTATTAACCCACACTCTACTAAAAATAAACGCAAAGCTGAAGAACTAATATACTATGGTACTATTGCAGCCTGATTTTATAACGAAGTATTGTAGATAAATACTTTACAATAAATCAGTAAAACCTTTATGGAATAAAAAAATAACTAATTCTAAATACTATTGATCACATTGATTGTCACCACTTTCTAATTGATCTTCCAAATATTTTTTAACAAGTACCTCTGGAGAATCTTCATCAATTCCTATAAAGACCTCAATATTGTGATGTGTAAAAATATCCTGTGCTTTCTGACCCATTCCTCCAGAAATAATGGTGCTAACACCCTTATCGGCCAAAAATCTTGGATAAGTTCCGGGTTCATGTACCGGTGGTGTAAAATATGTTACGTTCAAAATCTTTTGATCTTCTGTTTCTACAACAGCAAATTGTTCACTATGCCCAAAATGAGCACACAATTTCTTATTGACTGTAGGTACTGCAAATAACTTTTTCATCGATTTTTTTTGATTGAATACAACTGTAAATATAGCTATATATCAATTAAAACAATCAAAAACCAAAGGTGTGTATTACACCTTTTAATGTTCCAAGAGAACAAAATAAAAGGCATTAAAATCTAGATCCCGCTAAAAAAGCGGGATTAGTTTGACTAGCTAGTAAATATCAATACTTTTCCGGAACAAATGTTTGATCTGAAAATGGTGGTCGAATATAGCCTTTATCCATTTTTCGGGGTGGAAGTTCTATATTGTCATGTTCAACATCTTTAAAATCAATCGTACTTAAAAGATGACTGATACAATTCAATCTGGCAATCTTTTTATTATCAGCCGGAACAACAAACCAAGGTGCCTGTTTGGTATCTGTATATTTAAACATTTCATCTTTTGCCTTACTGTATTCCAGCCATTTTTCACGAGATTCTAAATCCATCGGACTTAATTTCCATCGTTTTGTTGGATCATCAATTCTTGACTGAAAACGTCGCTCCTGTTCTTCATCAGATACTGAAAACCAGTATTTTATTAAAATAATTCCCGAACGTATCAACATCCTCTCAAATTCAGGACAAGTACGCATAAATTCGCGATATTGATGTTCTGTACAAAAATCCATCACATGCTCAACACCTGCTCGGTTATACCAACTTCTGTCAAATAGGATCATTTCTCCAGCAGCAGGTAAATGTGGCACATACCGTTGAAAATACCATTGTGTTTTTTCTCTGTCAGTTGGTGTACCCAATGCAACCACTTTACAAACTCTGGGATTCAAACTTTGTGAAATACGCTTAATTACTCCTCCTTTTCCGGCAGCATCACGCCCCTCAAACAACACAACAACTTTTAAGCCTTTATGTTTTATCCATTCCTGAAGTCTTACAAGTTCAATCTGTAAATTGGCTAGTTCTTTGTTGTACAACTTATTATTTATTCTTCTTTTGTCCCTTTTTTCAGGCTCAATACTTTTTGATTTGGGATTTTGATTGTCCGTGTTCATTAATTTTGAATTTAAAAAATGAAAGTTAGGAAAAAATACATTCAAATAAAAATGTAATTTAAAATTGATAATTAGTAACAATTATATCAATAATTCATTTCAAAAAGTGTAAAGTATTGAATAAATCTATACCCCCTTTATCAAAATGAAAAAATCGCAAATCATTTAGTATCTTTACACAACAGCATTAATACAGATTATGTTAGAAAAGACTTTTGTATCGTACCTTACTGAAAGTATTGTTAATAATTGGGAAATTGAAGCGCTTACTGATTATAAAGGAGAATCATTCACTTATGGTGATGTAGGAAAATACATTATTCGTATCCATAAATTATTTGAAAGTTCTGGTATTCAACAAGGAGATAAAATTGCTATTCTTGGGAAAAACTCGGCTCGCTGGGGTATTTTGTACATATCTATTGTAACCTACGGAGCAGTTGTTGTACCTATTCTTCCTGAATTTAAAATCAATGATCTAAAAAGGATTATAGACCATTCTGATTCGATTTTACTATTTGCCGGTGATAAAATGATGGATAGCATAAATTGCTCTGAATTTGAAAAATTGCAAGGAATTATAAAAATAAATGATTTTTCACTACTGAAATGTTATTCTGATAAATTACTTAAAGCACATGAAGACTCAGGGCTTGATAAACCACTTGATCTTGATGACTCTAGTTCAAAAGACATTTCTTTTCCTGATGTTTCCAATAATAAACAGGCTGTGCTAAGTTATACTTCGGGTACAACCGGATTTACCAAAGGAGTGATGTTAGCGCACAATAGCCTTGCAGCAAATATTAGATATGCCCAGAACCATATGCCTCTTAAATCAGGTGACAAGATTGTTTCTTTTTTACCACTTGCACACACTTTTGGCGCAGCATTTGAGTTTTTATTTCCATTTAGTATAGGCTGCCATATCACAATCCTAACTAAAACTCCTTCGCCGCAAATTATTATGAAAGCCTTTCAAGATATTAAGCCATCACTTATACTTTCTGTTCCTTTGGTAATCGAAAAAATTTATAAAAACCAAATCCTGCCTGAGATTAATAAATGGCATATAAAATTATTACTGACCATTCCTGGGATTAGCCAAATAATTTTAAAGAAATTTAGAGAAAAACTGAATGAAGTTTTTGGTGGTAAATTCCATGAAATTGTTATGGGTGGAGCGCCTTTAAACCATGAAGCTGAGGTTTTTTTTAGACGAATGAAATTCAAATATACGGTAGGATATGGTATGACAGAATGTGGTCCGCTGATTGGTTATTGTGGGTGGAGTGATATTCCACTAGGCTCATCCGGCAAAATAGTTGATACGCTGAAAATAAAAATTGTAAAAGAAACTCCTGAACAATTAACAGGTGAGATATGCGTAAAGGGTGATAATATGATGTTGGGATATTACAAAAACAAAGAAGATACTTTAAAAGTAATTGATAAAAACGGCTGGCTTCATACTGGTGATCTGGGCTATGTTGATAAGAATGGGTTTATTTTTATCAAAGGGCGCAGTAAGAGTATGATACTTGGTTCCAATGGTAAAAATATTTACCCTGAAGAAATTGAATCCATGTTAAACAACCGCTATGCAATTGCAGAATCAATTGTTGTACACCGAGATAATAAACTAATAGCTCTTATATCTCCTGATGCAGAAATAATTAAAAAGAATAAGATTTCAGAAAGTGATTTATCAAAACTTTTAAAGCAACACCAGAAGGTACTTAACAATAAACTTCCTAAATATATAAATATTTCTGCCATTGAAATTCATGCCGAAGAATTTGAAAGAACCCCAAAGAAAAGTATCAAAAGATATTTGTATAAATAAATGGTACTATGATAAATTAAAAACCATTCACTTAAGATGAATGGTTTTTTAATACTTTAAGATTCAAAATTATACTAAACTATTACAGTAACTAATCAGTCGTTAAACTGGAATTCAAATTTAGCGATAAGGATTAGTGATTCCAAGACATTCATTTGATTTTTAATTGTGGTATCAATTACGGATCTGATTTTGGTAAAATTTTGTGCAGCCTGAGGAATTTTAAACTGACCAGATATTTTTTGTTTTACTTTAACATTACGGATAGCTCTTTCCGAAGCATTATTATCAGGAGGTACCTGTTCCAGAAAAAGAAAAGTGAATAAATATTGCCTTTCTCTACACATTCGTTTATAGAACGTATACAATTTTTTTAGTTTTTTATTTGGGGGTTTATTTAGTAAGTTGCTCTGTCTTTGGTAACCGTATTTTCTTTTGTTAATTTCTGATTTTGCTTAACAAGACCTTTAACCTGTTTTAATAGTTCCTGAACCGTAATATATAATTCTGTGTATGTTGGTTGCTTTGTCAAAAAAAATATTTTCAACAAAGTAATATGGATTCAGATGATATTATACCATAGATAACCATTTAGTTATCAATACAAAAACAAATCTTATTAACCTTTTTTAAAAAATACAACCCTTTTTCAAGATAGCCCAAAAATCATTGTTAACAACCCAAAATATTTGTTCATAACATAGTCATTTTCCTAAACTGATTAGTTACAAAATATCTAAACATTATTAATGCAAGCAAATTATTTTCTTTTGAAACCAAAATTATATCTCAAATAAAATCCTACATTTGTATGATCAACTTCCCGTTGTGTAATTGGGCTTAATGAATATTTAAAATATGGTTCAATAACAATAGCTTGTTGCTTGCTTTTAATAGGGAATTCCATTCCAAAAGATAAATTCAGCATACTTACAAAAGTAAAACCATCTGTTGGAGTTTGCTCAGTAACTACTCCTTTTTTAGATTGCACTAATTTATATGCTATAATATTATTACCATAAAAATCGGTTGTACTAACGGAGGTTTTGGTATTTACAACATAATCTGAAGCAATATTTTCTTTAAAATACGATGTTGAAGAAAATCCAGCAGAAACAAATAAAATATTATTTTTTACCTCAAAGTTATATTTTACATTAATCGGAATTTCTATTCCTTTCATTGTTGATTCTTCTGATTTTAACTGAACTCCACCTTTACTAACTACATCTGTTAAAATATTATCTTGCTGATATAAATTAAATTTTTGATTGGTGTAGAGAATCCCGGTATAGATATCAAATTTTTTCAGAATTGGAACTTCAACAGTTACACCACTTGAAAAACCAATATTAGAATTTTCGTTTTCTTGAATATAATTTATCATTGGAGATATATTAAGACCAATTTTTATTGATTTTTTATTGATTTCCTCATTGTCATTGTCATCTTCATCATCTTGATCTGCAATCAACTCTTCAATATCAATCTTCTCATTATATTTTTCAGATGATTTTGAATTTTCTAAAGAATCAATTTTAGCATCATTTTGTACAATATTTTCAATTAACATATTATCATTCTCAAAAATATTCTCCTTTAGCGAGTCTTTTTGAGAATCTGTTTTATAAGCTAAGGTTGAAGAATTAACTTCATCTTCATTACTAATAGAAATCGCATTACTATTGGATTTTATTTTGGTATTGTTTTTTATTTTTTGAGTCGTCTCTGTTTTAGAATTAACATCATCAATTTCACTAATCATATTATTATTAGGATCATTATCTTCTATAAGAACCGAATTATCTAAAGATTTCTCATTAATTAAATTATTGTTTTCTTCTACAACTATCTCTATTTCATTTTTCTGCAATGATTCATCATTAGAAAATAAAAACTTACCCATACTACTAGCCATAATAAAAAGTAAAGCTACTCCTGCAAAGCGCCATAAAAAAAGCACTCTTTTTTTCTTTTTCCCTTTTTTATAGATAAGCATATTCCAATGTTCAGGATTATAAGCGACATCTCTATTATCAAAAACTTCTTTAATTTTATTACTCAGTATTTTATCAAATTTATCTTCCATCATTTCTCAAAAATTTTCATTAATTAGCATTCTTAACTTTTTTTTTGCTCTTGTTAAAAATACTCTTGACGTACTTGTACCTATATTTAATTTTTTTGCTATTTCGTTGTGATTATAACCTTGTATTTCGAATAAGTTAAATACAATTCTATGTAGTTTTGGTAATTGATCTAATAACTTTAAAATGTCTTCGGCAGTTAAACTACTAACAGCTTCTACGTTTACTTGTAATAGCTCTGCTTTTTCAATTTCAAGATGGTTAATGTGTTTTATATTTTTTCTATGATAATCAATTGCTGTGTTTATTAGTATTCGTCGTAACCAATTTTTAAAAGGAACAGAATCATTAAAACTTCTTTTTTGAATAGCAGAAAAAACCTTTAAAAAACTATCATTCAATATACTAACAGCATCTTCATTTGAGTAAGTATATAATCTACAAATACTCAATGCGTAGCCATAAAAATGCTTGTAAAGCATTTCTTGATACAATACATTTCCCTTTCTACAACCAACTATGAGTTTATTTACACTTAATTCTTTTCCCAATTTAACTTTGTGTGCTTATTTCACACGAAAATATATATTTTAATAATTTAATTGGTTCCTTCTACAAATATATCTGGAGTTTCACTAGTATTAAAAGAACTAAACAAATTATATCCACAGATATCTTTTTGTTCAACATCTCCAAGTAATTCCATTAAATTAATATCAATTGTTTCTGTAATATTAGCTTCACATGTATCTCCATTTCCATCATGAATTATCAAAAAATTTATAAAACAAGGTGCATCTGTATAAATTATACCATCCCAAATTATTTCAAAGCCATGACTTTTACAGCCTCCGCTATAGGATAAATTAACTTTTAAATAATCTCCTTCTTTTTTTAAATTGTTAATGGTAAATGTATCTCCTATTGGGATACTATTCTTTCGATTATTTTCAATAGTAGAGAATAATTCTTCATTAATTCGTAATACTATTGTACTTGTAGAACTATCATTAAAACTGCTATCTAAAGTTATATCATCTGATTCACCAATATCACTACAAGAAACCATAAGTCCTAAAAATGTAAACATCAATAGTTTATTCATTTTGTATTTTAATTTATTTTTTATAACGTTTTTAAATTTACCATAAACAATTTTAATCTTCAATTTACCTATACAACTAATCTGTCTTTTCGATAATCAAAGTATTATTGTTTAATAATTTTATTTCCCAAGTAGAACTATCCATTCCATTAATTCCATTATCAATTTCAATTTCTAGAGTCAAATTATTTTTTTTCCAAACACCTTGATAATTACTAAAAACTAATGGAGGTGTTCCACACCATCCCGAATTTCTTTCTATAAATACATTTTTACTTAAAAAAGAGATTCCACCATAATCTTCTAACAAATTTTTAGATCTTTCAAATTCAATTCCATTATTTGAATATTTTGGATTCACCCAAGACCCTAAAATTTCTACATTAGTTTCTAAAGGGATATCATCGTTATTTTCACATCCGATAATTATTAAAAATAAAATTGTGATTTTAATAATAAATGATTTCATATTATTTCTCTTTAGTTTAAAATTGAATATGCAATATGTTTTTTCTTACTTAGAATATTTATTAATTAATCTTACCATCAAATCGTTTAAATGTTCAACTTGATATTCACCAACACTTGCTTCTAAATGTTCTCCTCCAATACCACTATGGCCTGTAATAAAAACATAAGTACCATTAGTTGTAACAGAAAAGAAACGCATTAAAAACTCGGTTTCTTTATCTATTCCACTTGCCGTTACCGGAATTAATTTTATTCCTTTTTCACTATATTCTTTTATTGAATTTTGAATATTACCTACTATTTGTTGATCATAATGTGGTGGAGCATCTAATAAAAGAAAAGCAATTCTTGTTTTTGCTTCTTCGGACCATTGCAATTCAGTAATAGCAGTATGTAAAGCGGTATGAACTGCTTCTGGAAAATCACCACCACCATCAGCACTTTGTGCATTAATAAAATTAATGGTAGTAGAAATATCTTGGGTAAATCCTGAATTTTTCACCAAATAATCGTCTTCTTCGTCTCTATAAAAAACTGTTGAAGTATAAATTTTTAAAGATGAATTATTATTTTCAACTTGCTGAATTACATCTTTCAAATCTTCTTTTAAAAACTCCAATTCATCACTCATTGAACCAGTAGCATCAACTATAAATGAAAGTTCTACTCTATTTGTTACAGAATTATTTGAATTTAATTCAAATTCATTAACTCCTTCATCAAACAACTTTAATGCTGATGTAATTTTATCATCATTAATCAACAAAGAATATTCATTAAGATTAACTGTGTTTTCTTCTTGAAATAATCCAACCCACAATTCAGCTTTTCCAAAATTATCTGTTTTTGATATCCAAATTATATCTTCTCCTTTTTTTAATTCGACTTTAGCATTGTTTATTGGAACATTATTACTGCTTACCAAAATCGAAATTCTATTATTTGTATAAAAATCCCAATAACTTGGTTTGCCCGAATAATCTTGACCATTTAATAATTCATTCCAAAAACTCCAATTATCAATATCATTCCATTCTCCTGCAGTAATTAAACCTGCCTCTCCTCCACTTTGTCCATTTCCTCCTGATGATTCCGAACTTAAATAAGTTTCACTTAATTCGGTAGAATCAAAAAGAGAAGATTCTTCACTACAACTTGATGTAAACATCAAGATTATTAATATAAAGGCTAAATTTATTGTTTTCATTGTAATGGATTTTGATTATATCTTAATTTTTAATACTCCCGTATTACTCACCAACTCATAAGGATAGTTTTCAACCTCCTTATTTTCAATAAAATAAGCTGAATAACACTCCCCTGAGTGATCTACAACATCAAATAATATTTTTGCATCAATATCTTCACCAACCTTAATATAAATTATATTTTTTTCTGAATATGAATATGGAGTAAATTGTATCATATTATAATCATTTTCATCAATAAAATAAAAATCTACATCAACTCCATTTTTATTAATAATTTCAAGATCACTAGCTTGATATGTATCATTTGTAAATAAATTTTCTCCAGAATCTGCATCAACTATCTCAACATACATAATTGGAGGACCTGTTTCATAATCTTGACAATCATTAATATTACAAGAATATGAAGAAATAACTAACAGTAGTAAAAAAAGACTTTTTTTCATTTTATGAATAATTTGGTTTATAAAAACTTATACACCATCAATACGTAAAAACAACACAAAACGCTACACTTAGTTTCTTATTTTTTTAGTTCACAATCAATTTATCCAACAAACTTCTAACCTTATCACTATTCCAATCAGCATCTCCTGTTTTATCAACAATTTCTCCTTCTTTATTAAAAATATAAGTTGTGGGCAATGAATTACTCAATAAATCTTTTGGAGCTTCAGTAAGCTGAGAATAACCCTTATTAAAAATAAATTTTTCTACTTTTTTTTGGATCATCATTAGCTACAAGTAAAAAAACTACATCTTTTTTATAATCTTGATATAATTTTTCAAAAGCAGGCATTTCAGCAATACAAGGAGGGCACCAAGTTGCCCAAAAATTTACAACTACTACCCTATTTTTAAATGAATTAAAATCAACTTTATGACCTTTAACATCTTTCAACTGCCGATTATAAGTACTCAATTTTACTCTTTTACTTTTATCAATTTCCATATTAAACACTCGAGTAGCTACATAAGAAACCCCTTTAATTAAAGTTGCTCCTACTGGTAAGCCATAAAGTGTAAATAAAAAGATAACATACAAAATATCAGCAACTCAAATAACTATACATTAGGTAAATAAGTGTTTTTTACGCTAAAAAAAGTATGATTTTGCCCTGACTGGATGGTTCTTTGGTAGCAACTCCTTTTTTAATACTATAAGGTTTTTATTTAGACAGTATATAACAGAAATATATCTGCTTACTTCTTTTTTAGCTTGAAAAAGTCAGAGGGTTCCAACCCACATACCTCAATCATTTTGATAGCATAATCCAAAGTACCTAGATTTTTATCTGTATTATTCGTACCCATACTAAATTTTGCTCCTGCAGCTTTTGCTCTTTTGATAAAAGTCGCTGAAGGAATTTTATATCTTGCATTG
>JADGEA010000384.1 GCA_016744615.1 Flavobacteriaceae bacterium
TTCTTTATAAACCAATTTTTCTGGATCCCAACCTATTGCGTCATAAATTTTGTGTATTTCAGTATCATAGAATTCTTTTTCTTTTTCTGATTTAACAGGTCCAGTATATTCTGAAATACTTTTATGACAATTCATACAAACATTTACAGAAGGAATACCTGAAGTTTTACTGTTTTTTGCAGAAGAGTGACAATACTCACAATCAATTTTATTATCACCTGCATGAATCTTATGATCAAAAGCTATTGGCTGAATTGGTTGATAATCTTGATCAACACCAATTTTAAACAAGACTTCAAATAAAATATAAGTTCCCAAAAGCATCACAAAAATTGTAGTTACAATTTTCAAAAGCCCACTATTACTTGCAATAAATACCCATGCTGCCAGTAATAAAATTACAAAGACAACCAGATAACTAATCCACGCTGTTGAACTCTTTGAAGTTGCAACCATACTTTCTGCTACTTGAGTTGTTGCAACTTGTTTTACATCACCAACAGAAGTGTACGCTAAAATAGCATCAATATCATCTGCCGAAAACTGTGGATATGGAGTCATTGGCATACCATTGAACTCCTTAAAAATATCAATAGCATCTTTATCACCACTTGCACGTAAAGCATTATTATCTTTAATCCATGCATGTAACCACTCCTTTGATCTTTTATCAGCTACATTAGCTAATGGCGGACCAATTAATTTTTTATCTAATTTATGACATGCCGCACAATTAGCTTGAAATAGTTTTTTACCAAGAGTAACTTTAGGATCAGCTGCCTGACTTGATGCAACATCATTTTTTACCTCAACAGGTTTATCATCAGTATAAGCAAGAATATCATCAATATCTTGATCAGAAAAATTCGGATATGCAACCATTGGCATTCCATTATATTCATTAAAAATATCAATGGCATCCTGATCTCCACTAGCTCTTAGGGCATTATTATCCTTGATCCAAGAATGTAACCACTCTTTGCTTCTTTTTTCACTAACCCCTCTCAACGGGGGACCGATTAGTTTTTTATCCAACTTATGACAGGCTGCACAATTCGCATTGTATAATTTTTTCCCGTTAACCGCATCCCCTTGTTGGGCAGATAAATTTATCGATAATAAAAAAAGAAAAGAAAGTCCGGTTAATAATTTTTTTAATGTACTGCTTTGCATTACAACTTTTATTTGGGTTATTTATGTTTTACACAATAGCACTCCTTATAAAAGATTGTAAAAGGGTACTATTTATCTAAAAGTTAATTAAACATGACAATTGTCATTTATTAAAAATTAGATTCTACAAAAATACATTTTATAGCTTATGGTCAAAGTGTTATTATTATGTTAAAGTTAATTTATAATCATTCTAAATAATAAAAATTGTATGCTACTTAAAAACATTCTTTTAAATTTGTGAAAAATATAATTTTATGCGGATTTTAAACAGAAAAAAAGTTTTTTTGACCATTATACTTACTGCATTTATTTCCATAATTGGTTTTACTCAACAGAAAGAAGGCGTAGTTAAGATAGAAACCAGTACTGAAATTGATGAGATCATAGCCAAAAAAAAGCAATTCAACAAAAGTCTGAAAATAGTTAATGGTTATAAAATTCAATTATTTTACGGTAATGAAAAAAACTCACACAAGATAAAAGAGGAATCTGAAGCTCTTTTTCCTGATATAAGTACAAAAATCATTTTCAGTTCACCACAATGGAAAGTACAAATTGGAAATTACAGAACGCGATTAGAAGCCGACAGGAATCTTATTGAAATTAAAAAAGAATATCCGAGTGCCATAGTGATTGCATCAGAAATTGATATTGACAATTAATTCTTATAATTATTACTATGAATGAAAACCTAGATGCTACCAACAATAATTTTAATCAGGAAGAAATTGAAGTAGAAAAAAAATTACGACCACTTTCTTTTGATGATTTTACAGGTCAGGATCAGGTTTTAGAAAATCTAAAAGTATTTGTTGAAGCGGCAAACCTTAGAGAGGAAGCATTAGATCATACACTTTTTCATGGCCCTCCTGGATTAGGAAAAACCACACTTGCTCATATTCTTGCAAATGAATTGAAAACCAATATCAAAGTTACTTCGGGTCCTGTTTTAGATAAACCTGGTGATTTAGCTGGATTACTTACTAATTTAGGATCAAGAGATGTATTGTTTATTGATGAAATTCATCGATTGAGTCCGGTTATTGAAGAATATTTGTATTCTGCAATGGAAGATTATAAAATTGATATCATGATCGAGTCCGGGCCAAA
>JADGEA010000385.1 GCA_016744615.1 Flavobacteriaceae bacterium
ATAACAGCTTTACGACTGAAGAAGTTCCGCCTTTAGGAGACAAAAAAACCGAAATGAAATGGTATTGGGAAGCTTCCCATTACAAAAAAACACTAGGATATTTGGTTTTAGATCGCATATTTGGCGAACGTATCATAGCAAATGATTTTGGAAAATTGCTCGAATCTAAAAATATTGAACAACAACTAGCTAAAATTCGCACTGAACAACAACAGTATCGTACTAGAAAAAACGGTACTTAAATTGCTTTAATTAAGGTGTTCTGTTTGAGCTTATCATAAGTACTAAATCAAAAAAAATAGGAAAAGCGTATGAATAAAGAATACGAAGCAGGATACAATGAAAGACTGTTTACAAAGGGCATTCGCGGAAAGCTACATTCAGCTCGCTTTGAATGGCTTGCGAGAAGACTTTTACGTCTTGAATGTGAATATAAAATGGTTCTAGAACTTGGTTGTTATGACGGCAAAGTAATTGATTACCTACCTGAAAAACCTATACAATACCTTGGCTTAGATGCCAATTGGGAAGGAGGATTAGATATTGCCGAAGATAAATGGGGAAATCAAAGCAACTATATATTTAGGCAATGTACAACGCCAGAACAAATTGGTATCATAGGAAAACAATACGACATATCTATATGTATGGAAACCTTAGAACATATTCCGCCTAAAATGGTAGTTCCATATTTGGAAAAATTAGCTAAAGCAACAAAAGGATATATATTTATTACTGTACCTAATGAAATAGGAATGGTGTTTTTCTTCAAGCATATTGCAAAAAAACTATTTATTGGTGATGCTGAGAGTTATACAGTAAGCGAATTCATAAATGAGACATTAGGAAATACTGACAAAGTTCAGCGCATAGATCATAAAGGATTCAATTACAAAAAGCTAATCACACAAATATCAGACTATTTTGAGGTTGTTGAAGTATCTGGGATTCCTTTAGAATTTGTACCTAGCAATCTTAATTTTTGTATAGGAATAATTGGAAAAAGCAAGTAACAGAAAAACATCTAACAAGGTACTGCAAAATACATATTTTAATTGACTTTTTATGACTTGATAATGATCTATTACTAACTGATTAAATGAAAATACTTTTTTTAACAAGATATGATAACAAAGGAGCAAGCAGTCGTTACCGCTTTTTACAGTACATTCCCTATTTAGAAGCAGCAGGATTTGAATGTATAGTTTCGCCGCTGTTTGATAACAAATATTTAAACAAATTATATAATTGTAAGCAAAATACTTTTGTGAGTATATTTGTATATATGATGCGTAGATTATCTGTATTAGTAACTACAAACAAATTTGATTTAGTAGTCTTAGAAAAGGAAGTAATTCCCTTTGCACCTGCGTTTTTAGAACAATTGTTAAACTTAATGAGAGTACCTTACATAGTTGATTATGATGATGCTATATTTCATCAATATGATTGTCATACAAATCCGATAGTACGCACTATATTAAGGAAAAAAATTGCTGTTGTTATGCGTAATGCACGACTTGTGATTGCTGGTAATAATTATATTGCTCAATATGCACAGCAAGTTGGCGCGAAACAGGTGGAAATAATTCCAACAGTAATTGATATTATTAAATATTCTCTAAGAGAAAGCAAGACAAATGATGTTTTTAGGATTGTATGGATTGGTTCACCTAGTACATATCAACATGTAGAAGCTATTTTGCCTGCATTAGCTAAGCTATGTAATAGTAAATTGTTATTGATTGGTGCTGGTAAAAGAGAATTTAATCAATCTTGGATCGAAGTCCGTTCTTGGTCTGAAATGAGTGAAATTAAAGATATTCAATCCGCTGATGTTGGCATTATGCCGCTACCAGATACAGCTTGGGCGCGTGGCAAATGTGGTTTTAAATTAATTCAATATATGGCTTGTGGTTTGCCAGTTGTTGCTTCGCCTGTTGGTGTCAACACTGACATTGTTGAACATGGTAAAAATGGTTTTTTGGCCTCAAGCATAGAAGATTGGGTCAGTTTCCTAACTAAATTGCGGAATGATAAAATATTGCGAACTAGCATGGGAAAATACGGTAGAAAAAAGGTAGAAAAGAATTATTGTTTGCAGGTAACTGCACCGCGTCTTGTAAAGTTATTTTATGATGGATGACTATTTAGTTGGATTATTTTGGGCATTAGCCTTAGGTGCAAGCATTCTTTTATGGCCTGTTTCTTTTGTACATAAACGTGCATTATTAAATGTTTGGGGAGTTAAAATTTTTACTACTCTCGGTATCATGTTAGCTTA
>JADGEA010000386.1 GCA_016744615.1 Flavobacteriaceae bacterium
GAGTATTAACCATAAAATTTAATTATTGTTCTGTTGATTACAATTTGTTGTTTTCCATTATAGCATAGCTTATAATTATTTCAAACTAAGCGCAGGATGATGGCATTTTCCGATTGATAACTATTATGCTGTAATATACTGTAAAATAGATTTACCAAGTTCAAATAATAGGTATAAAATAATGATTGAAGTTGCCTCTTTATGCTATGGCGTTATTTTTAAAAAAGCCTTTTCTCAACCTTATATATTCACAGCTTTTGTTAAAGACTTAATTGGGATAGATATTGAAATTGAGAAAGTAGAAACTGAAAAATCCTTTTCACCAATCATCGGAAAAGTTGATAGTCGTTTTGATTTATTCGCTGAAGACAAAAAAAAGCGTGTCATTATTGATATTCAACATAAGCGGTATAGTGACCATTATGACCGTTTTCTCCATTACCATTGTACCGCTTTATTAGAACAAATAACCAGTTCTGCCAACTATAAACCCAATATGCAAGTCTTCACGATTGTTGTTTTAACTTCAGGCGATAAACATAAAATTGATATATCAATTACCGATTTTGAACCTAAAAAACTTGATGGAACAGGTATTGGCGAGACTCAACATAAGATTATTTATGTTTCTCCTAAATATGCAAGCGATGAAACGCCAGAACCTTATCGAGAATGGCTCAAAGCTATTGATGATAGTTTAGATGAACAAGTTGAAGAAAGTGATTATAACAATGAAATTATTAAAGATATTTTTGCATTAATAAAAAAGGATAAAATAACTCCTAAAGAATATGCAAAAATGAAAAATCAATATTCCGAAGAAGAGTATTTAAAAGATCAAAAACAAGAAGCAAAAGATACTAAAGCACTGGAAATTGCCAAAAAAATGCTTAATGCAGGAATGGATATAGAAACTATTACGACAATGACAGGTTTAATGCCAGATTTAATAAAAGAAAAAGACATTAGTTTTTCAACCGCAGCGCAGGATCACCAAAAAGTGTAAACATCCTTAAGACTTCTGCTGATGCTCTTTGTTCATATGCTTTTATTTAATGTATCAGATATAATCTAATTTTCGAGTTACGATATTAAAAATCTTTCACTCTACTACTAACTATATGCTATTGTTATGTATTAAACTAACAAAATCTAAAACATGAAACTTTTATGAAAGTTATTCCACTAAAATATGGAACAATGTTTAAACAAGCTTTTAGTCAACCTGATGTTTTCTGTCAGTTTGTTGAAGATATTTTAGACATCAAGTTCAATGCTACTCAAATTCATACTGAATATGAATATCCTAAGCCTATTGGTTTTGTACGTAGTAAATATGATTTATTCGCTGAGGATGTTGAACAACGTATTATTGTAGAAATTCAGCATGTCAAACAAGACGATTTTTTTGATCGTTTTTTGTATTACCATTTGATTAGTATGGTAGAACAAGTAGGTGGTTGTGAAGAATACGGTTTTGATCGTACAGTATATACGATTGTGGTTCTTACCAGCACACCTCGCGATGGCAGTATCAATTTTAGTTGTGCCATTAGTGACATGAATCCAGTAGATGAATATGGCAAAACCATTGAAGTGTTTCCACATCGTTTAGTTTTTCTTTGCCCACGAAAAGTTAATGATAAAACTCCAAAGAAAATACGTGAATGGTTAAAATTTATTGAAGATTCATTAGATGGAGAAATGGATAAAAAGACTTATCCAAACAAATTATGGCAAAAAATTATGGATGCCATTGCTAAACAAGATATAGATCCAGAATTATTATCAGAAATAAAAGATGAAGCCGCTTGGGAAAAAGCTAAAAGACGTTTTATTACTGAAGGAAAGCGTGAAGGAAAACAAGAAGGAAGGCGTGAAGGAATAATTGATTCTATACAAAAGCAATTATCCCTTAAATTCAAACCAACTCTTCCAGAAAAATATAAGGATCAATTAGAAGGTATGACTTTGGAACAATTAGAAATTGTATCAGAAAAAATCATCACTAGTGATACATTAGAAGATATATTTAACTAGATAAGACCTGACAGGTTTTTAAAAACCTGTCAGGTCTGTAGGTTAATTCAAGGTAGCAGATATAATCTTATCAACATGGAATTTACGTTTTCCATTATATTCAATATCTTCTAATCCATAACAATATGTTACACCAGCTTCAACATTTTGATCTTGTTCAGAATAACTTGCACCCAAGACTCCATCTTGAGATTTAGAATAAACCAAAGGTTGAACTTGTTTAACATCTTTATA
>JADGEA010000005.1 GCA_016744615.1 Flavobacteriaceae bacterium
TTGGGAACAAACAAACAGTGCATTTAAAACGCAAAAAGGATTTGAAGATATGTTGGTAAATGAAGCTAATAAATTGGATAACCCTATAATAATAGAATAACGATTCTATCGGTTGTCTTACTCGTTATACAGCTTTAGAATACAAATCATTAGCTGCTCTGTCTTTAGTTATTCAATTCTTGATTCATATGAATAATGATAGTTTCATGATGTATAATTGTAATGAATATAAAACAAGATAAAATAGTGAAATTTTAATTATTCGTTTGTTAATTTATTTAACTTTGAAAAACAATATTAAAATCAACGATATGAAGGATGAATCCATACACTTTGATGAGGAATCGCAGAATTGGGATCAGGATCCTGAAAAAGTAAAAAGAGCAAATTTATTCGCAAAAGAGATTATTGATTTTATCCCTCCTGATACGTCTATGAAAGCCATTGATTTTGGCTGTGGAACCGGATTATTAAGTTATGCATTGAGAAATAGTTTTAGATCAATTATACTGATTGACAATTCTCCTGGAATGATAAGTGTTTTAGAACAAAAAATCAAGAAAAATGGGTTACATAACTTTCAACCACTTTGTATTGATCCAATGATCAAAGAATTAGGGTTAAATGATTTTGATGTGATTTTTTCTTCCATGACTATCCATCATATTCATGACCTGCATAAAATAATAAAGATATTTAACTTTAGTTTAAAAATGGGTGGCTATATATGTATTGCAGACCTTGTTACTGAGGATGGAACCTTTCATTCTGAGCATCCTGATTTTGATGGACATAAAGGTTTTGATAAAGAGGTATTTAGTTTGGTTTTAGAGGAGAATGGTTTTCAAGTAGTATACTATAAAATAGTTTTTACTATTGAAAAAGAGGTAAATGGAGAAAATAAAAAGTACCCACTTTTTTTAACGATTGCTAAAAAAATGAAAGATTAAGTTTAGCAAAATACATTTTTAGAGATTCTTTTTCACTTTTTTGCTGTGTAAAAATCTATATCGGGTATACAGTAAAATATATCCGAAAAGTAATAGAATCAATAAATGGATAAACTCACCTCGTATTTGGTCAAAGCCTGCACCTTCAACGGATAACATATTAAAAATCTTGTAGAAGGGAGTCGTTGGTAAGGTATTGGCAATATATTGAATGAATTTTGGCATAGAATCAACCGGCCATGAATAACCAGAAACTAAAAATAGGGGATAGGTTGAAAAAGCTAGAATTTCTGTCCATCCTATGGTTGTTTTGAAAAATGAAGCCAGAAAAATAGTATATTCAATCACCGCTAATATAAATATTGTGCTTACTATCAAGTGTAAGAATAATGAGCCTTTAAAATTTAAAAAATAGAAAGGGAAAATAAATTTATAGAACACAAAAAAATATGCAATATATAACAGTACATAGTAAAAACTTTTGGCTGAGAATACCTTCATAAAATCAAAAAAGGAGGTATTTTGCATGTGTATTAGTGTTCCGTGTTGTAGTTCATGCACAGCACTTTGACCAAAACCAATGATAAGTGTTTGCTGTAAAATCAGAATTAATAAAATAGGTAATAAAAAATCGCCATAATTATTGGTTGCATTGTAAACAGATTTGATAACTGGCAAAATGGGCTGTGCTTGCTGTTTTGCAAGTTCAATAGGTATTTTATTACTTATAAAATATTTCATTCTAATTCCTCCAGAAACGCTAAGGATTACCTGTTGAACACCTTTATTTACTTCATTTGAGGTAAGGAATTTGGTATTGTTTAATATCAACTGAATAGTCGATCCATCCAAATTCATTGTTTTTTTCTGGAAATGTTTAGGGATGATCAAAATACCCTGGATTTCTAATTTGTTAAAAGCATCCATGGCATTTTCCATAGAGGAATAATGTCCGTAAATTTTTACTTTTTCATTGGTATCAACTAGTAGTGATACTTTTCTAGATAAACTTGTATGATCTTGGTCAACTACTGCAATTGGTATTTGGGTTACTTCTTTGTCTTTATATATAGATCCGATAAAAAAGGCATATAAAATAGGTGCAACCAAACAAGTTAGGAGTATACTTTTATCTTGAAGGATTAATTTTAGCTCATCTACGAATATGGAGAACCAACTTTTCATATTTTCATTTTTTTATGAGAGATGAGTAATGCAATTACAGTGACCATATATCCGAAAAGGAAAAACAATAGCAAATTAATAATTTGAGGATAGAGATAATGAAATGGTGTGGTCATTTCAAATCCTTTGATAAAGGCCTTTAAAAAATGTGTGTACGGTATCAATTGAGCATACCACGAATCAAAAGCAGGCATTGCCATGATTGGGAAAGTAAAACCACTAAAAATAAATGCTGGTGAATTGTAAACAAGTGACATATCCATGGCAATTGTTTCATCTTTAAAAAGGGTAGATGTCATTAAACCAAGGATGGCATTGACCAGTGAAAAAATAAAAATGATCACCATAAAGAATAAGGCATTTTCACTTAGTGGAATTCCAAATAGTGGATATATTACTGAGAAAATCACAAGTCCAACTAAAAAGCCAATCAGTGTATAGGTGATCAGTTTCCCGAAAATAACATTAAATATACTTTGACCTGACAGCTGATACAACTCTTTATAAGTTTTGTTCGTGTGTTCAGAATTGATGGAACGAGCCGCCATAAAAAAGACGATCATTTGTAATAGAGCGGTTGTTATTCCGGGAATTAAATAGAATAAATAATTGTAATATGGGTTAAATAATGGTTTGGTAATAACCTTTATAGGCATTACCATTTTTATTGCTTTTTTGTAAGGAATACCCTTTGCCTGAAACATTTTTAAATTAATTCCGGCAGAAACTGTATTGATAAAAGTGGCGGCTTCTTTATATAATAAATTGCCATAAACAATATTAGATGAATTGGTATAAACGATTAATTTACTTTGTTCACCATGATAAATATTTTTTTCAAAATCTTTTGGAATCAGATAGACCCCTTTGATTTCTGGATTATCAATAAAGACAGATTCAAGATCATCGCTTGAATTTAAGAATTTGATAATGTTGAGTTTAGGAGAAGCTTCAATATTCTGGATGATAGTTCTGCTTAACTTGGATTGATCTTCGTTTTTTACAGCAATATTTACATACTCAATTGTACCTTGCTTATAAATGGAACCTAAATAAAAAAAGAGAAGAGTTGGAATTATAAAAACAAGAATCCAAGCAGAAGCCCGACTTTTTAGTCTTTGAATTTCTCGGAGAATAATTTTAGTAATTGTTTTCATATGAAATGAAGAAGTTATGTCCTCTGCAAAGCTGCGTTGAGTTAACGTAGAGATACGCTAAGACTAGATCTTGATATTTACACTCATTCCTGGTCTCAACCCATCAATATTTTCTGTAGGAGTTAGATGAATTTCAAATGTTTTCATATCTAACCTGCCTTTGTCAGAAGTTGGAATCCAATCGGCAAAATCTGCCATAGGTGAGATAAAGGTTACTTTAAAAGTGTGGGTTTGGTTATCAAAAGCGGGGAGTGTACCTTCAATTTCTACTCCTATTTTAAAGTGATTTAAAAAACTTTCTCTTATATTGATCACCGCGTGAATATCTTCCAATTTTTGAATAGTAAAAATTGGATATCCTGCAGGCATTACTTCTCTTTCTTCTGCCAGTTTTGCTGCAATTTCTCCGTTTACTGGTGCTATGATCTTTAATTCTTTGTAAAATGCTTTTGCTTCTTTCACCTTACCTGCGACAGCACTTAACTGTCCTCGAGCCGCTTTTTTATCTTCAATCCGGGCTCCTTCTTTGGCCATGTTATAAATAGATTTTGCAGCATCCATTTGTTTTTTAGCAGCATCTCTTTTAAAGGTTATCTCATCCATTTTTTGAGTGGATATCAAACTGTCTTTAAACATGTTATAAACTCTTTTGTATGAATTTTCGGCAAAAACATATTGACTTTTAGCCATTTCATATTGGTCATTTGAAGCTTTAACTTGCTGATCTCTAGCGCCTTTATTTGCTTTTTCACTTACGGATTCTGCTACGGAATACATGCCTTCTGCTTGTTGAACTTTGGCGTCTAAAATATCACTTTCAATGGTTGCCAATACTTGTCCTTTTTTTACAGTTTCACCTAATTTCACAAAAATAGAATCTATCCTTCCGGGGATTTCTGAAGCAACTTTGATCTCAGTTGTTTCAAACAGACCAACAAAAACTCTTTGGTTATTTTTATCTGGTTTTAGAAAATATAAAATAAGAAGACCTATTATAACAATAAGAATAGGTACGATTAATAATAAAATGTGTTTTTTACTTTTCATTGGTATTTATTTTATAAATCATTTTCTGTTTAATAAGAAAAAAGATCACTTAAGATTGTTTACATTCAAACTTCCTGTTGCGATCAACAATTCCAAAGCTGCTTTTCGTTGTAAAGCGATCATTTTATAATACTCTAAAACAGTTGTTTGATAATCTGTTTCTGCTAATAGCCTTTCTGAAATATCAATAAGCCCTTCTTTATAGCTTTTTATGGCTAAATCTAAGGTGTTAAAAGCAACCTCTTTTTCTTTTTCCTTTAAAAGTATTTGTTGATTCTTTACGTTAAAATCTATTTTGGCCTTTTTTTCGTAAAGTTCTAATTTTTCTGAAGCATCTTCCTTTTTATTTTGAGCAATGTCTTTTTCAATAGTTGTTTTTTGGATTTCATTACTGTGTTTCAGTCCGTTAAAAAGCTCCCATTCAAAACCAACTCCTAATAAGTATGTAGGAAAACTTTCTAGATGATTTAAGTCAATATCAATCGGTTGACCTGTTATTGGTCCGTCAAAAGACGTTTTTGCATTAAATAAATTGAAATAAGACAAAGTGGCAAATGCCTGAATTTTTGGTAAAAAAGCATTTTTATTCATTTTTAATTTATAGTTAAAAGCTTCAATTGATGCATTAAGTGCTTTTAACTCAGGTCGATTTGTAAAACCATTTTCTTGGTTAAACAAATTCCATGGTGAAAGATCAAATTGATAGGTTTTTAAAACCGATATATCTTTTCCTGTAAGCGTTCCCAGTTTTAAATACAGCAAATCCAAATTTCCGTAGATCTCCGTTTTTTTTGATACAATATTTAACTCGGCTGCAGTTATTTTTTGTCGGTCATAAGGAATTGCTAATCCGTATTGGATAGCTTTTGTAACTCTTTCTTTTTCTTTATCCAGTCGTTTTTCACTTTCGTTTAAAACCAACTCAGCTTGTTTTAATAATTCAATTTTATCAAAAGTACCAATTACATCTTTTATAATATTTGCTTTTTCACTATCGAGCATATAATTTTTTGCCTTGATCTTTTCATTATTTGCTTTCGCTCCGTAATTAACCTGTAAACCAGAAAATAGTAAAGCCTTTGCAGTTAAATTGGTATTGAAAAAATTCCCTTTCATATCAAATTCAGATTCTCCTGAAAATAATTCAGTCCCAGAAATGGGTAAAGTAAAAGTGGGGATATCAGCATTGATACTACTTGTGCCGTATGCATACATTCCGTTAAGGGAAAGCGTAGGGATAAAATTTTGTTTGATCACTTTGGTATCTATGCTGTCCATCATCAATTCATTGGAAGCATTTTTAAGTTCATAACTTTTTTCCAAGCTTAATTGGATAAGTTCCAATTCGTTTTGCGTTAAATTATGTTGCGCAAATAATGAAAATGAAAATAACAAAAATAAGAAAGGGCTTAGTTTTTTCATATCAAAAAATTGAAATGTAAAAGTAAAAAAAACATCTTTAATTAAAGATGTTTTTTAAAGAAATGACTTTTAATCATAAAAGGGAAAATGTCTGACATGCCAGATAATTATATTTTTATAGTTATTGGGCGTTTCATCAATAAAGACATTCCCTTTACTTTTTTAATTTTAATTGCCAAGAAGATTCGCCTAGTTTTAGTTGATATTCTAAAAATTTCATTTTACCTGTTGGGCAACATTGCTCATCTTCTTTTTTATATTGTTTGTATTTTCTCATTAATTTATTTTCTTCCATATAAAAGGAATCATGCCCCATATAATTAGGAAAAAAATAGACAAAATCATCATCTGATAACTCAGGAATATAAATTGGAGTTACACTTTTATCCTTGTTTGAAGAAAATCCATAAACCTTAGCATAGGATCCTGATCCTGCTCCTTTGGTAATAACATATAGTTCGTCAAAACCGTCGCTATTTACATCGGCAACAAGTGCATAATTGAAAGGGTCACTATCTTCCATTTTCAATGATTCATTTACTTCTGAAAATCCTTTGGTAGTAACCGTTATTTTGCTGATACTGGCACTAGATTTTTCTTCTGTAATGATAAATGTTTTCCCTGTCTTTGTTTTAAATTCTTTACTGATTATTTTACTTTTTGGAGTTTCTTCAACCTTTTTTAATTCAGTTTTTGGCTTTGAAGTTTCCTTGGTTTTGCTGGTTTTTTTCTCAACACATGAATTTAAAATGGCAAGTATTGCCATGGATAATAGAACTTTTTTCATTGGTTTATTGGTTTAAAAATTAAAAGTTGGTATTGGAAATTCATCCCATAAAAGTCGGTAGGCATGAATATCTTTCTGGTGGTACACCGCTATCTGGGTCTGAATCAACCGACTCACTTTTACTTTCTGTCGTTTTTTCAATTTGGTTTACTTCTACATTATCCTTTGTGGAAGAAGAATCTTCTTTAGATATTTTTGATCACAAGAACTTAGAAAAATTAGGATTAATAGGATTAAAAATATTTTTCTATAGGGTAATATCATAAGTAGATTCCATATCATCACTGGTACTACCAATTTTAGCATTAGATTTTTTAATTTCTATTTCATTGCTAAACCCTTTGGGTAAAGTGATCCAATCTTTTTCAGTGTGAACTCTTAAAGTGTTTGATCTAAAATGATAGATATTAATGTTATCATTTTTTAAATCAATAAATAGCTCATAACCACTACTGGGACAATTGTTTGATTTACATCCACTTGCGTGAATAATCCGGTCTTCAATAGTAATTGGAGTTTCAGTATTCCAATCCCTTTTCATGTTGTCAAAGTTAAATCGTTGTATTTTTTTAAGTCGGCCAGCTAAATATTTGTTGTCAAATATTTTTTCCTGAGTAGGATATTTCCCGATAAGATCTGTTAGAAAAAACAAACCAGGTTTCGATTTTTTTATAGATTTTTTTGTGATATTTTGGATAGAATCCATGATCCTAATTGAATCTATTTTTTTTATTATTTTGATCTCTTTGTCTTTTTTAATTGGAATTTCTTGTGTTTTTTCTTTTTTTATTTGGGTGCAGTTGAAAAGCACAAATAGAGAAAAAATTGAAATATACTTTAAAATATTTTTATTTTTCATTAGTGATTTTTTAATTTTTGTTATTTATAATATTTTTTTGAATGGATTGTTATATATAAAATCATAGGTTAATAGGCTTTATCTTCTCCTTTTAATATATTAATTATGGTTTGCCCAATAATTTTTAGATCCAGAAAAAAAGACCAGTTTTCAATATAGAATATGTCAAGTTTAACTCTATTTTCCATATCCTCGTTTTTTTCAACCTCTCCTCTAAAACCTTTTACCTGAGCCAATCCGGTAATTCCGGGTTTGATAAAATGTCTCACCATAAATTTATCAACTATTTTGGAATATTTTTTTGTCTGACTAAGCATCAGAGGTCTGGGTCCCACCACGCTCATTTCACCTATAAAAACGTTAAGAAATTGGGGAAGCTCATCTATACTGGTTCGTCTTAAAAAACTACCAATTTTAGTAACTCTTGTATCATTTTTAGTAGCTTGAATTTCATTTGAAAAACTATTCATTTGCATAGAGCGATATTTGTAGCACTCAAAGGTTTCTCCGTTTAAACCGTCTCTTGTTTGTTTGAAAAATAAAGGACCCTTAGATTCAATTTTAACCAAAATAAATAGTAAAGGAGTAAGCCAGGACAATACAAATAAGATCATAAATAAGGATAAAAGAACATCAATAAATCGTTTAAAAAATTGATTTATGGAATCATCGAATGGTATTTTTCTCAATGAAAGAATTGGGATATAGTCAAAATATTCAACAACCATTTTCGTTGTGTAAACATCTTTTGCGTCTGGTATGAGTTTTAAAACAATTAAATTATTATCGGTAAAATCAATAAATTTTTTAATTTGTTCTTTAGTGAGTTCTGAAATCGAACATATAATTTCATCAACAACATGGTTTTTGGAATAATCAAAACTACTATTAATAGTGCCTATACATTTATTTCCTTTAAAATCATTTGAAAAGGAACCTAAAATCTTATAACCCAATTCAGGATGCTCTTCAATAAAATGATTTACATTTTGCATACTTCTGTTGGATCCTATCAATATGATATTTCTAAAATTACCACCTTCTATCCTGTATTTTTTTAAGGCAAATAAATACAGGCTTCTAAAAACAGAAATAGATAAGAATATATAAGCCAGGGTTTTAATATGATCAATTGAATTGATGGATTTATTGGTCAAACTGTAATAAGCAAAGTATACGAAAGTGAAGATCAGGAATTGTAAAAACAGTCGCGATAATAGATCTGTATTTTTATGATAGCGCCTAATATTATAAAAATCAAGATGGTAAGAAATAATCAGCCAACTGAGATTTGTAAAAGCGATATGCCAAAAGCCTGAATAAGATTCTTGTAAGAATAACTTAAGAAAAAAATTAATAATAACAAGGTTTGCTATTATTGAAATAGGTTTGATATATATAGAGTAACGTTTGTTCAAAATATGTTTTGTCAAATATAGAAAAAATGAAAAACAGAATAATGAAAAACATTTTTTTTTTGAAACTTAATTCTTTTTAACTTCAAAGGTATTTTTATAATTATAAAATCCAAAAAGATTTATGAAAAAGAAAAATAGATTTGCTCCAGCTTGTCTTTCAATAACGTTTTCTGTTAAAAAGTTGAAACTAAAAAACAGTAAAACAGCAATGAAAACATAATCTTGATTTTGTATTGCAATTTTGAAATTAAAGTAAAATAAAAGTAAAAAAAACAGTAATCCTATGAGGCCAGTACTTAGCCAGACACCAAAATATTGATTATGAGAGTTGTATTGCTCATTTAATAAATAAGGATAATTATTTTTGTAACTTTCATTTAGTATACGTTGTACATCTCCAATTCCATATCCAAAAATTGGAGCATTTTTAATTTTGTCAATTGAAGTTTTCCAAATAGCAACTCTTATTTGAGAAGAATTATTTTTGTCTAAATGTTGTGTGGAGTAGGTTTCTGATTTAATTAATTCTTTAAATCTATTGTTTATGTGAGGTGTTAAAAAGATAATGCCTGTAACCGTACATAATGCCACAAAACCAATAAAAAGTGATTGAATTTTATTTTTTTCTTTTAGGAAATAGATAATTAGAGCAATGAGAAATAGGGATAGAATTGATCCTTTACTCGAGACATAAAACAGTGAAAATAAAAGAAAAATTAATATTAAAACAGTTGGAAATATATAATCAATTTCTTTTTTAATGTATTTAAAAATTAGATTTAAGAGGTTTATTATTGATATACCCAGGTAAATACTAATATAGATAGGATGATGACCAATCATAGGTAATACCCTTAAATATGATCTGATATAATTTATATCAAAAAAACTAACATCTGGAAATAGTGGTAGTATTTTTAGACTGAAATATATCATAAAATAAATCATCAAAAAAAAAGTTGAAATACTAAAAAGGTTTAGTATTTTTTGAATAATTTTTCTTTTTAATTTGAAATTGGATAGGAATATATAAAAAGCCAGAGGAAAAAACAATATTGAAATAGCAGGTCCTAAATTTTTAAATCCATAATACATATCATTTGAATAGACCAGCGATAGTAAATAAATGAAAAATAAGGTAGAGTTTAAAACAAATGGTTTTGTATATATTTTTTTCTTTTTTTTCTTTAAAAAATAGTTTAAACCTGAAAAGAAAAAAATAATCATTAAAAATCCCTTAAGATTGTTTGGCATTACTGGATATAGGCCAAATAAAATGATGGAATAATTTACAAGATTTTCATTTTTAATTTTCATTCAGCTGTTTTAAATTATGAATAAAAGTATGAAGTGTTTTTTCTTTTGAAAAGGATTCAATAACAAAATTTCTTGCATTTTCAGTCATTTCTTTATTTTGAGAATCATTGCTGCATAACTTGGATATTTTTTTTATTAAAGCTGGTTCTTCATTTGCAGAAAAGAAATATCCAATTTTTTCGGTTTTAATTATTCTGGCAATTTCAGAATTTATATTTCCTGTAACTAAAACAGGAACTTTGCTGGCAAGCATTCCTAATATTTTTGAAGGCATTACACTATCAATAATATTATTTTTTTGAAATAAAATATGTAAATTTGCCGAGCATAAAAGATCATTTAATTCCATATAAGGAACAGGATCAAAATGTTTAACATTTTTAAATTTAATTGTTTTATTAACCAAGCTATTTTTGAATGAACCTTCTCCAACAATATAGAATTCAATAGCGTTGTTATTTTTGAAAACATCAATAACTTTCATGAATAAATCCCAATTTTGTTTTTCACCAATATTGCCCGAGTAAAGAACTTTAAATTTCGAACTTTTCATAATAGGGTGTTCATTAGCACTTGTAGGGTCTATGTTGTCATTATCGATCCAGTTGGGAAAATAAATTATCTTTGTTGAGCATTTGTTTTTTAATTTTTCCAACATTCCGGTACTAATTGTACTTACAATATTGGCAGAGTTTAATATTTTTCTTTCAAATTTTAAAATATTTCTAGAGAAGTAATTATTTAGCTTTTTATTTTTAATAATTCCAGCATCTAAAGCAATATCAAATTCGAAATCCTGAATATGAATCCAGTGCTTTGCATTTAATTTTTTAGATAGTTTTTTACCAAGCCATGCAGAACTTGTGAAAGGAATAATACTTAATACAACATCAGATTTTTTAATTTTATTAATGTTAGAAATACTCCCAGTTGTAAAATCAATGATATGAATTATCCGGTTTAAAAATTTAGGATTAGAAGGTACAAACTGCTTGTATCTTAATATTCGAATACCATTAATTATTTCATCTAAATATTTCTTTTTTTTCTTATAGGGTTCCGAAATTTTCCATTTTGGATAGTAAGGGAACCCTGTTATTACAGTGACTTTCCAATCATTTGACTTCAAATATTCAGCCATTTGTGTACTATAAAGTCCAATGGCCGTATCTTCAGGATAGTAGTTTAAGCTTATTATAGTTATTGATTTACCCAACTTCTCTGTTTTTTACAAATGTAGCGGGTGATCCTATATAGATTTTACCTCTTTCAAGATTTTTAAAGACACTGCTTCGGGCACCAATAATTGCTCCTTTTCCAATGTGGATTCCTGGTGCTATATAAACATCTGTTGCAATCCAGCATTCATCTTCAATAGTTATTTTTTTTGCATAAATTGGAAAATTGTTTTTAGAATAATCATGTGAACCCGTGCATAAGTATGATTTTTGAGAGATGACAACATTATTACCCACATCAATTTCTCCAAGACTATATAGGTTCACATCATCTCCTATCCAACTATAATTTCCAATTTTCACTTTCCACGGATAAGTGATTTTAACTGTAGGGCGAATAATTGCATTTTTTCCAATTTTTGCTCCAAATAATCTGAGTAAAAATCTACGCCAGCCATACATAAACTGAGGTGAAAATCTGAATAAGGTTGCCTGTGTAAACCACCATATTTGGACAAAAAATCCGCTTCTTCCTCTAAACCCTTTAGGTAATTTGAATTCATCTAATTTTTGCATCTAACCTTATTTATTACCTCTATTATATTATTAATAAATCTTTCTGTTGTATATTTCTCTTGTGCTTCCTTAAAATTATTTATCATTATTTGTTGATGATCTTTTAAAGAGATATTCAACTCCTCTAATTTATTTGCAATTTGTTTTGGATTATTTTTTTTAATAAAAAAACCATTTTTACTATTTACAAATATATCAGAAATTCCTGCATGATTTGTTGTTAGAATAATATTTCCTGTTGCCATTGCTTCTAAAATAGAAATAGGTTGACCTTCCATGGAATAATAAGTTGGAAGAATAAAAATATTTGAATTGATTAGTAGTTTTAATTTATCATTTGCTTTTACCACTCCCAAATATTCAACATCTCCTTTTAATTGTTGAAACAACTTATTAAGATTGTATTCTTCTGAGCTGTCAATTGCTCCGGCTATTCTTACTTTAAATTTAATTTTCTTTTTTCTTAATAGTAATAGTGCATTCAAAAGGTCGAAAATTCCTTTTTCCTTCATTAAATTACTGAGGTAAACAATGTTTAGTTCGTTAGTGTTTTTATTGTTGATGTTTTTTATTGAAATATTATTTAAAATATTGTTTTCAACAAAATTATAAACTTCATAAATGTTTTTATCTTTAATAAATGGTCTTAGGTTTTTTCTCAATTTGGGAGATAAAACTATTCCTTTGTCGAATTTTGATATGATTTGATGGAATATTTTTTTCTTTAATCCTTTTAGGTTTTCATACTCTTTCCATAGATGATTTCCATGAATATGAATTATGGTATCTTTATTAAAAATCTTTGAAATAAAGATGAAGGGATAATACTTCAGAATTCCCAAAAAAGTCTGACCTGGTGTCATGTAAATTACATCAAAATTCGGAATTTTATATAAGTAAAAATATAGTTTGATATAAAATAGGGCTTTCTTTGATGAAAATTTTCCAATATTTTCTTTTAATGTGGGATAGGAAAAATTTATAGATTCAATTTCAATACCGTTATTTCTTAATTCTTTAAATAAGATGTCGTTCGCAAATGAGACTCCTGTTATTGGAGGTGAAAAAGGACCTATGAGAAGGGTTTTATTCATTTAATGTTCAATTTTTTTGTATAAATAGGGTTTTATTAATCCAAATAAATACTCAAGTAATACTATAAAGAGACCATAGTAAATATACCGGAATGCCGAACGTAAATTGTATTCAAATCCATAAATAATATGTAAAGTCAAAAGTAAAGCTATGATAAATGCTAACCCTTTTTTACCATTAACTAAATAAAAACGTATTTTTTTTTCGATATAAGAAAATAATATTCCTGTCATAAAGAAATATGTTATTATAAAAGGAATCCCCATCTTAAAAATTCTTCCATGTAATGAATAAGGAGCAAATTGATTTAATCTCATATCGTTAGCGTATTTGTACCAGCCAGCCATAGATCCGGGTAAAGGATTTATACTTATAAAAATAATATTCCAATCAAATTGTGCTTCTTGGACAGTTTTTATGGTGACATATGTGCCGAATATTAATGAATAGTATATATTGAAATAAAAATCACCTAAAAATGATTGATTTAGATTTGATAAATTTTTTAAATAAGGAATTATTCCATGAGATGGTAAACCTCTTAATTGCATTAAATATACAAGAAAAAGGAAGGAAATAATTAAATTGATTGAAAATACAAGCTTGTTTTTTAGAGTATTTCCATTTGATATAAATAGGATAATAAAATAAGTAATAACAAATAGAAAAACAGTTCTTGACCCAGTGCCTAATGAGATTAAAATTAATAAAAACAAATAAAAATTACTTACCATTTTATTCTTTTGATGTAGTATTCCAAGAAGTAAAATGAGTATGAAACTAAATATTTTAATTATAACAATTAATGCTCTGTTGGTGTTTGGGAGATAATCATTTCGTATTAAAATATCTGTCCCGTATGCTGTAAAGTATAAAACTATAATTAGAGCGAATAAAACCCTTATCATAAGTAAAAGGTTAGTTGGAACTGAAAACTTATGAAATAAACTATCTGTAAAAGATTTATTAAATAATAATTTACTTTTTTTTGTAGATAAATCGTAGAAAATAATTGTTCCTAGAAGAAATGAGTTTAGAGCGATTAGATACATTTTAATTACTTCTAAAAATGAATTTTCAGAAACAAAATCAAGATTATATAATGAATATTTGTTTTCGAAAAAATAAAAATATAAAACAGATGTAATTAATGAAAGTGTAGAAAAAGTAATATATATGTAAATAGGACTTAAAAGAAAATATTTTAATATTTTCTTTACTAAATATAGTTCAAAAAGCAATATGAATATTAATATAATCAAATCTAAAATATTAAAAAATAATGATCTTTTTTTTAAAAGTATAATAAATTCTAATTAAAACTAAAACTAAATCAGACAGAACCCTTAAATAAATTAAATTCCAAAAGGTTAGTTTATCAAATATCACAAGCAAAGCTACAGTTAGTATAAAAAAAATAGATGAAAAAATTAGTGATAAATTAAACTCTTTGTTATATCCGAATGCGATTAAGGTGCAATTTCCCAGAATAAAAGTCACCCCAACAAGTGGAGTAATTAAAGCAAGTGTTTGTAGTACTGTTTTGTAGGAAGTCATCTCGACTCCTCCGAGTATGGATAAAAAATATTCTGCAAAATAATAAAGTATAAAATAGAAAAAAACACCAACTAAAGAACTGACTAAAAGTAGCTTTTTTATGATGCTCTTATCTTTTGTTCTTGAAATTGTTGGAAAAACAGCCTGTTGCAATACATCGAAAGGTATAATGAAAACCAAAACAATTTTAAGTGAAATATCAAATCCAGCAACATGATCCATGGAAAAATAGATGCCAATTAAAAAAATAGTGGCAAGGTTAAAAGTCATGGAAAATAGCATACCGATAAAAAATATATAGGCATCTTGAATGTATTTTTTTAGAGTGCCTAATTTAACAATTTTAAAAGAAAAATTATATATTTTTTTCAATGATAGATACCCTAAAATTCCCATCAATAAATTAGATAATACAACCAATATTATAAATAGATACAAGTCATCTGGTGAATTCACAAACTTGAATGAAAATAGAAGTAGTGAAAGTCTTGAAATTCCAATAATTATTGTTGCTGGTTTTAGTTTTTCAAGGCCTTGAAAATACCAAATTGGATAAAATACTTCGCCTAACCCCATTGTTAATAATAATAATAGAATATTTAGATGGGTTTTGATTGGGTTGAAATAGGATAATAATAAAAGAATAAAAAAACTAATAATAAAAAAAATAAATTTTAAAGAAAAAATAGAAGATACAATTGTGTCAATCTCTAATTTATTATTTTTATTATCGATAATATACTTTGCCGCATAAATGTTAAAGCCGAAATTCACAAAAATTAATAAGTATTGGATTATAGAATCTGACCAAACATATATTCCATAATTATTTTCCCCTAATACTCTAATTAAATATGCTGCTAATAAAAATTTAGCTCCAATATTGAAAGAGCGAAGCAACGCTAGATAAGAAAAGTTTTTAATTATAATCCGATTGTCTCTGTTGATAGATTTAATTGACATTACTTCGAATTTGTTTCATAGATGCAATTAAATAATTATTTTTAGGTTTAATATTTATTTTTTTCTTTTGATAGATTATAATTATTAAGGAATTTATTCAACAGCCTCAACAAGATCCACCCCAGCATTAAACCAAAAAATAAAGCAGCAAATTGAAAATATTTTTTATGTGTTATGCTCTTATCTGGTACACCAATTTTATCAAAATCAGAAATGATATTTATAACTTTATCTTTTCTAACTAAATCTGCATTTGTTTGAGAAATACCATAAAGTAAATTATTAGTAGTTTCAAATAGTTTGATATCGTTTTCTTCCGTTTTTGAATCACTTTTTGAAATTTCAATGGTAGAAGAACTTGATAGTTTATCGGCTTCTTTTAAGGCAACTTCTTTATATGTTTTACGCAACGAATCTATTTGAATCAAATTCTTATTGAGCACTTTGAGCTTTTGATTCAATTCACCCACTTTTAATTTTTTTACACTTTTGTAATAATCATTTTCTACCAGTTTAATGATGGATGGTGAAAGCTCTGTAAAAACAGTTTTCGATTTTGAATTTATCTCAATCTTATGATATCTCAGATCATATTCAGCTATTCGTTTTTTATAATCTTCAAATGTATAATCTCTAGTGTAAATGGTATCTGTTTCTTGTAAATACTCGTCATAGGCTTTATAAAGGTTTCTTTCCGGTTGATAAGCAGAAGCTTTAATTTCATTTATTGAAACAGCATCATTGACATCAATATTTAACACTTTAGATAAGGCTACGGAATCCTTTTTCTTAACCAGATTATTTAAGTAGTCAATTTGTTTATATAATTGAACTCCAATACCATAGTTGGTTTCAATAATCATATCTGAAACATATGATTTGGTATCTAATTTATGAAAAACAAACCCTACAATAAACCCTAATAAAAGTGCTAACCCTAATTTTAAGGCGTGCCTCTTTAAAAATATTAATAGTAAGATAAAATAGTGAAAAAGACCGATGAAGATATTTCCAATGAAATTAAAAATATTCTTAATCCCTTTTCCTATAATGATAAATAAATTTCCTAAATCAATTTCCTCTTCCTGTTGAGTTTTTGAAGATTGATTTGTTTTTTCATTCTTTTCCATAAGATATCAGTTAGTAAGGCAAAAATATACAAATTAAGATAGTAACTAATAAATTATTTAATTTTTACAAAAAAAATCCCATTCTTCAATGGAGAGATGGGATTTGAAAATTGCTATTGATTTAATTATAAACCACCTTTTAAGAAATCTTGCCAGATCTTAAGTTCTTTCCAATGCTCTTCGTTAGCTAATTTTGACTGAGCTGCCCAAGTGCGTGGATTGTGAATCGTATAGGCAGGTCCTGCATCATCCAGAATCTTTTGTAACCTTGATGTAGGAGATGATGCCAACTGATGGAAACTCCAAATGCCATCATTATTAATTAATCCTTTGATCTTTGGTCCAATTCCTTCAATTTTAGTTAGGTCATCTTTTACTACACCAACTGTAGCTACAGGAGCCACATGAGTATCTCCGTCATTATCACATCCAAATAGTTGTTTTAACAACCATCCCAGTAATAATCCTAATAAGAAAGCTCCTAATAGCCATAATAGCCACGGCCAAAAAACATCGGAACCATCACATGCTGTCGTATTTATTTGTAATTGTAGCATAATTTGTAATTTTTTAATTTGGTTAATTTATATTTTTATTTCTACTTTACGATTTCTTTGCTTGCCTTCCGGAGTGCCATTTGTGTCAATAGGTTCACGTTTCCCTTTTGAATCTACTGATATTTTATCCTCTGAAACACCTTTTGATATAAGGTAAGTTTTAACACGATTGGCTCTTCTCATTCCAATTTTCATGTTGTATGCATCATCTCCATCCGCATCTGTATGACCAGTTAATTGAACTGTTTGTCCGGATGCCTGAAGCCCCTTGGCTAAATTATCAAGATATACAATAACATGTTTTGTGTCTATTGGTTTATCCGTATCATACTTAAAGTAAATAAACGTTTTGTCGTGATGTTCAATAACATGTTCATTTCGAACTACCCATTTAAATAATGTTTTGCCTAATGCATCTTTTTTAGCAGCTTCACAGTCACTAAATTGTTTTACGCTAAGTTCAATATCATCATCGGTCAATGAACCAATAAACAAAGCTTTAACTTTTTTAGCTCTTTTTAGGCCTGAGTCTTTATTTTCACCATCAAAGTATGGTCCAACGATTAATAATTTTTTTCCTTCTGCTTTTGCAGATAAAATTTCTGATTTCTTTTTAGCCCAGACATCACTTGTAATTGGTTCATCTGAATTGCAGTCATAGTACAGAGGGCCATATTTTGCTTCTACAACTGTTTCAGTACAGCAAACTACGGTTTCTTTATACCAGTTCCATGCAAACCACAACAATAGCAAAAACAAAAAAAATGTTAAAAATGCTAGTATTTTTTTCATTTTTAAGGTTTTAAGATTTGTTAAATTAAATTATTAGATAAATGTAAAAAAAAAATAGCAGAATTCATTGTAATGCATAAAAAACTGTTTCAAGGTAGAAACAGTTTTTTAGTTAATTTGTGTTTTTATGGTTAAAAATTAAAAACTAATGTAGAAGTAAACCTATTATTGTTATAGTCTAATTGAGATGGATCCACATCAGGATTATCCACAAATCGATATGAAGTTATATACGAAGAGTTGTCATAAGCAAAATCTAACTTAAAGAATTGATTGAATTGTATTCCTAGTCCGAATGAATAACTCGTAATATCTTCACTTGATGCAGCATTCCTATATGGGCTGTCCGTTACAGAATATCCTCCTCTTAGGCTGAAGTTACGAATTCTCCATTCTGTACCCAATCTAAAGGAAGAAGTATTTTTAAGTTGAGCTCGAATATCTTCATTCTCTTGGATAAAAGAACTGGACGGACTTAAATTGATATTGGTATAATCCTGAAGGATATAATCAAAACTTATCAATCCTGATTTTCCAAATATATATGCTGCACTACCCGTAAATTTACCAGGAGTTTTTAAACTATAGTCATAATAGTTTCTTGTGCCGTATTCTGAATAGAAATCTCTGTTATTACTTACATAGATTTCAAGATCTCCTGCATACATTTCTCCCGTGTCCGGATCTGTATATTGAATAGAATTTTCAGATAAATCATACCAAATAGGAGATTGATAAGAAAGCCCTAGTCTCAGATTTTCTATAGGTTTTACAATTGCTCCTAATCCGAAATTAAATCCGTTTCCATAGGTTGACAATTCCTCATTTAAATAAGCATCTAATGTATTACCAAAACCATCATTATTGTATTCTTCATATTGGGTTCTTTGATAGTAGTTGATATGTTGAAAACTAAAGGTCATTCCTAAGTATAAAAAATCTTCATACTGTGAGGCAAAACTCATGGTGAACTTATCATTTAATCCAGAAGAATAACTATTAAAAACTTGATTATCTAGATTTACATAGTATACATTGTTAAAATCGTCTCCATCAAAATTTAAAAAAGGATCATCTACATAAGTAGGAATACCACCGTTGCCATTTGCTGAAAAATTATTATTGAAATCTTTGATGACATTGTAGTTAAATCCAAAGGAGAATTTTTTAAATCCGGAATTACCAATGTTATTTACTCCTAATACTCCTCCAATTTGTGAAAATCTAAAATAGTCATCATTGGTTCTAATTGTATTGTTATAAAAGGATGCATCTATTTTAGTATCTCTGTAACTTAATGTGGAGGTGAAATCGGTGCTGTTAAAAATCGCAAGTCCTGCAGGATTAATATCTACAGCTGAAATATCCCCTCCAACAGCTCCAAAAGCTCCTCCCATTCCTGTAAATCTTGCTGTTCCGTAATAATCATCCGTTGAAAATAAAACAGCTTGATCCGTGTAACTTAAAGTTTGAGCATTTGCTACAAGCGTTGCTAATGCAATAGCAATTAGTAATATTTTTTTCATAATAAATGTGTTTTAATTATCTTCTTGAAGACCTTGATGAAGAAGATCTCATTGATGAGCTACTGCTACGAGATGGAGATGAACTTCTAGAACTTGATGCTGAACTTGATCTGCTACTGCTACCGCTGTAGCTACTTGATCTGCTGCTATTTTTGCTACTTGAACTTTTGCTGGGAGAATGTGATGAGGAACGTTGATTGCTCCCACTATATCTTTTTACTGATTTGTTGTTAGAATAACTTTTAGTAGGATTAGAGCTATGACTTTTTACATTAGATCTCTTGATATTGTTATTCGGATTGTTATAAACCACTCTTCTCTTGCTTGATGAATTATTTACACTACGCTGTGTAGAATTTGAACGAGATTGTGGTCTGTATTTATAGCCTGTAGATGCTTGATTTCTGCCTGAACTTCTCACGCTTCCTGAACTGCTTCTGCTACTACTTGGAGTAGATCTCTGCATGCTAGAACCTCTGTTATAACTTCTGCTGCTGCTTCTTACGTTAGAGCTATTACTTCTGTTGTAGCTAGAACTTCTCTTGTTGGATGAATTAACCTGATTTGAAGATCGATTTCTGTTTGACGAACTACTATAAGATTTTCTGTTTTTTGAGAAATTTTCATTTTTTGTTCTGTATCTCGCACTGTTGCTTGCTACTCTTCTTGATGAAGAGGAATTGGTAGATCTTCTATAACTTTCTGATCTTGTGTTGGAAACATTTCTGGTATTCAATCTGTTTCCAGCATAATTTCTTTTTCCGTATGTTGAATTACCATAATAAGGTGGTCTATAGCCTGGGTAGTGAGGAGGGTAGTAGCCTGGATAACCTGAGTAACCACATCCTGGATAGTAAGGAGGGTAATATCCGCCCCAATATCCGCCGCCATACCAAGGGTTATAACCCCAATAGCCACCACCATACCATGGATAGCCATAGCCGTAACGCCATGGATTGTAATAACCATATCCGCCATAACCTACATGAAGACTAATGCTTACATTGGTAGAATATTCCCAAGGTGGTGCTCCATTGCTATATTGTTCTTCTTCTTCATAGTAAAAGTCGTTGGTATCGTCGTATCCTTCATAATCATCAATATTTGTAATAATATCTTCCTGTGCTACTTCATACTTATCATTTTCTCCAGCAAAATACTCCTGATAATAATCAGATTTTGAATCTTTCACCATCACAACAGTTTTGGTTGGTTGGTCTGTTCCGTATATACCATCATTGTTATATGCCGTTTGAGATGTGCTGCATGAACTAAATGCAAAAACTACTAAAAGAACATATAGAGGAGTGGTAAATATATTTTTGATATTTGTAATGTTTTTCATAGTACTTTATTTTTATGGTTGTAAGTTAAAAAAAAGTTAGCTTTGCAACCTGTTTTATTTCTGTTAAAAATATTAACAAATTTTGTGCCAAAAAAAATAATATGGGTAAAAAGTTGACAAAAAGGGGTGAAGATTACTCCAAATGGTATAATGAATTAGTTATTAAAGCTGATCTTGCTGAGAATTCAGGAGTAAGGGGAATGATGGTAATTAAACCTTACGGATATGCAATCTGGGAAAAAATGCAAGCTGAATTAGACAAGATGTTTAAGGAAACCGGACATGAAAATGCTTATTTCCCATTGTTGATCCCAAAATCATATTTTAGTAAAGAGGCAAGTCATGTAGATGGTTTTGCAAAAGAATGCGCAGTTGTAACGCATTACAGATTGAAAACTTCTGAAGATGGTAAAGAAATTGTTGTAGATGAAAATGCAAAGTTGGAAGAAGAACTAATTATTCGCCCAACTTCAGAAACAATTATATGGGATTCATACCGAAAATGGATTCAATCCTATCGAGATTTGCCATTATTGATCAATCAGTGGGCAAATGTTGTGCGTTGGGAGATGAGAACTCGTTTGTTTTTGCGAACAGCAGAATTTTTATGGCAGGAAGGGCATACGGCACATGCAACAAAAAAGGAAGCTATAGAAGAAGCAAAAAAAATGCAAGGTGTTTATGCTGATTTTGCTGAAAATTTTATGGCAATGCCGGTTATAAAAGGAACTAAATCAGATAGTGAGAGGTTTGCCGGAGCATTGGAGACCTATACTATTGAGGCGCTAATGCAAGATAAAAAAGCACTTCAGGCGGGAACTTCACATTTTCTGGGTCAAAATTTCGCGAAAGCATTTGATGTGAAATTTGCAACCAAAGAAGGTAAGCAGGAATATGTTTGGGCTACTTCATGGGGAGTGTCAACCAGATTAATGGGGGCACTGGTGATGACACATAGTGATGATAACGGATTAGTTCTTCCTCCAAAATTGGCTCCTATTCAAGTGGTTATTGTGCCAATTTACAGATCGGAAGAACAATTGGATGCAATATCTGAAAAGGCAGAAGAGATGATGAAAGAGATGAAGCAGCGAGGAATTTCAGTCAAATACGATAAGAGAACAACACATAAGCCGGGTTGGAAATTTGCAGAGTATGAATTAAAAGGAATTCCGTTACGAATAGCTATTGGACCAAGAGATCTTGAAAACGGAACAGTTGAACTTGCCCGAAGAGATAATTTAACTAAGGAGATTGTAAATCAGGAGAATATTTCTGAGACCTTAACTAAGCTATTAAATGAAATTCAGGAGAACTTATATAAAAAGGCTTTTGATTTTAGAGAAGAATTAATTACAGAAGTAAATGATTTTGAAGAGTTTAAGGAGGTGTTAAACACCAAAGGAGGATTTGTTTCTGCACATTGGGATGGTACGGAAGAGACAGAAGAAATTATAAAAAACAAAACAAAAGCAACGATTAGATGCATCCCTTTGGATGCTAAAATGGAAGATGGAGCCTGTGTTTTAACAGGTAATAAATCAGTTAGACGTGTTTTATTTGCAAAAGCATATTAAAAAATTAAAAAAAATTAAAAAAAGAGTTTGCAGAATATAAAAATTATATTATTTTTGCACTCGCTTTAGCAAAGAACATTGTTAATGTGTAGCTGGCCCGTTCGTCTATCGGCTAGGACGCCAGGTTTTCATCCTGGTAAGAGGGGTTCGACTCCCCTACGGGCTACAAATTTGTTTAAATAAAACAATTAAATTAAAAATTATGGCAAATCATAAGTCAGCTTTAAAAAGAATTAGAAGCAACGAAGCGAAGCATGTAAAGAATAAATATCAGCATAAAACTACACGTAATGCTATTAAAAATATGCAGGAAATTGAAGTAAAGAAAGATGCCGAAGCAGCTTTACCAAACATACTATCAATGGTTGATAAATTAGCAAAGAATAATATCATTCATGATAACAAAGCAGCTAACTTAAAATCAAAGTTAACAAAACATGTTTCTGCATTAAGTTAGAAGAAACAACTTTATAGTTATATAAGGCTGCCTGGAAGGGTGGTCTTTTTTTGTTATAACATTACCATTCATATACACGATCAGCATCTAATCGTATTAAAATAAATAGTAGCACGGTAAACCCCCAAAGAGAAGATCCTCCATAGCTAAAAAATGGTAATGGAATACCAATGGTAGGCAATAAACCTAAAACCATTCCAATATTAATTGTAAAATGAAAAAGGAAAATAGCCATTACAGAATAGGCAAATACCTTACTAAATGTTGATTTTTGTCTGTTGGCAACATGAAGTATACGTAGCAGGAATGCAACAAATAACAACACGATTAAACTAGTTCCTAAAAAGCCCCATTCTTCTCCAACCACGCTAAATATATAATCTGTTTGTTGTTCAGGCACAAAGTTGCCTTGGGTTCTGTCACCTTGTAAAAATCCTTTTCCGTTAAACCCTCCAGAGCTGATCGTTATTACGGATTGCGCTGTATTATATCCAATTCCCTGGTCATCAACATTTTTGCCTAGTAGAATGTTAAACCTGTCTCTGTGTCTTTGTTCAAAAATATTATTGAAAACATAATCCACACTAAAAATAAAAAGTCCGGTAAAAAGATAGACCAGTATAAAATTAAGCCAGTTGTTTCGAATGAACTTTTTATTCTTATAATTAAGGTAAACAAATAAAGCGCTTATAAAAAGTGCTGAAACAAGTAGAGTATTCAAAAAACCAAAATATAGAGTTGCAATAAATAGGATAATAGCTAGTGTGCCGATAATAAGATAGTATAAAGGCAGACCAAATTGGTACAGAACAATAATCAATGAGCCATATACCAAAGCAGATCCAGGATCGGGTTGTAAAGTGATTAAAATTGCCGGAAGCATAATAATGCCAAAAGCTTTAAGCTGATTGTTTAGTTTTTTAAGATCCTGGTTTCGTTCATTTAAATAATTGGCGATTGCTAAAGCTGTTGCGGTTTTGGCAAATTCAGCTGGTTGAAAAGCAAAAGATCCAAAACTATACCAAGAGGTTGCTCCGTTGATGTTTTTCCCAAAAATAAACAGTCCCACAAGTGATAATAAAGAAACGACATAAAAAACCCCCGAAAATTGTTCGTAAAACTTTTTGTCAATTGCCAGAATGATAATAATCAAAAGAAAACTAAGTAGTATCCAAATAGACTGTTTACCGTATTTTGATGAGAAATCAAATATTTCAAACTGTGTTTCTGAATAAGTAGCTTCATAGATGCTCAACCACCCCATAAAAATAAATGAGAGGTACATGAGTATCAAGAGCCAGTCAACTCCTTTAAATATATTAGTTCTCCTTTTGCGCACTATAGGTTTCTATTTCCAGTTGTTTATTATATTCATCCGCCAGACCTTGGGTAAGCATTTTCTTTTCTGCATTTTGTCTCATAGCAGATTTCCCTATAAAGCCATTGATATATTTTTCAATCATTAAACTTGCTATTGGTGCGGCCCATCTGGCGCCCCAATAGCCATTTTCAATAAAAACCGCGATGGCAATTTTAGGATTGTCCTTTGGAGCAAAAGCAACAAATATGGAATGATCTGTAAAATCTACTTTTTTACCGTTGATACGTTTTGAGTTTTCAGATGTTCCTGTTTTTCCACAAATTTCAATTCCTTCCACTCTAGAAAACCGTCCAGTACCTATTTCAAATACATGAAACATTCCTTCAATAACTGGTTCAAAATGTTCTGCATCAACTGTTGTATATTTTGCCTTGGTGTATTTTGGGTCTTTTACAATACTATCCCCAATTTTTTTTATAATATGTGGTGTAAAATAAAAACCTCTATTGGCAATAGCAGCAGTCATATTTGCCAATTGAATTGGAGTTGTCAATACTTCTCCTTGACCAATGGCATTTGAAATAGTAGTAATTGCTCTCCAACCACCTCTTGGGTAATATTTTTTGTATAATTTTGAATCAGGAATCAATCCCTTTTGTCCGGAAGGAAGGTCATAGCCTAAAAAATTACCTAGCCCGAAACTTTTTACATGATTGCTCCATGCATCCATCCCTTTGGAAGGAGAGTCGTATTTTTCAATCGTTTTGCGATAAATATTTGAAAAATAGGAGTTACACGAGCGGTAAATCCCTTTGTCTAATTGAATTGCAGATCCTACTACGCCACAATGACAAGCCATAAAACCACCTCTTCCATATCTGTAGCCGTGATGGCAATAAAAACCTGTTGTTGGAGTGATGACGCCTTCCTGTAAAGCAACCAGCGCATTTACTAATTTAAAAGGTGAACCTGGAGGGTATTGTGCCTGTAATGCTCTGTCCAGCATGGGTTGTTTTATAGAATCATTAAATAATAGCACAGAATTTTTTGACCGTTTTCTGCCCACCATCATGTTTGGGGCATAACTTGGTGTAGAAACCAAAGCTAGAATCTCTCCGGTGGAAGGTTCTATAGCAACAATTCCGCCACGTTTTTGGTACATCAGATCTTCCGTATATTTTTGTAGATTTAGATCTAATGTTAGATAAATATCTTTTCCCGGTTCGGCAACGGTATCATAAATTCCATCTTTATAGGCACCAATTTCTTTATTAAATCTGTTTTTTTGAATATAGTTTACTCCTTTTGTGCCTCGTAGTACATTTTCATATTGTTTTTCAACTCCATGATAACCAATTAATTCTCCTAATTGATACGATTTATTTCGCTTAAGGATTCTTTCGTTTACCTCACTAATATAACCTAAAACATTTGCAGATGTACTAATTGGGTATTGTCTCAAAAATCTTTTTTGAATATAAAACCCCTTGTATTTATACATTTTTTCCTGCAGGTACGCATAATCTTCTTTTGATAGCTGAGCTAAAAAAATGGATGGAATTCTGGGTGAGTAATTTTTTGCTCGTTTATAGTATTTTTTAAATTCAAGTTTAGTGATGTTAAGTAGAGAGCAAAATTCTAAAGTGTCTAAAGGTTCCACATCTTTAGGTATAACCATTACATCATAAGAACTTTGGTTTGCAACCATTAGTTTTCCATTCCTATCATAAATATACCCTCTGTCTGGATAAGCATATTTTGTGGTTACAGCCGAATTATTTAGTGGGTTTTGTTGGTATTTATCATCAATTACCTGTAAAAAGAGTAGCCTGGCTATAAATATAGTTCCAACACTGATTATTAAAAAATACAATAAAGAATTTCTGGGCATTTTTATCTTTTTCTTGATACAAAGGTAAGACTTATCAATATCAATACAATTGTAAATATACTTGTTAACGAAGTTTTGGTTAGGATGATATTCATATTGCTCCATTTGAAATACTCCAAACTAAAAACTACAAAGTGGTGGATAAACGTTAATACAGCAATAAGTATAAGTGATTTATAAAAAGGTAATTTACTGATGTTAAGTGAACTGTATTCCAGTTCCCTTTTGTCTAAAATAATCTTTAGAACCGGAATTCTAATATAAGCAATCAATAGAGTGGCTGCAGCATTGGTGCCTCCGGAATTTGAAAAAATATCAATGAATAATCCTAAAAAAAAACTTAGCATGATAAATGAGCTGTCAATTTTTTTAAGAGGGTATAAAAAGATAAATATGATGTAAAAAAACGGATTGATATAGCCCAAGAAATTAATATTGTTCAATACAATGATCTGCAATAGGATCAAACCAATAAATAATAAGGCGATATTTATATTATCTCTATTCATTAGAGGTTTTTTCTTCCAGATTTTTAATTTCTTTTTTGTCTAAATTTGTGATGACCTCAACAAATCCAACAGAGCTCATATCATTAAATAAAGTAATGTTTATAAAATCATAAGTATTATTCTTTGTTTGGAAATCTTTAATGGTGCCAACCGGAATTCCTTCGGGGAAAATAGTAGATTTTCCACCGGTAACAACTGTATCGCCAATTTTAATATTTGCTTGAATTGGTAAATCAAGCAATTGTACGGTGTTATAATGAATATTATTCCAGCTCAAACTACCATAATGATTACTGTTTAGCAGTTTAACATTAATTCTTGAGTTTACATTTAAAATAGATAGAACAGTTGCATATTTATTGGATACACTTTTTGTGATGCCAATAATCCCTTTGCTGTTGATTACGCCAAGATCACTTTTTAAATAACTTGATTCACCTTTGTTAATGGTTAAATAATTATTATTTTTTCTAAAATTATTATTGATGACCTTAGCAGAAATATAACTATATTTTTGATCGAAATTTGTGGTGTCAACTTCTTTAGCGCTATTTTGGACTGCAAGTTTGTCTTTTTGGTTCAATGAATTTTTCAGTTGCACATTTTCTTCCGCTAGTCTAACATTTTCATCCTTTAAAAGTAAAAATTCTTTAAAATTGTTGATCTTGTTATATAAACCTCCTGAAATAAAATTTGCTGAATTGATAAACTTACTTTTATGATAGGAATGACTTTGTATGGTGAAGAAAATAGCAGATAATTCAAGCAACAAAAATAAAATAAAGTATTTATTCTTGTAAAGGAATGAAATAATTTGTTGCATATTCTAAATTGATTTTATCTCATCAAAACACTTCTGTATTTATCTAAATCTTTTAATGCGGTTCCTGTTCCTCTTACAACTGCTCTTAACGGATCTTCAGCAACATAAACCGGTAGATCGGTTTTACGTGATAATCTTTTGTCTAATCCACGAAGCATTGAGCCGCCACCAGCAAGGTAAATACCTGTATTGTAGATGTCCGCAGCTAATTCGGGTGGTGTTTGAGATAAGGTTTCCATTACAGCATCTTCAATTCTAAGAATTGACTTTTCAAGTGCTTTCGCAATTTCTCTGTATGAAATTTCTGTTTGTTTAGGTTTTCCACTTAGCAAGTCTCTACCTTGGATTAATAAATCATCAGGTGGAGTAGTCAGGTCTTCAGTGGCAGAACCTATTTCAATTTTTATTTTTTCTGCAGTAGCTTCACCAACATATAAATTGTGCTGTGTTCGCATATACATAGCTATATCACTTGTAAAAACATCACCGGCAACTTTTACAGATTTATCACAAACAATACCACCTAGGGCAATTACGGCAATTTCTGTAGTTCCACCACCTATATCAATAATCATATTTCCTTTGGGCTGCATGATATCAATACCAATACCTATTGCAGCTGCCATTGGTTCATAGATCAAATAAATTTCTTTTGCGTTCATCTGCTCGGCAGAATCACGAACGGCACGTTTTTCTACTTCGGTTATACCGGATGGAATACAAATTACCATTCGCAATGACGGTCTGAAAAAACGTTTTTTTATTGTGGGAATATCTCTGATAAACTCCCTGATCATTTGTTCAGAAGCTTCAAAATCAGCAATTACGCCATCTTTTAAAGGGCGAATAGTCTTGATGTTCTCATGGGTTTTGCCTTGCATTAACATGGCCTTTTTACCAATAGCAATTATTTTTTTCGTAGTTCTGTCCATAGCTACTATTGACGGACTATCAACTACAACTTTTCCTTTATGAATGATTAAAGTATTTGCTGTTCCCAAATCAATAGCAATATCTTCGGTCATAAAATCAAAAAAACCCATAAATATTTATCTTGTTTAATTGTTTGTAATGTGAATTGCACAAATGTAACAATTTTACGCAATTCATTGTGCTATTGACATAAAAATAGTTTGACTAATTTATATACAATAACTGTATTGTAATTTACTTTAAAAAAGGGGATTTTTATCTGTTTATTATACAAATATACAATTAATGTTTAAAATGTCTCGTTCCGGTGAAAACCATTGATATATTATGCGCATCGCAATAATCAATACTTAATTGATCTTTAATAGATCCACCTGGTTGAATTACTGAAGTGATTCCTGCAAGACCGGCAATTTCAACACTATCCGGAAACGGGAAAAAAGCATCACTTGCCATTACCGCTCCTTTAAGATTAAAATCAAAATGATTTGCTTTTTCAATAGCTTGTTTTAAAGCGTCAATACGTGATGTTTGCCCTGTTCCACTTGCGAACAATTGCTTATTCTTTGCCAAAACAATGGTATTTGATTTGGTGTGTTTACATATTTTTGAAGCGAACAACAGATCCTCTACTTCAGCATCTGTTGGATGTATATTTGTAGCCTGCTTTAGCATAGATTTATCATCTGTGATCGTATCTTTTTCTTGTGATAAAACTCCGTTTAAAGCAGTTCGGAAACTAGCTTTAGGTAATTCAATGTCATTTTGAATTAATATAATCCTGTTTTTCTTTCCTTTTAGAATCTTTAATGCTTCCTCCTCATAGGCAGGTGCAATAACAACTTCACAAAATAACTTATGTATTTCTTTGGCAGTAGCTACATCAATTTTTTTATTTGAGATCAAAACACCACCAAATGCAGAAACAGGATCACCTGCTAAAGCATCAACATAAGCCTGATGTAGTGTTTCTCTTTGTGCAATTCCACATGCATTGTTGTGTTTTAAGATAGCAAAAGTTGGCGCATCAGTTTTAAATTCATTCATCAATTGCACGGCTGCATCTACATCAAGTAAATTATTGTAAGATAATTCTTTACCGTGTAGTTTTTCAAAAAGTTCATCTAGTTTCCCAAAGAAGAATCCTTTTTGATGAGGATTTTCACCGTATCGTAAAGTGCTAGATTGATCAAAAGACTCTCTAAATTCCACATGGTTAAAATCCTGATTTAAATATTTGAAAATAGCAGTATCATAATGACTGGAAACAGCAAAAGCTTTAGTAGCGAAATTTTTACGATCTGTTAATGAGATTTCACCATCATTTTCTGAAAGGATATTTAAAAACTCATCATATTGTTGCATATTTGAAACACAGATTACATCTTTAAAATTCTTTGCGGCAGCACGAATTAATGAAATGCCTCCTATGTCAATTTTTTCGATTATTTCCTGCTCACTGGCATCACTGGCAACAGTTTTTTCGAATGGATACAGATCAACAATTACAATATCAATTTCTGGAATTTCATATTCATTCAATTGAGCTATATCTCCATCATGATCTCTTCTGCTTAAAATTCCTCCAAAAACTTTTGGGTGTAAAGTTTTTACTCTTCCTCCAAGAATAGATGGGTAAGAAGTCAGGTCTTCAACTGGCACTACATCAATACCAAGATCCATAATAAATTTTTCTGTCCCTCCTGTAGAGTAAATAGTTATATCTAAATCATTTAACTTTTTAACGATAGCTTCTAAACCATCTTTATGAAATACGGAAATTAATGCAGATTTCATTTTTTTTACTATGCCCATAATGTTTAATTGAATAAGGAGCAAAAGTAATAAAACTCAAAGTTTGCACCATATAAAATAGGATAAAAATTTATTTAAATTGCATGCTTAATTTGTCGTAAATTTAACAGGGAATTACAGCTTATGGAAAATGTAAAACTTGGCTTGAAAGATAATTGGAAACAATTTACATTGCTGTTAATTGTAAATGCCTTTGTTGGGGTATGGTTGGCATGGAAAGAACGATTTTACCTCAGTTGGCAGAAGAGAAATTTGGCTTGATAGCTAAAACTACAATCCTGTCATTTCTTACCGGAATTGTTGCTGATAATTTTGGAATACTATCATCCGTTGGTCTCATTGCTTTTTTAACCATTATATCTGCTTTTATTATTTTGATACGAATGACCAAGACAAAATAGATCATGAAATAAATTCCTTTTCGATACCAGTTTTCCAGTCATTTATAAACTCTTCTATTTCATCAATGAATATCAGTTTTAATTCGGTTCTGTTTACAGTTAAATAAAAAATAATTTGATCTGGTTTCGGTGGATATCCCGAGGTAATGGTGAATGTTAATGCATTTGGACATTCGAGTAATGAGAATCTTAAGCCACCATTGATCTTATCTTTTTGAAGAGAAAATTCACCCCATACACCACCTATGTCTGCTATATTATTTTTGTAATCCATTACAAAAATACTTTCACAAAGAATTTCCAGATTGTCAAAATGGATATTTTTTTGAATCTGATCTGCCGTGGTTTTTACGTTTATAATTTTAAAAAATTCCATTTAAATAAATTTTGATACCTGTTCGCAAATATATTCCAGTAATAATTCATCTTCATGTGAAAAAGGATTTTTTTGATGAGAATCAATATCAATCTGACCTATATTTACATCATTTTTAAATATTGGTATAACAATTTCTGATTTCACATCAAATCCACAGGAAATATAATTATCCTGTTCTGTAACATCCTGTACTATAAAATTTTGATCACTCAAAGCTACTTGCCCGCAAATACCCCTTCCAAAAGGAATGATAATATGCTCTGTTGGTTTTCCCGCAAATTGAGCTAGTTTCAATTCATTTTTAGTGCCATTTTGAAAATAAAACCCAACCCAGTCAAAATGGTTGATTTCATTTTTTAAAAATGTACATATTTCCTGAAGTTTTGTATCCGAGGAGGGATTATTTTCAATTATTTGGATAATTGTATTTTTTATTTTGGTTAGTTTCATACATTTAAAATTTTGTAATTACATTAAAGTTAATTAAATATTTGAGAACATATACAACTTCTTCGCCCTCTCATGAAAAAAATTAATCATTCCCTTTTGTGAAAAAAATGATTAAATTTATGTGTACTCGTTTCATTAGTTTATGTAAATTTGAATTTCACAAAAATAAAAGATTCCCTTGAAGAAGAACAAAACCCTTATCATATTTTTACTCAAGTTTTTTATAACTTATTTTGTTCTATTTGGAGTGTATTCTTTTTATCTTCATAAAACCCAGCAAAAAGGAGATGTTTTTAGTTGTTCACCATTAACAAAAGGTGTTGCAATACATGTTGAGAAAGTCGCTAATTTAATGAGGTATGATGCATCTGTTGAGCAGCATTCAGATGAATTATCAATGAAATTAAATATCAATGGTAAATATGTTGCCAGGATAATTGAAGGATGTAATTCATTAAGTGTAATCATTTTGTTTTTGGCTTTTATTATTGCTTTTGCGGGTCCAGTCAAGTCTACTATTTTATTTGGCATCTTTGGAAGTGTATTGATTTATATTGTTAATATTCTTAGAATCATAGCGTTAAGTATATTATATTACAGATATCCTGAATATCAAGAAATATTACACGATTTATTATTTCCAGCAGTTATTTACGGATTAGTATTTGTTTTATGGATTACCTGGGTTACTTTTTACTCAAATATTAGAAAAGATGAATATAAAAAAACCATATAGATTTTTAATAATAGTCGTTTTGTTTTTCTTACTGGTGTTGGTTCGTGCTTTTGCTTCTGACCTTTTTTATGATCCATTTATTGCCTATTTTAAAAATGATTTTTTACAAGAATCTATTCCTTTTTTTAGTGGCAGAAAATTATTGATCGATATGTCATTTAGGTATTTTTTAAACGCGGTTATATCTCTGGCTATTATTTATGTTGCTTTTAATGATTATGAATTTTTAAAATTCTCTGTAAAGTTTTATGTGATTGCTTTTGTATTTTTAGCGTTTGCTTTTTTCGTGATTTTAAAAGGAGAATTGAGACAAGGTTATCTGTTTGCTTTTTATATTCGTCGTTTTTTAATCCATCCAATTTTTGTTTTGATCCTTTTACCCGCTTTTTATTATAAAAAAATCATGTCAAATAAATTAATTGTATAATCTATATAATTGGGTTTTTATGAATAGGGATGCCTTACAAGCTTTGTAGTAAATAGTTGTTTATTTCATTCTAACTTTAAATTTTTAGTTTAAATTATGGGATATTAAATATTTATTGAAAATAAGTTGCATAATTGATAATTTTTTATAATTTTGAGTCGGTCTAAATAACCCTTATTAAGAAAATTACTTATGGATATATTTGCTAGAGCTGATGAATTTGAAACTAAAAAAACTACTTTTAAAACTAGAAGTGAAAGAATTATCGCCTCAAGAGAAGCTAAAGAAATTATTTTGAGTTTAAATGAAATATATAAGGTTGACAATAAGCAAGATATAATGGATCAAATGAAAAGAATAACCGTTCTAAAACGAAAAATTGAAAAACGTCTTAACCTGTAGCTTATACCTCAGTTGTTTTTTCAATACTCTTTTTTCTCTTACCATTTGAGGTGCTAAAATTTATTAATACTTTCCTAATATGACAGGTATGCAAATTTTGCAGACCAGGTTCAAACAATAACTGCATCATTTATTGAGTCAAAAATAAATTACCTTTATCCTTTAAAAATAATTTAATAAAGGAACACGAGTGTGAGGGAATTGCATGTGCAAGTTGCCTTACTGGCAATTTTAAATGCGGTTAGAATTCAAAGAATGGATTTTAGAAACTAAATTTTGTAAAATATTGCTACAAAAGTATCCATTAAGAAATAAGTTTTAAATTAATTTTGCATTCTAAATTATTAAAAGAGATTGGTTATGAAATATTACTTTACAACTACGTTAAAAGAAGTTTCTTTTGAAGGAGCTAAAGAAAGAGTTTTAGAAGAATTGAAAAAAGAAGGTTTTGGAGTTTTGACTCAAATAAATATGAAAGCAACTTTAAAAAAGAAACTGGATGTTGATTTCAGACCTTATGAAATATTAGGAGCTTGCCATCCACAATATGCCTATAAAGCACTATCTAACGAAGATAAAATTGGTTTAATGCTTCCTTGTAATGTAATTATTGAGGAAAATAAAGCAGGAAATATTGAAGTTTCGGCTATTGATCCTATTGCTTCTATGGGTGCAATTGAAAATGAAAATCTGGGAGTAATTGCAAAGGAAGTACATCAAATATTGAAAAGAGTGATTGAGAATTTAAGCTAAGTTTTTATTTTTTAAAGAATTCTTAACATTTTATTAAAATAAAAAGCCGTATTTATTGTTACATTTGTTGTGATGTTACAAGTCCTTCATAAAATATTAGCCTTGATACTTGCGTTTATTGTATTGTTTTCATCTTTTTCTTTTACAGTAGAAAAACATGTTTGCATGGGTGAGGTTATGGGCGTATCTTTTTTTACGGAAGCAGAGTCTTGTGATATGGTTATGGAAGAAGAATGTGTTGTACACGATTTTCCTGGTAATCACATAGATAAAGAACCATGCTGTAATGATATTCAGGAATTAATTCCGGGAAATCAAAATGAACAGCAAGCTATTGACAGTTTAGAATTGAATTCTGTTCAGTTTGCATTAGCATTTACTTATACTTATTTAAACTTATTTGAAACAAAAGAGGAGATCACTCCTTTTATTGATTCTTCACCACTATTTATTGATAAAGATTACCAAGTTCTTTATCAGTCTTTCCTTATTTGATTTTCTCGTTTACGTCACTACAAGGCTTTTTGTTTTTTTAAATAAAAAGGCGCGGTAGTCTGTCATTTAATTTCAATTGCGCAAATAAACGAATTCTTCCAAATAATTTTGGGATAAACAAAATCAAAATGTTAAATAAAATCATTCGTTATTTTCTTGAAAACAAGTTAATAACCTTTATGTTGCTCACTGCATTTATTGTTGGTGGTATTGTAACAGCACCATTTAACTGGGAACTTTCCTGGTTGGAAAGAAATCCTGTACCGGTAGATGCAATTCCTGATATCGGTGAAAACCAGCAAATAGTTTTTACAGAATGGATGGGGCAGTCTCCACAAGATGTAGAAGATCAGATTACCTATCCTTTGACCACTTCCTTATTAGGTATTCCAGGAGTAAAAACAATTCGTTCTAATTCTATTTTCGGACTATCAAGTATATATATCATTTTTGAAGATGATGTTGATTTTTACTGGAGTAGAACCCGAATTTTGGAAAAACTAAATTCTTTACCTCCAGGAACGGTTCCAACAGAAGTGAAACCGGCATTGGGACCAGATGCAACAGCACTGGGGCAGGTATATTGGTACACTTTAGAAGGTAGAGATCCTAAGACAGGAAAACCGACAGGTGGCTGGGATCCTCAGGAACTTAGAACTATTCAGGATTTTTATGTAAGATATTATTTAACCGCATCTAAAGGTGTTTCTGAGGTTGCTTCCATAGGTGGTTTTATCAAAGAATATCAAATTGAAATTGATCCGAATGCGATGAAAGCCTATGGTGTGGATATCAAAAAGATCATGAATGCCGTTAAAAATTCCAATATGGATATTGGCGCACAAACAATGGAATTCAATAAAGTTGAATATTTGGTAAGAGGTTTAGGCTATATCAAAAACCTTAGTGATTTGGAAGAAAGTGTAGTTTATGTAAATGATCATACACCTATTCGGTTAAAAGATGTTGCCAAAGTACAGTTTGGTCCATCTACACGTCGTGGAGGTTTGGATAAAAGTGGAGTAGAAGCTGTTGGGGGTGTTGTAGTTGCACGTAATGGCGCTAACCCTTTGGAAACCATTCAAAATTTGAAAGATAAAATTAAAGAAGTTGCTCCGGGATTACCTTCTAAATTGCTGGCAGATGGAACTGTTTCTAAAGTTACTATTGTGCCTTTTTACGACCGTTCGGAATTGATTCAAGAGACTTTAGGAACACTGGAATCATCTCTTTCACATGAAATTCTCATCAGTATTCTGGTAGTAATTGTATTGGTATTAAATCTACGAGCATCAATCTTGATATCAAGTTTATTACCCATTGGGGTTTTGATGACCTTTATTTTGATGAAATTCTTTAATGTAGACGCGAATATTGTAGCTCTTTCGGGAATAGCAATTGCTATTGGAGTCATGGTAGATGTCGGAATCGTATTTACTGAAAATATCATCAGGCATTTGGATATGCCGGAAAACGAAGGCGTTAAAGGTAAAGAATTATTGCAGGTTATTTATGTAGCAACTACTGAAGTGGCATCTGCAATTATAACCGCTTTAGCTACAACTATTGTAAGTTTCTTACCAGTTTTTGCCATGCAGGCATCTGAAGGTAAATTGTTCCAGCCTTTGGCATGGACCAAGACCTTTGCATTGTTTTCTTCTTTGTTTATTGGAATCTTATTTATTCCGGCAATAGCACATGTTTTATTCTCTATAAAACTGGATAAGAAGAAAACGGGTAGAATTTTTAATTCAATTTTAATAGGTTTCGGGATTGTATTTATTGTTGGATACGGAAGTTATATTGCTTTCGCCTTAATTGCATATGGTGTAAATAATATATTGTCTCAGAGACAATTGGATGTTAGCTTATTTAAAGGAAAGATAATATTTGCCTACTCTGATAAAATGGCTAATTATATCAATATTGCCATTACCATTTTAATTGTGGTTTACTTTTTAACCATTGAATGGATGCCACTAGGAGCATCTAATTCCACTTTTGTGAATTTCTTATTTGTGATATTGATCATTTCGGTAGTGTTGGGTTTGTTGATGACCATTGTACATTTTTATGAGCCAATATTAAAATGGTGTTTGGATAATAAATGGAAGTTTTTAGCTATTCCTATGATCGTTATTTTCTTTGGAATGACAATTTGGTTAGGATTTGGAAAGATATTTGGATTTATTCCAAATTTCGCAAAAGACAATATGGTTTGGCATAATATGGAAAAAATATTTCCGGGTTTAGGAAATGAATTTATGCCTGCACTAGATGAAGGATCTTTTTTACTAATGCCTACTACCATGCCACATTCCGGTATTACCGAAAATATGGAAATCATTGCCAGTATAGATAAACATATAGGTTTCATTCCAGAAATTGCTTCGGTAGTTGGTAAATGGGGAAGGGTGAATTCTGCACTGGATCCGGCACCTACCTCTATGTTTGAAAATATGATCAATTATATTCCGGAATATATTCTGGATGAGGATGGTAGAAGAGAAAGATTCAAAGTAAATGATGATGGAGCTTTTGTTTTAAAAGATGATACCACATATAAATATAGAGAAGACCCTCATAAAAAAATTGGTTATGATGAATTGATCTTAGATGAGGATGGAGAATATTTCAGACAATGGAGAAGTCAAATTAAAAAATCAGATGATATCTGGAAAGAAATTTTAAAACATTCTAAATTCCCCGGACTTACATCCGCACCAAAATTGCAACCTATTCAAACTCGTTTGATTATGTTGGCAACCGGAATGCGTGCACCAATGGGGATAAAAGTATTTGGTCCGACTTTAGAGGTCATTGAAAAAACCGGGTATGAATTGGAGAAGATATTAAAAGAAGTACCAAGTGTTGAGCCAAGTACCGTTTTTGCTGATAGAGTTGTTGGAAAGCCTTATTTAGAGATCAAATTAAATCGACAAAACATGTCTCGTTACGGTATGACCGTAAAAGATATGCAAGATCAATTATCAGTTGCCATTGGTGGTAAAAAACTTACATCAACGATTGAAGGAAGAGAACGTTTTCCTGTAAGGGTTCGTTATGCAAGAGAGTATAGAGATAATCCAGATGATATTAAAAAGATTTTGATTCCTACCCCTTCCGGAGTTCAGGTGCCGTTAGCAGAACTCGCATTTGTTGATTATGTACGTGGACCACAAATGATAAAAAGTGAAGATACTTTCTTAACTTCTTATGTAATCTTTGATAAGAAAGAGGGCTTTGCAGAGACAAACGTTGTGGAAGAAGCACAGACAATGATTCAGCAAAAATTAGATTCTGGTGAATTTAAATTGCCTGATGGTGTAACTTATAAATTTACGGGTAACTATGAAAACCAGATCCGTGCATCCAAACGATTGATGATCGTTGTACCAATTTCTTTAATTCTAATCTTTTTGATATTATATTTTCAGTTTAAAGATATTGCTCCTTCACTAATGGTGTTTACCGGAATTTTTGTAGCCTTTTCAGGAGGGTTTATCATGATATGGTTGTATGGTCAGGACTGGTTCTTAAACTTTAGTATGGCCGGAGTACATATGCGAGATCTGTTTCAGTTGGGTACCATTAATTTGAGTGTTGCCGTTTGGGTTGGATTTATAGCCCTTTTCGGAATTGCAACTGATGATGGTGTAATTATGGGAACCTATTTAACGCAGGTTTTTGATAAAGAAAAACCAAAAACAGTAAAAGAAATTCGTACATCCGTTTTACATGCCGGTTCTAAAAGAGTAAGACCTGCAATGATGACTGCTGCCACTGCAATAATCGCATTAATTCCGGTGTTGACTGCAACTGGTAAAGGAGCTGATGTGGTAATACCAATGGCAATTCCGTCTTTTGGAGGAATGTTGTTACAGGTTATGACTATGTTCGTAGTACCTGTTTTATACAGTATGTGGAAAGAAAAACAAATAAAAAACAAATAATGAAAAATAAAATTATAATACTAAGCTTCTTTTTAATATCCACCCTTTCGGGAATGGCACAGGATACTAAAGAAAGTTTAGATGCTTATTTAAAAATTGCTGCAGAGAATAATCCTGGATTAAAAGCGAAATTTAATGATTATATGGCAGCAATGGAAAAAGTACCTCAGGTGGGTACTCTTCCTGACCCTCAATTTGCTTTCGGATATTTTATCAATCCGGTGGAAACGAGGTTAGGTCCGCAAAAAGCAACACTCGGTTTAAAACAGGCGTTTCCCTGGTTTGGATTACTAAGATCCAAAGAAGATGTTGCAACTGAAATAGCTAAAGCAAAATATGAGATTTTTGAGAATAGTAAATCAAATTTATTTTTTGAAGTAAAAACAGCGTATTACAATTACTATTTTATGGAGAAAGCCATTCAAATAACAAAAGATAATATGGTGATCTTAAGAATTTTTAAGAATTTGTCTTTGGTTAAAATTGAAAACGGAAACGCATCCATTGTAGATGAATTAAGGGTTGAGTTAGAATTAAACGATCTTGAAAATCAATTGGCGCTTTTTATAGATTCTAAAAAAGTGTTTCTGGCAAAATTTAATAATTTATTGAATAGAGATACTTATGAGTTAGTTAATGTGCCAACTGAATTATGGCAGGATGAACTTCCTTATGAAAATTTGACCTTAATGGATTCCATTTACAATAACAATCATGAAGTTAAAAGTATAGATCATAAGCTAAATGCTTTTGTAAACCAAGAGAGGACTGCAAAATTAGAGGGAATGCCAAAATTTAATATTGGTGTTAATTATATTATTGTTGGAAAAAACCCTAATTCAACTGACGTTAATAATGGTAATGATGCTTTATTATTTCCTTCTATAGGAGTTACTATTCCTATTTATAGAAGAAAGTATAAGGCAATGATTGAAGAAGCAAAGTATTTGCAATTGGCTGAAATTTCAAATAAAGAAGATAAAAGGAATACTTTAAGTGCTGTTTTTGAAAATGTGTACAAAGATTTTAGTGATAGTGAGAGGAGAATTAATCTCAATAAAAAACAATCAAAAATTGCAAAACAGGTATTGGATGTGTTAATAACATCTTATTCAACAAATTCTAAAGATTTTGAAGAGGTATTAAGAATAGAAAGACAATTGTTAGGATACAAATTAGCAGAACAAAAAGCAATAACCGATAAAAATGCAGCAATTGCATTTATTAATTATATGTTGGGGAATTAATCCCCCTTTAATCCCCAAAAGGGGGAATTTTTAAAAATAATTTAAAATGAAAAAATATAAAAATTACATTATCTCAGTTGGTATCTTAATACTGGGTATCATCATTGGTAATATAACTTCATCCGGTGATAAACAAGAAGCATTACATAAAGAAGGTGAACATGATTATGTTCAGAATCTGGTTACAAAATTATGGACTTGCTCCATGCATCCACAAATAAAAATGGAGAAACCGGGTAATTGCCTAATTTGTGGAATGGAATTAATTCCGCTGGACGAAAGTAAAGATTTTGGTGAAGCAATTACCAGTAATGAAATCGTACTGAGTGAAGAAGCCATTCAGTTGGCAAATATCCAAAGTTCTAAGGTGGTTAGATCCAATGCAAAAAAAGAAATCAGATTGTTAGGTGCAATTAAGCCTGATGAAAGAAGATTGTACTCTCAGGTATCACATATCCCCGGTAGAATTGAGAGACTGTATATCAATTTTACAGGTGAAAAGGTAAGTAGAGGGCAAAAAATTATCCAGTTGTATTCACCGGAATTGATATCGGCTCAAAAAGAACTTTTTGAAGCGATGAAATCAAAAGATATCTATCCGCAATTATTTAAGGCTTCTAAAAATAAATTAAAACTTTGGAAGCTTACCGATAAACAAATAGATGCAATAATAAGATCGGGTAAGGTTCAGGAACAAATAGATATATTATCAGATTATTCAGGTTATGTGATGAAGAGAAATGTAGAATTAGGTGACTATGTAATGGAAGGAATGAAGTTATTTGATATTGCAAATATTGACAAAGTTTGGGTAATGTTTGATGTGTATGAAGCTGATATCCTCTGGATCCATAAAGGAGATATGGTAAATTTCACTGTTCAGGCAGTTCCGGGTAAAGAATTCAAGGAAAAAGTTACTTATATAGATCCATTTGTAACGCAGAAAACTCGAGTGGCAAAAGTGCGTGTAGAAGTGAATAATAAGAATCACAAACTACTTCCTGAAATGTTTGTCAACGGAATTATAAAAGCAAATATGAAGAATGCCAAAGACGCATTGATTATTCCAAAATCGGCTGTACTTTGGACAGGAAAACGAGCAGTAGTTTATGTAAAAGTTCCACATGATAAAACGATTTCATTTGTTTACAGAGAAGTAATCTTAGGGTCAGATTTGGGAGAATTCTATATTGTTGAAAAAGGTTTAAAAGATGGAGAAGAAGTTGCAACAAATGGTGTGTTTAGGATAGATGCTTCGGCCCAACTTTTAGGTCAGAAAAGTATGATGAATCCGGAAGGAGGAAAAGTAAGTACAGATGGTCATGCGGGAATGGATATGGGAAGCGATGATGAAAAAGACAAGGAAACAAAAAAAGGAGATGAGGAAGACATGAGGGGCATGATCATGATTGATAAAACAAAAATAGATCTAAAATTCAAAAAACAATTGGGTAAAGTAGTTGATTCGTATATTATTTTAAAAGATGCGTTAACTCAGGATAATGCTGTAAAATCTCAAAGTCAAACAGTACAGTTGAAAAAAGTAATTTCAGAAGTAGATATGCTTTTATTATTGGGTGATGCTCATAATTTTTGGATGAAAGCATTGAAAAACATCAATAAAAATATAGAAGCGATTCAGGTTAATACCAATATTGAAAATCAACGAAAAGCATTTGGTTTATTAGGGAAGAATCTTTCAGATGTAGTAGATATGTTAGGAATTGTTGTGCCAGAGAATAAAACTGTTTATCTGGAATTCTGTCCAATGGCAAATGATAATAAGGGAGGTTTTTGGCTGAGTTATGATAAAGAAATAGTAAATCCGTTTTTTGGAGCAAGTATGCTTCAATGTGGAGAAGTGAAGAAAACTTTTTAGATTAATTGTTATCTTGTAAAATATTTTTTAATTGAAAAAATAATGAAAAGTACCAAAGAAAATTCTTGTGATATCAGTGCAAAAATTTCTTGTTGTTCTATTGAAGACGACTCTCCTAAGAAAGATCTAAAAGTTCATTGGGATCGTGCTTATGAGAAAGCGACCGTTGATAAACTTGGATGGTATGAGGATTTTCCCAAACCTTCTCTCCAGTTGATAGAGAAGTGCTATTTTGATTCAAATGCAAGATTATTGAATGTGGGAGTAGGAGCAACCAATTTGATCGATGAATTGTTAAAGAAGGGTTATAAGAATATTATAGCCAGTGATATTAGTAAAAAAGCTATTGATGAGTTAAAAACTAGATTAGAAGAGAAAAGTAAAAAGGTAGAATGGATCGTAGATGATTTGATGAACTCAAATGAACTAAACAAGATAGAATCTGTAGATCTGTGGCATGACAGAGCTGTATTGCATTTTTTTAATAATCAGGAAGAACAAGACAAATATTTTTCATTATTAAAAAAACTAGTTAAACAAAATGGTTTTGTGATCATTGCGGTTTTTAATTTAAATGGCGCAGAAAAATGTAGTGGATTGCCTGTGTTTCGTTATAATGAAAAAATGCTGTCTGAAAAACTTGGATCTGAATTTTCATTGATGGAAAATTTTAATTTTACATATACCATGCCTTCCGGAGATAAAAGAGAATATATATATACATTATTTCAAAGGGTTAAAGTAATGATAAAAGAACAAAGTCGCGTTCACTCAATTTTTTTTTGAAAGTTGTCAGGAACTTTATATATTTACGACCTTAGTAATAAGGATATCGAATGTTTAAACCTTGATATTCAAAATTAAAATAATTTAAATTAGAATCAATAATGAAAAAAATCACAATCGTATTAGTATTATTTTTTGCTGTAGGTATGGTATTTACCTCTTGTGAAAACACTAAAAAAGGAGCAGAAAAAGATGTAAAAGAAATTAGCACAGAAATTAAAAAGGATGCTAAAGAAGTTGAAAAAGGAGCTGAAGAAGTTGGGGAAGCCGTTGGTGAAGGTCTTGAGAAAACCAAAGATGCTTTGGCAATGAATGATTATCAATGTCCGATGAAATGTGAAGGTGACAAAGTTTATCATGAAGAAGGTAAATGTCCAAAATGTAAAATGGACTTAAAAGAAGTAGAAGCTTCACATGATGCTGATAACGATAAGACATCAGAAGAAGAAAATCATGATGGTCATGACCATGATTAATTTATTAAAATATAGTTTGTAGAAAAAAGAGACCAAATTTTGGTCTCTTTTTTGTTTGAAATTAATGTTTGAAACTATTTTATTTAATGTATTTTCGCTTTTTATTAATTAAAAAGATATTTTTATGAAAAAAATAATATTAATTCTTGTTGTTGCTTTAGGAAGCCTTAATGCATCAACTGTTATGTCTCAAATAAAGATGCCTAGTTCAACATCAAAATTAGAAGCGCCTTCTGTAGGAACAGATGATATTTCTAGTTTACAAACATTATTTAAAACAGATGATGTGCAAAACAAAGTAAAAGATCAGTTATTAAAGAATGATGATTTACAAAGTAAAGCAATTGATTTCTTAAAAAATGATAGTGCAACAAAATCTCAAATTACAGATTTATTAAAATCAAATTCAGGAGTAAAAGCGAAAGTGATGGAATATGTATTAAAAAATCCTAATTTAACTAAAAAAGTTATGGGTTGGATTTCTAGTAATCCTAAAATTTTGAAACAAGCTATGAGTTTGATAGGAATGTAATTCAAACCAATAATATCAACAAAAAATGCCTTCTCAAAAAGAAGGCATTTTTTATTTTTTATTTTCTAAACTTGCTTTTACAAAAGCAACAAATAAAGGATGCGGATCTAAAACGGTACTCTTATATTCTGGATGATATTGCACACCAACAAACCAAGGGTGTGTAGGAATTTCAATAATCTCCACTAAACCAGTATCTGGGTTTACACCCGTAGATCTTAATCCTTCGTTTGTCAATTGCTCTAAATAATCATTATTGAATTCATAACGATGTCGGTGACGTTCACTTATCAATTCTGATTGATAAGCTTCATATGCTTTTGAGTCTTTATCAATTTTACATTCCCATGCACCCAAACGCATGGTTCCCCCTTTATTGGTTATTTCTTTTTGATCTTCCATTAAGTCAATAACAGGAAATGGAGTTATTTCATCCATTTCTGTTGAATTTGCCTTGTCAAGATCAAGTACATTTCTTGCATATTCAATTACTGCCATTTGCATTCCTAGGCAAATTCCAAAAAAAGGTATATTATTTTCTCTGGCAAAACGAACAGCCTCTATTTTACCACTGATACCTCTTTCTCCAAAACCGGGAGCTACAATTAAACCATCCAGATTCTTTAAAATTTCACTTATATTTTTATGAGAAATATCTTCTGAATGAATAGAATGTACATTGACTTTTATTGCATTTTGAGCTCCGGCATGACCGATAGACTCTAAAATAGATTTATAGGCATCCTGCAATTCAACATATTTACCAATCAAACCTATTTCAACTGTATTTTTAGGGTTTTTAAATTTTTTTAAAAAGTCATTCCATTTGTCCAATTTAGGAGTCCTGCTTGCCGATAAATTCAATCTGTCTAAAACAACTTTATCCAGTCCTTCTTTTTGCATAAGAATAGGAACATCATAAATGGTATCTGCATCGATAGATTCAATAATAGCATCTTGTCTGACATTACAAAATAATGCAAGTTTACGTCTTATTTTGTCATTGATATGGTGTTCTGTTCTGCAAACCAAAACATCTGGACTTATGCCACTTTGCATTAATTCTTTAACGGAATGCTGCGTTGGTTTAGTTTTTAGCTCTTTAGCAGCTGCTAGATATGGGATTAGCGTTAAGTGTATTACAATAGCATTTTCCTTACCTAGATCCCATTGTAATTGTCTAACAGTTTCTATATAAGGTAAAGATTCTATATCTCCTACGGTACCTCCAATTTCAGTAATCACAATATCATAATCGCCAGTCTGTCCTAAGATCTTGATTCGTCTTTTAATCTCGTTGGTGATGTGAGGAATAATCTGGACTGTTTTACCTAAATAATCCCCTTTACGTTCTTTATTAATAACAGTTTGATAGATTCTCCCTGTGGTTACATTATTTGCTTGTGACGTTGGGATATTTAAAAACCTTTCATAATGACCAAGATCCAGATCGGTTTCAGCACCATCATTGGTTACAAAGCATTCACCATGTTCGTATGGATTTAAAGTTCCGGGATCAACATTGATGTATGGATCAAGTTTTTGTATGGTTACAGAAAAACCGCTTGATTGTAATAATTTTGCTAATGAAGCAGCAATAATTCCTTTTCCGAGAGATGAAGTAACACCACCGGTTACAAAAATATACTTAGTATTGGACATTGTGTTTAGGTTTGTGCAAAATTACAAAGTCTATTAAAGTACGCAAGTGAATTTGATTTTATTTTAGTAAAAATAAAAAGTCTGTAGCAATTTAATTGCTACAGACTTTTATCAATTAATTAATAAAATTGATTATTATTTTTAATCATTATCATTGATAAAATCATCACTAAGAACGATTTCCTGATTTTCAAATTTCATATTTTTAATAATGTATTTTTCAGAAGATACACAACTTGAACTTGAGGCTCCACATGATGTTAAGGACGCTGAAGCAAAAACAAAAATAAGTAAATAGGCTAACTTTTTCATAAAATAGTTTTTGGTTAAAATTCTAACATTGGGGAGTGTTGTATTATGAACGTAAAGAATTTATGAATATTGTATGAAAACAAAAAATTATTCTGCAAGCTTATTTAAGGTATATTCTATCAGGTTTTGAATAGCTTTATAGGGCTCTTTACTAAAGGTGAGATTTGCTCTGTTTGCAATAATACAATTCATGGAAACAGCCTTGTGACCTAATAACTTTGACAGTCCGTAAATAGCGGAAGTTTCCATTTCCAGATTGGTTATTTTAACTCCGTTATAATCAAAACTATCTATTTTATGATTTAATTCCGGATCTTGAATTTCGAGCCGTAAAATTCTTCCTTGTGGACCATAAAATCCTCCAGCAGTTGCAGTTATACCAGTAAAAATTTCATCAGATATTAATATATTTTCTAATTCGTTATCATTTTCAATAATATAAGGGCGTGATTTTCTATCGGAGTAATTTGTGTGTTTGATAAATGCATCCTCCATTTCCTTTTCAAGAATATGTTCACAATCATAAGCATGCAACAAACCATCAAAACCCAAACCGTATTTTGCCAAAACAAAACTATCTACAGGGATATGATCTTGTAAAGAACCTGAGGTTCCTATTCTAACAATATTTAGTGCAGTATGTTCTTTTTTAACAGTTCTTGTCTCCAGATCAATATTTACCAACGCATCTAGTTCATTTATAACTATATCAATATTATCAGGTCCTATTCCGGTTGAAATAACCATGAGTTTTTTATTTTTATAAGTTCCGGTAATGGTTTTGAATTCTCTTTTTTGCGTTTCAAATTCAATGGTGTCAAAAAGATTGGCAACTTTTGCAACCCTGTTTTGATCTCCTACAAAAATAATATTTGAAGCTACATGTTCCGGTTTTAAATTGATATGGTAAATACTTCCGTCAGGATTTATAATTAATTCAGAAGGTGCTATTTTGTTC
>JADGEA010000387.1 GCA_016744615.1 Flavobacteriaceae bacterium
CGTTTTTCCACTCAGGATGATCAACAGCCATTTCCTTAACACGATCTATGGCAAAAAACAATTGAAAATATGCTGGTTGTTCAGCCCATAAGTTACCATCGTTATCGAAAGTAGCAATACGGTCTTTTATAGGAATAAAATTTTGACTTTCAGAATTGGTAACGTCTTCAACATAAGCAATGATGTTTTGTTTTGAGACAACATCATTCCAAGAAGGCAATGGATTCTCTACTTTTTTCTCCTGAACAGGTCGTTCCGTTTTTTCATTTGTTTGACAGGAAATAAAAACAAATAGCACTAAAATAAAGGTGTATCGAATTTTCATAAAGCAATTAATTATTGAGTTAAATAACAAAAGCTAAATATATTAAATATTTAGCTTTTGTTTACCTTGTTATTGTTTAGGTTTTTTAATGATTTCCTGGAGTAGATAATTTTTCCATTACCTGATCCAAGCTAAAACTTGCCGCCTTCATTCTTGGCGGATATTCTTTAAAAGTCATTAAAAATTCTCCAACAATATCTTGAGCTGGGACTAATAAATAAGCTCTATCTAAAAGCCAATCATAATACGTATTAGAAGTAATTTGTGCTATTTCATAAGGATCTCTTCTAAGATTTTCCATTAAAGGAATTCTTAAAGGGGTAAAAGGGTTTGCCCATAATAATAAGGTCCCAGTCTCTCTTTGTTCCATAAAAATTAATTTCCAATCATCATATCTCAGTGCGGTTAAATCACCATCATCAGAAAAATAGAATATTTCATGTCTTCTTCCTTCTTTTTCTTTACCTGTTATATGTGGTAACATATTGTAACCATCTAAATGTACTTTAAAGGTTTTATTACCCACTTTTTTTCCTTTTAGTAATTCATCTTTTACATTTTCATTTCCTGCTGCTGCTAAAAATGTTGGTAGCCAATCCATACCAGAAATAATTTCGTTAGAAACTGAACCTGCTTCAATTTGTCCAGGCCAACGAATCATAGAAGGAGTTCTCCAACCACCTTCCCAATTAGTGTTTTTTTCACTTCTAAATGGTGAAGATGCTGCATCTGGCCACGTATTTTTATGAGGTCCGTTGTCTGTACCATATTGTACTATGGTATTGTCTGCAACCCCTAATTCATCTAGTAAATCTAATAATTCACCTACATGCATATCATGCTCTACCATACCATCTCCATATACATCTTGTCCTGAAATTCCTTTATGCTCTTCTTTTACGTGAGTTCTAAAATGCATCCGTGTTCCGTTCCACCAAACAAAAAATGGCTCTCCAGATTTAACTGCGTTTCTTATAAATTTTTTGGCAGCAGCTACAGTTTCATCATCTACCGTTTCCATTCTTTTTTTGGTCAATGGGCCCGTATCTTCAATTTTTCCATCTGAATAGGAATGAATGACACCTCTAGGTCCATATTTTTTTGCAAAATCTGGATATTTTTCAGGATCAGGATAGTCCTCATTTTCAGGCTCTTCTTCTGCGTTTAAGTGGTATAAATTACCGAAAAATTCATCAAAGCCATGATTGGTTGGCAACATTTCGTCACGATCACCTAGGTGATTTTTTCCAAATTGTCCAGTAGCATAACCTAATGGTTTTAACAATTCAGCAATTGTTGGGTCTTCCGAAGAAATACCTTCTTTTGCTCCTGGTAAACCTACTTTACTTAGACCAGTTCTAAATACGCTTTGTCCCAAAATAAAGGAAGAGCGACCGGCAGTACAACTTTGTTCAGAATAATAATCGGTAAAAATCATACCTTCATCAGCAACTCGGTCAATGTTTGGGGTTTGATAACCCATAAGTCCCATAGTGTAAGCGCTAATATTTGATTGTCCAATGTCATCTCCCCAAATAACCAATATGTTGGGTTTTTTGTCATTTTGAGCCATCATTAATATGGGCACAAAAAGCAATAATGCAAGTGTGATTTTTTTTCTCATAGTTGATAAAATAAATTGTTTAAGTATAATTACAAAGTTAAAAAAAAATAACTCTTAGCCTTTAATTTCACACAAAAAAAGGAAACTACTTTAATAGTAGTTTCCTTTTTTAAAAACTAAAAATTAAATATTTAGCTTTTGAGTAACAGTGTTGTATTATTAAACTTAATTTCTTTTAGCCTTTTCCATTTGCTCTAAGACTTTATCTAAACTAAAACTTCCAACTTCTTGTCGTTGTGGGTATTCTTTAAAGGTTGCCAAAAATTCAGCAATCTTTGCTTGAGCAGGTACCAGTAAA
>JADGEA010000388.1 GCA_016744615.1 Flavobacteriaceae bacterium
ATATACTCATATTTAGTTTATTAGTTTAATAAAATGCTACTTTTTTTATAAATCAAATGAAGTATTTATAAGCCTCTCAGACATGCGAAACTTGAGTTAGTTTAATTTAAAATGGAATATTAAAATGAATTTATCCATTAAAATAAGATTTATTATTTACTCATTTTTGAATGTGTTTTTTATTGCAGGATGTAGTAGTCCAAAAACAATAACTTTTGAAAAACCTGTTGATACGATATCAAAAAAAATCCTTTTACAGGAAAAACAATTATATAAATTATCTGATGTAGGTGTTTACGCCAGTAATCAATTTGATGGGGCTCGATTAAATGGTTTTAAAAAGGAGAATGATAGTACAGCTCTTGTTTTAATTAATCCAGAGAACACTCCTATAAATAATAGCGCATATTACGCATTTAAAGTATGGTCGGATAGCCCAAAGCCATTTTATTTTACATTTCAATATCCCAAGGGTTATAAGCATCGATATATGCCAAAATTAAAGATCAATAATAAGTGGAGTATTATTGATTCTACACAAGTGTTTAAACAAGACTCAATTGTAACCATAAAATTGAACTTAAATAAAAGACCAATGATTGTGGCAGCACAAGAAGTTAATTCTTCCACAGACGTAAAGAATTGGTATACTAATTTAGTGACAGGAAAGGAAAACTATGTTTCAATTAAAAGTGCTGGCAAATCAAAGCTTGGTAGGAATTTACCAGTTCTTGATATTTGTATTGGTGATAAAAAAGGAAAAGATGTCATTGTTTTATTAACAAGACAGCACCCTCCAGAGGTTACCGGATTTTTTGCATTTAAGGAGTTTTTACAAACGGTATTAGATGAAACAGCATTATCTAAAGAGTTTTTGGAAAAATATCATGTTATAGCATTTCCAATTATGAATCCTGATGGTGTAGATTTAGGCCACTGGCGTCATAATGCAGGAGGTGTAGATTTGAATAGAGATTGGTCTGTTTATAATCAACCTGAAATAAAAAAAACCATAAAATTTATTAATAAAGAACTTAAAAAAAACAACTCTAAATTAATATTAGGTTTGGATTTTCATTCTACATGGTATGATGTATTCTATACAAATAATGAGACAGTTAACACAACGCTACCTCAATTTAATGAAGAGTGGTTTAATGCTTTAGAAAATAATATACCCAATTATAAAGTAAATGAACATCCGGAAAAAAGCACAAAACCGGTTTCTAAAGGTTGGTTTTTATATGCTCATAATGCAACGGGTATAACTTACGAGATTGGAGATGAAACACCAAAAGGTAGTATTAAATTAATCAGTAAGGTTTCTGCCGAACAAATGATGAATATATTACTCAATAAATAAATATAAAATTCCGAATAGAGGAAAATTAAAAGAGATTATTATTATCTTTAATCCGAAAATCTTTAAAGACAAAGCCGATTATACAAATGCTTTGCAATTGGCAGAAGGATTAGAGTATAGTATCATCAACGGAGAGATTTCAGTTGAAAGAGGGAAATACACAGATAAACTTAATGGGAAAATTTTAACAAAACAATAGTTGATAATGAAATTCAAGATACTTATATTTTTTATGTTTTTAGTAGTAGCATGTAAAGAAACTCCTCCTAAAAAAAATGTAATAGAAAAAGAAATTAAAAATGGAGATATTGTTTCTACAGTTATTGAAGATAGTGATAACTTTTATTTTATTGATTTTAATAATTATCCAAAAAATGACAAAAGCCTTCCAATTGGTGTGTTTGATTCAGGTACAGGTGGCTTAACTGTCTTAAAGGCGATTGTCAATTATGATCAGAATAATAATATCAATTTTAAAAATGGGGGTGATGGTGTTATTGATTTTGATAAAGAATCTTTTATTTACTTAGGTGATCAAGCCAATATGCCTTATGGTAATTATTCAAAAGAGAATAAAGTTGATTTGCTAAAGGAGCATATTATTAAAGATGCTCAGTTTTTGATGAGTAATAAATACTATTTTAATGCTAACGATTCTTTAGTGAAAATTGGTAAAAAACCTGTAAAAGTATTAGTGATAGCTTGTAATACAGCAACTGCTTATGGTAAAGAATATATAGAAGAGTTTATAAAAATGACCAATTCAAATATTAATGTAATAGGTGTAATTGATGCAGGAGTTCGCGGAGCTTTAGAAACTATTAAGCCAGATGAAGATGCAATTATAGGAGTATTAGCTACTGTAGGAACTGTGGCTTCA
>JADGEA010000389.1 GCA_016744615.1 Flavobacteriaceae bacterium
TCCGGATAATAATTACACTTTGATTGTAGATCCAAAAATAGCTAAATACATGGCGAAAGAGATCTTTCACTTATTTGGATATCGAAAACAGATCTTTAAGGATGATAAATACCATTTTATCAAAAGAGATCGAAATAAAACAGAAATGATCTAACCGATAAAATGAAGTAGACTAATTTAGATTTTTGATAGTTCAAAATAATTTTTGATGATTTCTAAAGCATAATTGCTTGCAATGATTTTAGCAAATTTTTGAAATTCAATATGTGAATTGTCATTTGCCTTATCAGAAATAGTTCTGATGATAGAAAACGGAATTTCATATTCAAAACAAACCTGAGCTACTGCTGCACCTTCCATTTCAACACATGCTACACTTGGCAGATACTTTTTAATAGGATGTAATTGTTTTTCTGTTGAAATAAATTGATCACCGCTTGCAATATCTTCTATCAATACTTTTGGTTGGTTAATATGAAACTGATTCAGATCAGCATTCGAAATCAAAGTATCAAATTCCCTTAAAAATTTCTGACATGATTTTAATAAAAAATCTCTTTTAACAGCATCTGTTTCAAAATTATCACGGTTAAGAATTGGAATTTCAAATGGAGGAATAAGCGGACTGGCATCCATATCATATTGATATAATTTATGCCCAATGATGATATCGCCAATATCAATATGATCTTGAATAGAACCGGCAACACCAGTAAAAATGATCTCATCCACACTAAAATCATTGATCAACTGTGTTGTGGTAGTGGCAGAAGCAACTTTTCCCCAGCGTGAAAATACCAAAACAACAGGTTTATCAAATAAAAAACCTTTATAATAAATTCTTTTACCTTTGGTTGTAGTTGTAATATTTTGAAGATTCTCAAGAATAGTTTGTATCTCTTCGTGCATTGCACTAATGATTCCGATCATAAAAATTTGGATTATTATTGAATATTATAAAAGTGTGAATAGTTCAAACGGAAATAAAACTAACTTTTGATTATAAGTCCATCTTTCATCTCCACTTTTCTGTCTGCCATATTGGCCAGCTCTTGATTGTGAGTTACAATAACAAATGTTTGTTGGAACTGTTCTCTTAAAGTAAAAAATAATTCGTGTAAACTTTTTGATGAAACGGTATCTAAATTCCCACTGGGTTCATCTGCAAAAATAACATCGGGTTTGTTGATCAAGGCTCTTGCTACTGCTACCCGTTGTTGTTCACCTCCTGAAAGTTCATTTGGTTTGTGATCTATTCTATCGGAGAGTCCTAAAAAGTTAAGAATCTCATTTGCATCCTTTATGACCTTTTGCTTTGGTTTATTTGCAATAAATCCAGGGATACAAACATTTTCCAGAGCTGTAAATTCAGGTAATAACTGGTGAAACTGAAATATAAAACCAATATTCTTATTGCGAAATTTAGAAAGTTCTTTATCTTTTAAGCTAGTGATATTTGTATTATTAATTGATAGCGTATCAACTCTGGTTGGTTTATCTAATGTGCCTAATATTTGTAAAAGTGTTGTTTTACCTGCTCCACTTGGACCGACAATTGCAACGATCTCACTTTTTTTTATATGCAGATCAACACCTTTAAGAACTTCTAATTCTCCGTAAGATTTATGAATATTTGTAGCTTTTATCATTTTATAATGGATAAGGCTGTGAAAATACACCTTTTTAAAAAAAGAACCATTTTTTTTACATTAAAAAGTACTTGAATTATCATGAAATAGTTCCCAATTTATTAACTTTTTCTAAACCATGATCTTGCTCGATTATAATCTAAATAATAGATCACTTTTATTGAAAAACTATGTCCGATAGGCTGATCAAATAAATTAGCAATATTATCTTCAAAGGATCCTTCCGAATCTTCATTAAAATCAACAATGGAATTACGATATAAAGCAACCATTTCACTGCCTCTTGTAAATTGCCAAATATAGCGAAGATCTAAATTCCAGCTTGTAAAATTTAGATCATGATCACCAGTATAATCACTTTCTGCCAGATATCCATCTTCTTGTAATTCAAAATACTGATCCTTATATTCTACAGGCGACCAGTAGTGACGAAATATGAGTGACAATGAAGACCGATCATTGAAACTATATTTTGAGGCCATAGCATTTTCAATTTCTTTTACATATCGTTGTCCAAAAAGGATTGTTTCATCATCTAATGTATTTACATAACCGTATTCATTAAAGTCTTTCTCAAGACCTAAAGTATA
>JADGEA010000390.1 GCA_016744615.1 Flavobacteriaceae bacterium
ATTAAATCACCTTAATTAGAGTAAGGGGAAATAATGGAAAATTGTATCACAGATGGGGAAAAAACTTTAGTCGTTTTGTCTGGTTGGGTAGACTGGTTTGAAGGTAATTATACCTATTGCGATGGTTGTGGAAAGGAATTATCTCCTAAAAAGGATGAACTTTTTTTTAGTATTGATGGATATCCTTTTTGTGTAAATTGTATTGATCGTGCTGAAGAATTTGTGATTGAAAATGAAATTTCAATCAGGAATTGTGTTTCAAATTTAAATATTGTAGATTTTATTTGATCCTTTTTTTCCTTTGGTCGGGTAAACTGGATTCTGAAGGGGAACGGGCCTGCAAGCTTGTTTCCCTTCTCTTTTTTTTATTCTTTTCGAAACTTTGCAATGTTTGAGCGCTCAAGAATTTTTATCGGGTGTCCACATTGGCGTTTCGCTGTCAACGCTTTTCGTCCTGTCCTATCTTGGAATCCTTTCCCGGTGTCCGGTAATCCTTTTAAAAAACCGTGTCGTTTGTCTACATCATGCTGTCCAGGGGGTTTTTTGGCGTGACCCATACCTTCTCCACCTTCACTTCCATACCTCCTTAAAAACCGCCCTTGCCCTTTTTACAGTCCATTTGAATGAAATTATATTTACCGTCATTAGCCTATTGCTTTGAACACTCTTTTTTTGGAAAGTTGGATTTAAGATATAGATTTTGATTCCAATAGGACCCGACCCCCGTTCCGGGGGGAGGAACCGCAGGGAACGGCTCGCCCCCGAGTGACCGAGGACCGGACCCCCGGAACGGGGGTCCGGTCCTTTAACTTGATTTATATAGAACAACTCAAACTTTTTTGGAAAGAGGCAATATTTTTCCTTCTGGACAGGCTGAAATTCACAATTTTTCCTTTCATTTTAAATAATTCCTTTTAACTATTTTACAGCCATGGAAACCTTTTATTGACGGGCATCTTGAAACCCAACTCTTACTTTTTTGGTACTAACTCTTACTTTTTTGGTACGTAAACCTTACTTTTTTGGTACTAACTCTTACTATAACCAATTTTGTAATAATTAGTTATAGATTACTTCTTGACTTTCTGTAATAGTTGATATATTACGATTATCAATCTTGTAATATTTAAAGGAGAAAATATGGAAAACAATCTTGTTGTAAAATCAAATCAGTTAAATGAATCCCGATACAAATTAAGCGTCCAGGAACAAAGGGTGGTTTTAACAATGATTTCTATGATTGAACCCGGCGATATTGATTTTAAGCCCTATAGTTTTACTATTCAAGATTTTATGCAATTGGTTGGCCTTAAAGGGAAAAGTTCATATTCTGAGGCGAAAAAAATAACTAAAAGCTTGTTACAGAAAGCATTTACAATCAAAGAACCTTCAGGAGATCTCCAAATAGGTTGGGTTTCTTCTGCTAAATATTATAACGATGAAGGTAGGTTAGAATTATGCTTTAATCCTTTACTTAAACCCTATTTACTCGCTTTAAAAAAAGAGTTTACTCGATATCAGCTTAAAAACACTATCCGTTTAAAATCCATTTATTCTGTGCGTATTTATGAGCTTCTGAAGCAGTATCAGGGGATAGGGTCTCGTTTCTTTGGAATAGATGAATTAAGAGTTCTTTTAGGCGTTTCAGAGGGCAAACTTAATACCTATAGTAATTTTAAGCTTAGGGTTATTGAACCTGCTCTGGCTGAATTAAAAAACACGGATATTTATTTTACCTATGAACCGGAAAAAACCGGAAGAAAGATAACAGGCTTGCGTTTTAAAATATTTAAAAACGGTGATATTGTTAAAAAATCGTATAAGAAAAAATCCAAGACCGTAACGGAAATCCAACCGGATCTTGATTTTAATACCAAAACAGAACGGGCAGCACAAAAGATTCGAAAGGAAATGCTTTTGTCATTACAAACTTATTATCCGGAAAGGTATGTCGAATTAGAAAAACAGACACAAAAGAGATTTACAAAAAAAGAGCGGAACAAGCGTGGTTATAAGCTTTCATTGATTTTAAAAATGGAGTCTCTTGTTTTGGGATTTATTCAAAAGAAAAAAATTAAGATTTAAAATATTTGGAAAGCAATCAAAAGGCATAAGGATTGGCCTCATGCCTTTTGATTTATTAAATCACCTTAATTAGAGTAAGGGGAAATAATGGAAAATTGTATCACAGATGGGGAAAAAACTTTAGTCGTTTTGTCTGGTTGGGTAGACTGGTTT
>JADGEA010000006.1 GCA_016744615.1 Flavobacteriaceae bacterium
AAAAAAATAGGTGAAAAACTTACTTTTTTGTTTCAGGTTCAGCATTATGCAGAACACCGAAACAAAGCAGCAAAGAATGAAATATTGATGCCTACCAACAAAAAAGGTATCAAGAAGCTTATTCAGCAACTGAAAAGGCTTCATGCTGATATTCGCAAAGATCCTAAGCAGGACTTCTTTTATCTGCTGACAGATTTGAAATATAATATTGAATACCTGCAACGCTTAGTGATGCAGCAAAGAAAAGCAAACAGACCATCAGCACCAAGCAAAGGAAGACAACGTTCCAAGAAAGTCAAGCTGTCAAGCGGTCAGACTGTAAAGAATGGAGTTGTCACAAATTGGTTTACATGGGATGGGTTGAAAATTGAAAAGCCTAAACAGCTTCAACTTATTAGTGCTGAACATCATGTATTTGCTGACAGTTCAGTTAAAAACATTTCTTTAGATCCTGATACTGTGAAGCATCACGTGGAGCAAGGAAACTATTTGATAGTTTTGAAGCAGTTAGGCAAACCAAGAAATACTGCTATTTATGTAACACAAGAATCAATTCTTAAAGCAAGGGAACAACGCCTTCAATTAGCTTATACAGGCGGTGATGTTACTGTTGCTAGTCTTATCAAACGTGATCTTGAAGGTGCTGTTGATAAGCGTTTGAAAGATCCAAAAAAAATAATTGAAAAGCACAAGGAAGACTTCCTTTCTGCTTTTTCTTACAACATCATAATGCGTGATATAGACCGTATTATTAAAATCCAATAGATGACACCTTATCAAAAACAAGCTGTTCAGGATCTATTCAATGATATTCAAAGCGTAACGGTTGGCGATCAAAAAGCCAACCGTTATTTGCTTGCTGATGTGTACCAAATGACAGTTGCAGCAGAAGGTTTTTTTCCAAAAAAGCCAATAAGCATGGTATCAAATATGCCAACCACATTAAGACAAAGTGTAAGCGATTCATGCACACTTTGCATTTCTTTATCAAGAATGCAAAACTATGTTGTGCAAGCAAAAGCAACTTTAAGCGAGTATTCAAGAACTTTGAAAAAATGTCTTGAAGAAGCTGGTGTTGGTTTTGATGCTGAAAACAAAATAAGTGTGCATGATATGAAGTCAAACATAAAAATAAAGTAGCGATGTTAAAAGTTAAATTCAAACCAAAGTTTAAACGTACAATTAAAATAAACTTTGTGAACAGCTTTAAAGAAATGACAGTTCAACAGTTCATTGACTGTATGCTTGTCAATGATGATATAAAAGAAAAACTTATATCACTTGAAAAAGCAGAAAAGGATTTTGAAGAACTTGATCCAACAAATGTTGCTGATCTTATGTTCTTAGATGCTGATATTTTAGCTCTAAGAAGTGACTTAATGAAATTGGAATGTAAGATGTTAGCCACGTTGACAAAAAGCCCTGACAAGGTGTATTTGTTCCTTCTGAACACACCCGGTGTAACTTATGTATCAGTAAGAAAGATTTGGTTGAAAATAGAAGCTGAACTTCTTAAATTCAATAATTGGTTCAAACAATTGAAAGCTGTTAAGACTTTCAGGTTTTCTGACTACAAGAAACACAACTTTTTCAAACTTACAAAGGTTATAAAGTTTGAAGTTTTTGATATGACAGGAACAACAGTTTTGAGGGATGCAGCAGCATCAAGATTAGCTTCACAGATTGACGATGTTAGACAAGAATTTTCAAAAAATAGATGGTCTAATTTACCAAAATTTTTGGCTTTTATTTGCCGTCCTAGTTTTCAAGAAAAAGAGTTTTCAGCATACAGCCCTGACTTTAAGAAGTCCTTCTTTGGCAACAGCAAAGCAACACATCTTTCAGCAGAAGACAAACTTACAGCCTATAATGAAAAGATTGGAATTGTTACTGATGAAAGAACTGAAATTTTTAAACGCTTACCACTTCCTATTGCTTTAGGAGTTTACAAGCAATATTTTTTTTTAAGTCCTCAATAGTAGCACAATACAAAAATCTATACCCTAAGCAGGTCAACACAACTGCAACAAAGCAAACATTGAAGTATAACAATGATGTAGGTATAGAAGCAGCTATTGAGGATCTAAGGGAATCATCAGGATATAAACAGGCTGAAATTTGGCTGTTTAGTGTTGCACTTTTTAATAAAGAACTGAATAAATTTAATTTGAAGCTTAAAGCAGAAGTTGCAGAAAAAGAAGCAGCCTATGAAGAAGCAAGAAATAAAAACAAATGATAGATACAACACACCCTTTATCAATTTGCTTTAATGCCTTAGCACCTATTGTTGGTGCTAATTTTGTATTAAGTTCTTCAAGAGATAGACAACTTGAAGCAAACAAATATCCTTTGATTGAGTACGTGGTACACAAAGAAGGGTTAAGCGGTTATGATGCCACAAAAAAAAGTTGGCGTGTTGAATTGGTGGTGCAGATTGATTATCTTCTTGAAGAAGTTGATATTCTTAAATGCGTAAAAACAACAGTTGAAGAACTGGAAGAAAGTCAAGCTGTTCAAGGTGTTCAATTCAACCTGACAAGCAAACTAAGAAGTCTTATTCAATTTATAGTTGATCCAAGCAGTTTAGGGAATGGATATAGTAAAAATGATTTTTTGTGGGGGCGTTATGATCCTAAGCTGGTCAAGTTTGTTGAATCTAATTATTTTCGTAAACATGGAGCAGATGAACTTTCAGGTGTGCAAAGTTTGGTTGTGTTGTCTTTTCTTGATGTAGATAATATTTTATGTTGTGCCTTAGATGATTTGCAACTATTGTATAACACAATGAACCCTGACAGCAACAAAGCCAAATTATTAAAACAGAAAATTGATAACCAACAATGATAAAAGGCAGCAAAGGAACAGAAGTAAAAAACCTACAATATAAACTTAAAAAAGTTATAGGTATTCCAAAAGTAATTGATGGTGATTTTGGAAAAGCAACTGAAACAGCAGTTAAGAAATTTCAATTTGATTATCAACTTGAAGTTGATGGTGTGGTTGGAAAGATTACAGCATCAGCACTTGAAGAAGCTTATCAGTTTAAATTTTCAAAAACTAAACAACTTCTTCACTTTGGAAAGAAGCGTTTTGTGGTTTTCGTGGATGCTGGTCATGGTGGTGTGAATGATGCAGGAAAATATGTAACACCGGGAAAAAGAGCGTACCACAAGAATAGTGAATTGCATTCAGGCGGTCATTATTATGAAGGTCTTGAAAATAGAATTGTAGCTGAACAATTCATTGAAGCTTGTACTGAATTGGGTATTATGTGTGTTCGTGTCTATCACCCAACAAAAGACACCAAGATAAGCGAAAGAACAAAGATTATAAGGGATTATTTGAAGCGTGGATATTATGGTTTTATGATGTCCTTTCATTCAAATGCAGTATCAGCAAGGGGCAAGTCCAAAAAGGTTCTTGATTCAACTGTTGGGTACATGGTTTTTACCACACCGGGTTTGTCCTTTTCTGATGAAATTGCATCTGTACATTGGCACAATGTACAAAAAGAAATTGGGTCTTCCAAATGGAATTTCAGGAAACAAACAGCAGAAGATTTTGACCCTGATTTTGAAGCGAACTTTCAGATTCTAAGAGAAACAGATCTTGAAGAATTTTTTTGGTTTGGTGCTATACTTGATGAATGGGGTTTTCATACTTCTGAAAAGGATTGTAATTTTATCATTGGATCAAGAGAAGCAAGAGTTGCTGCAACCTTGAACACTACAATATGGGTAAAAAATAAACTTGAAAAAATAATGTGATTCCAAATATTTTAAGTTATATTTGTATTCTTAGAACTTTTTACAGTTTGATTTTTAAAAAACAAAATACATTTTAAGCATGAAAACTTTCTTATTATTGGGCGTTATTGCGTTGTTGTTTTCTTTCGCATATATAACAGATAAACCCATCTATCCAAGTGAAACAGAAAACAAAGAAATTGTACAAGATCAGGTGCAGGACTTCCAAGAATTTCAGGTTGTGCAAGAAGTTGACACAATTGAAGCTTCTGATTCTGAAAACCTTTCTGCTATGTCAGAACATTTTTCTGATCCTGAAAAAAGGCAGCACACAAAGTCTGAACTTTCAGAGTTGAAAAGTCCAACACTAAAGCATGATACAAAAAGCCTTTTAGGAAGGAAGGAAGATAGGAATAAACCCTGATACAATGTCTTTGATAAAATTGCTTAATGATAGCTTTTTCAAAGAACTTGAACAAGATTCAATTGCATCAGTTGGTGTTTCATTAAGTAGAAATAAAAAGGTTGTAACAGCTCGGACTATTAAAAGCGTTCGGGCTGTTACTGCATTTACAGCAACTGATGCAACTGTTTCTGTTTATGGTTCAGAAGGTTTACCATTTATCATAAAAGGTAAACCAGCAAATACAAAACTTCCTGTTGACTTTGTTGGAACTGAAACTGTAAATGGTAGAACAAGAAAAGTTTTTGAGTTAAAAAGAAGGTTGAAAGACTGGAAAGCAGTAATTGGTTTTAGTGGTTCGGACTTCATGCTTGCAAGGGCTATTGCTAAGAATGAAAGAAAACCTGTTGATATTGCAACTGATGCAATTGAATATTTGAATAAAACATCAAGTTCAAAAGTATTAAAGCAGTACACAAAAATTCTAGTTAGAGAGATAACAAAACAGATAGAAGATGAATAGCAATATAATACAGCCTATAAAAAGTTTTGAACAGCTTATTGAAGAAGAACTTTCAAAGCTTGTAAAAAACAAAACTAAGGTTGAAGAACTAAAAAAAATGTTGGTTGCTTTGGTTGAAGAAAAAAAACTTGTTAGGGCGGTTGCTAAAGAAGACCTAGCCAATGAAATTCTTTCAAATTTTGGTCATGCTGTCTTGGTCAGAGTTTCAAATTTAGAAGAAGTAAATGAATTGAAATTTGAACCTGCAACGGTTTCAAATGTTGTTGCCTTCAACAAAGCAGAGATTGAAGAAAAAAGACAACAGCAAATAAAAGATATTTTTGGAAAATACATAACTGAATAGAAATGGACAACCATCCAACAATTGATATTTTATCAAGTCCTAGATCCGATTGTCCAAACCCTGTTTGGGGTTGCATAGAATACTGTTTTTTAGCCAATGATTACAGGCTGTCAGGCGGTTCTTTGACCTTGTTTCAGATAGTGATAAGTTCAACAGATAACTATCCTGATGGTATAGATGTTATAATTGGTGGTAAACCATTTACAACCAACACGCCACCGGGCGTTGGTGAATTTTCATGGCAAGGGTCTATTGCAGATATAACAGCAAGTATTGTTGCTATGCTCCAAGCTGATTTTTATTTTGGTTGTGAATTTAATGTGCAAGGAAACAATGGTTTAATAACAGCACTTTCAAGAAATGAAGGCTTAATTGATAATTTCATTTTCAATTTTCCTGTTGCCAACCCACCACAAGTGGGTGTTTTTGCTGGAACTGATAATGATGTTCGTGAGAATTACAGGCTTATAATTGAAGTTTGGAAGTGTTTTGAAGATACAAGAACTGAAAAGATAACAACAAGAGCATACCAACCTGACCCAAATACAGGTGAACTTTGTTTTGATTTAGCTGGTATCGTGGCAAGTTGTGTTGCTACAACTTTTCCCGGACTTAGTGCAAGTACTGCTGTTGTTCTTGATGATACCATTGATGAATTTATTTGTCTTAGATTTGGTGAAATGTATTCTGAAAATGATGACACGTGTGAAGCCAAAACACAATTCTTTGAACAAACATCTGAAATAAAAATAATAAATTCAGCTTTTCAAAAAGATGACGATCTTGGAATAAGCCCTTTCTGCTGGGCTGATAGTGGAACAGATACAAGGTTTCTAACTAATAGACCTGATTTTGCTGAAATATGCAATGAATCTTTTTCATGGCTTTGGTATGTTTTAGATGAAGCCTTATATAGTTTCATATTTGTTAACCCTCAATTTGAAATGGTTGCTTTTGTCAACTTCAATTATACTGATGGTTCAAATGACCTTGAAACTATTTCTGTTGTTAGTGTCTTTGCACCTGCTGGTGGAACTATAATTGTTCCAACTGGATTGGCTCAAATATCAAGTTTATCAGATCCTTCAAAAAACATAGCTTCTTATGCTGTTACTATGGGTGTTACAATAGCAGGTTTTAATTTCCCTATACCAATAAGCACATCTGTACAATATAAGGTTGCTAATGATGGTTTTTGTTGCTGCCATGAAGAATTTTATTTCTTATCAGAACCCGGTGGTTATGATACTATTCTTTTTAATTGCATTCAAGATATTGACCTTGAATATAAATATACTGAATTTTGTTCTTATGAACCATGTGAAGGTGATATTTTAGAAGGTGGAAAAGAAGAAGCTGATGCACAAGCTTATGAGGTGTTCAGGGCAACATCAAGATTCATTGATAAATATGAAAACCTTAATTGGTTAAGGGAATTTTTGAAGTCGTCAAAACGTCTTTGGCGAAAAGATGGAAAGGTTTATAAAATAGTAATGTTGAATGAACAGATTGAACTTTTTAGGAAAGATGGTTTCATTTTCATAGACTTTGAATACATTCTTTCTTTTGAGCTAAACCAACAAAAAAATTAAAAATGTTAGAAAATATATTTTTGGTTTGCCTGTTTATATTTGGTGTTTTTTATTCAACCGAAAAAGGCAAACTTCTTGAAGCTTTAAAATCAAGTATGGTTTCAAATGGGAAACCTAATTTCTTTTTAGCAAAAACAATCATATCTTGTCCGGGCTGCATGGGTTCTTTGTATGGTGTTGCTGGGTTTGTGTATCTGAATGATATTGAATTGATAATCAATAAAAACTTCTATTGCTTATCAGTGTTAATTCTAGTGGCTATATTCCTTGAAATATCAATAAAAGGAAGGATAGCATCAAATAACATTAAAAGCCTTAACAGGCTTGATTTTATAAGCACTAAAATACAAGGTGGTTTGTATCTTTTATTCCTTTCTAATATCATAGTAACAAATGATATAAAAGAAGCTATATTTTTTGTATTTTGTGTTTGTGGTCTTTGCTTCTTGATAGAGCATATTATAGTCTATATAAGAGAAATAAGCAAGACAAATGAAACGATTGAAAATACGAATAATATAATACTTCAAATAGCACAAAAAAAACATGGCGAACAGGAAGATTAAAATAAGACTTTCAAATCCTAAAAGTTGGATTCCTGAACACTTAAAAAGTGCTGATGGTGATTTTTGTTTTGATATAAACAAAGACACCGTTATTGCCATAACCAAACAGATTGATGATGTTTCAAGTCCGGGAAAACTAAAACAAAACACGGTAAGAAATTTCAGCCTTCCAAACACACAAAAGAACATTTCATTTTTTGGTGAGATTGGAAACCCTAATGTCGTAAACTTCAACCATTATGAACCCATTCCTGTAAACATAATAGTTGATTCCTATGTATTACCTGAACAACAGATAAGCATAAAAAAAATAACAGAAAAGAATACAGAGGTTGAAGCCCTTGGTGACCAAGCTGATTGGGTTACAAAATTAGCACAACAAAGATTGGTTGATATTCCTATTGGATTAACGCCTGAATATGATTGGGATTTTATTTTGGATCTTCATCAAAATAAAAATTTTTATCAAGATGGTGAACTTCCTGTTTTTGTTCCTTTCGTAAATTACGGCAAGCGAAAAACAAAAGACAGGGTTTCAGTTGAAGATCTTAGGCTTTGGCATTCGTTGCTTTTTTTACTTAAATATTCTTTTTGCAATGCTGGCTGGACTTTTAATTGTCCTATGTTGGAAACTGAACAAGGAAGAAGACTTTGGATCTACATATTAGCAGAAGACTATGCAACCAAGATAGCACAAATAAATAGTGGTTTCAATGCTATACTTACTTTAGATTATCAGATACCACTATTGCAATTAGGTGTTCAAACAGGAAACATAATTTTTCAAAATGATTCAGTTAGTCCGGGATATGACAACGGAAACTTCTATGATAATCTAACAGGATTTTATCAAGGGCAAGGAACAACAGCAGACTATTTTGCAGATATAAGAATTGAAGGAACTGGAACTGGTCAAAATAATACAGGGGCTGTTTTTGTGTCAATGGTGAAAGAAATTTCAGGTGGTTTATTTACTCAATTCCAAACACTAGATCAGGCATTTTTAACAGATTTGCAAACTGGTGTGCATGATATAAAACTTGAAGCCCTAAACGTGCAATTGAATACTAATGAAAGAATAAGTGTAGGCATAACCCACGGATCATTTCCCGGAGTTGTAAAGCAATTTGAATCTAGGTTTTACAGCATTCCAAGTGCTGCAACCATTTCAGAAGGTGATATTGTTGATGCTGCTGCTGTCATAGATCCAAGATACTATGCCTTAGATTTATTCAAAGGTGCTGCACACTTATTTAATTGGAAGGTTGAAACAGATCCAAATTTAAAAACTGTTAGTTGTTATCCGGAGGACAAAACAGAATGGTATGATGAAGGTTCACAAGAACCGTTTTTTGAAGATAATTCAAAAGCTGTTGATTGGACTGATAAGGTAGTCTGTAAGTCCTTAGAAGAAAACATAAACATAAAACAAAAAAGAAATTTTCTTTTGCAATTTAAAAAAGATGGTGATGATTACCTAGCAAAGAATACAGGCTTTGAATTTGAACTTTTTTCTAAAAATATAGACTTTGGTGAACCATATAAAACAGGAACTGAAAAGTCAGAAAATCCTTTTTTTGCACCAACTATTTCAGCTTATGATTCAGATGTTCGTTGGATTTGGTCAGGTCTTACTTTTCCTGACAGCGTTCCTTATATGCCACATATTTGGTCAGACAAAAAAGATGGTTCTGAATTGCCTGAACAGGCGGTTAAAATAGTACCAAGAATAATAATGTCTTTTCCTTATATGCGTGTTGATGTTCCAAATTCAGATATTAATGGACTGCCAACATCAATGGATATAAAAGCAGCAGATGCAAATTTTCCTGATGGGTATAGAAACATTGCTTTTTATTCTCCTGCTGGTCAAATATTCCCAAAAGATTTTGTTAGTGCAACACCTTTTGGATTAAGGATAGATGATAAGGCTGTTGTTTATGGTTCAGATCAAGTTAATGCAGATGTTGAAGACAACCATGAACTTTTTTATAAAAAAAACTTAATAAGATTTTATAAAAATATACCAATTGAATTTTTGGTTAAACTATCTTTTTTAGATTTTTTGAATTTCAGCCATAGAAAAAAAATAAGAATAAGATATAAGTCCGTAAAGTATGGCAGCATTGATTTTTTTAGTCGTGTTGTATCGCTTACTGATTTTGTTCTTAATAAAAATATAACAACACCTGTTTTGTTTATGCCTGATGAAGCCAATTTTTCAACAGACTGTTGTGATTGTGTTACCATTGCAAGATTTATAGGATTCAATGCACCCACTCTTGACTTCACTATTGACTTAGCTGGAAATTGTGGCGTGGTTGAATCCTTCCAATGGCAACTGATAAATAACAACCCTAATACAAATATTGGAATCGTTGGACTAGCTACTTTACAAACTGTAAAGGTTTCAGGTAATGGTTCAATAAATACTTTTTCATTCACTCTAAATGCTACAATTGTTACTGCTTGTGGCACATACCAAACTTCTATAAATTATCAATAATGGATGAAATTTTAGTACTGAAATTAAAACTTGACGCATCAGCCACAATAAAAACAACTGATGATTTAATACAAAGGAATAAGGAACTTGCAAAACTTATAAAGCAAGCCCCCCTTGAAGGTGAAGAAGGATATGAAGAATTAGCTGAATCAGTAGCAGCAGCAAGTCAAGAGTTTGCAAAAAACAGACAGCAGATCTTGGAGTTCAACAAAGGACTTAGAGAAGTTGACGTTGCATCAGATTCAATGAAAGGTCTTTCAAAGCAGCTTAGGGAGCTTGAAAAAGAATACAAGCTTCTTAACAAAGAAGAACGTGAATTTGGTAGTGGTGCAGAACTTAAAGAAAAAATATCTGCTGTTAGAGGTGAACTGAAAGACCTTGAAGAAGATCTTGGTGATTATAGAAGAAATGTAGGAAACTATCCGGAAGAAACAAACAGCAACTTCTTTAATCTAGGTGACACAATAAAGGGCATAGGAATTGCAGCAGCAGCTTCTTTGACTTTTGATACACTTGTTGGTGCTGCTCAAAATGTAGCTGAAATAACAACAGAATTTAGAAACCTAAGAGGTGCAATACAAAATGTTACTGGTGCGACAGGTGAAGACCTTGATGGTTTCACAACTGGAATACAATCAATATCAAAAACTTTTGGTGAAGAAACAGATACTGTTCTTGCTGCTGCAAACGCTTTAACTAAAAACCTAACTGGTGACTTCAATGAAAGTTTGGCTTTAATTGAACAGGGTTTTTTATCAGGTGCAAATGCAAATGGTGAATTGCTTGATAGTCTTGTTGAATATCCAGCACTTATTGCAGAAGCTGGACTTAGTGCAGATCAGTTTTTAAATGTAATAAGCCAATCAGCAAAAGATGGTGTGTTTTCTGATAAAGGTGTTGATGCCATAAAAGAAGCAGGTCTTAAATTAAGAGAACAAACAACAGCAACACAAGATGCTGTTGTTGCCTTGTTTGGTGAAACAGAAGGAAAGAACCTATTAGGTCAAATTGAGTCAGGAGAAATTGAAATAATAGATGCTATTCAACAAGTTTCAGGAAAGCTTAATGAATTACCGCCACAAAGTAAAATTGTAGGAACTGCCATAGCTGATATTTTTGGAGGTGCAGGAGAAGATGCAGGAATTGGATTTTTGAAGACACTTGAAAATATAGACCAAAGCACGGCTTCTTTTATTGATACGACTAATGAACTTACAAGATCACAGATAAGCCAATTACAAGCTGAAAAACTGCTTGCAGAAGCACAAAATGAAACATCAAAAAGATTCAATGATTTAGTTTCAGGATCTAAAAGTGTAGGTATAGCCTTACAAACTTTTTTGTTTGATGTTCTTAATGAAGCTTTTGATGCCTTCATTCCAATAGGTGAAGCAATAGGTACTTTAGTTGGGAAGCTTAGAGATTTTGGTGTAAGACTTGGAATAGTATCTGAGCAGGGTGGATTCCTTCAACTCATTCTTGATGGTGTAGTACTCATATTAAACTTATTTGCAAGTCAGGTTGTCAGAATAATAAACTTTGCAGGTCTTCTTGTTGATGGTCTTGTTGCTTTGTATGATAATTTTGCTGCTGTTCGCTTTATAGTTGACACGGCTATTGGTGCATTCAATTTATTGAGAAGTGCGTTAACAAGCTTACCTGCAACCTTCAATGGTATAGTTGCAGCACTTCAACAACTTGGAACTAATTTTTCAAACTTCTTTGCTGAATTACTTATTTCAGCACAAATATTTGCTGCTGAAATAAACCGTGCTTTTACCATAAGGGATGGAGCAAGACAGCAATTAGATAGGGAAATTGCAGCTTTAACAGCAAGACAAACAGAATTGGCAGCAGCAGGAAGATCAATAGGCGAAGCTTTCACAGAAGAATTTGAAAGAACACTTGCTGAACTAGATGCTGATGCAGCAGTTCAAGATATAAATGCTGATCAACCTGCTGCTGAATCAGGGCAATCAGCAGCACGTGCATTTCAATCAAGTTTTAGTGCTGAAATTGATAAAAATAGTCCTGCTCAAACATTAGCTGATTCAATTCCTGAAACAGTTGAAAAAGCTATTGCTGAAACTTCTGTTGATGGTTTGAGGGAAAAAGTAAGTGAATTAAACGCTTTACTTAATACTCTTGCACCTGATAGTGAACTGTTTTTGTCAACTGCTGAAAAAGTAAAAGAAGCAACTGAACAACTCAATGAAGCAGAAAAAGCAAGAGAAGAAGCACTTCTTACTTCTGAACAACTTCTTGAAAGAAAACAAAAATTAGCTGATGACTTAGCAAAAGCAAATGCTGATGCAGCTAAAAAAGTTTTAGACGAACAGAAGGCACAAATAAACGCTTCTTTGGCTCTTGACAAATTAGCAGCACAAGCTTTAAGAGATCAAAAACTTGCTAATGAAAATCTAACAGCAGAAGAAAGAAAACAGATAAATGAAGAATACAACACAACAGTTAATTCTTTAGAACTTCAAGCTGAAAAAGCAAGACTTGAATTGTTGAAAGAAGGATCTATTGAAAGGCTTAATTTGCAATCTAAAATTGCAGATGAAGAACTTGCAATAAGACAAAGGTTGTATGATGAAGATGTTGAAAAAAGCAAGGAAGCAGAACAGAAAAAACAGGAAGCAAAAAAAAGGTTTACTGATATAGCACTTGACGTTGCACAAACCGTTTCAGATGCAGCTTTCACAATTGCAAACAATGAATTAGAAAGAGAAACAGAAGCACAAATTTTAGCACTCGACAAAGAAACAGAAGCTAAAATTGAAGCTGCTAATGGAAACCAGCAAGCAGAAATTGAAATAAAAGCAGAAGCAGAAAAGAAAAAAGCAGATATTGAAAAAGCTGCTGCAAAGAAAAGAAAAGAAGCTGCTATTATTCAGGCAATTATAAATGGTGCTTTGGCTGCTGTTACAACGCTTGCTAATACAACAGTTCCTTACCCTGCTGCACTTGCTTTGTTAATTCCAACCGCTGCTGCTGTTGCTGCTCAAATAGCTGTCATATCAAGTCAAAAATTCAAGCGTGGTAAAGCACCGGGATTTGTTGCAAAAGGTCGTCTTCATTCACAAGGTGGTATTCCTGTAACTTTGGGAGGTAGAGAGCAAGCAGAAATTGAAGATGGTGAAGCCATAATTGCAAGGCTATCAACATCAAGAAATTTGCAACAACTATCAGACATCAATCAAAGCGGTGGAGGTATTCAATTTCCGGGAACTAAGAAATTAACGCTTGAAAGAAAAAGAAATATAAGCCTTTACAATACTATTGTTTCTCAAAAACCTATCTTAGCAGCAAGGGGTTTAGCACCTAGAATACCAAGCTTGATAACCAAAAAAAGAAAGTTTCAAGATGGTTCAGTTGTCAATGTTAGTGGTACTGATGTTCCTATTACTGGTTTTAGTGATGAAGATGTTAAAATACTAGGATCTATTTTAAAAACTGCAACACAAGAAGGTTTGAGGTCTTCAAATATTGGTGAACAATACAAAAGACAAATTGAAAGAGAAGAAGAACTTGAAGTAAGAAGCGATATATAAAAAACAAAAAAAATGAGTAGCGAAAAAAGAAAACAGAAAGTAAAAGATCTAATTTCAAAAAACATAAATTTGGTTGACGTTCTTTCAGATAGAGAAGTTAAGAAAATACTTATTTATAGAGATTGGCAGGGAACAGGTGGAAAACTTGGATATGAACCTTTAGCAAATAAGTATGACCTTACCATTTCTAAAGTTAGGACTATTTGTAGTAAATTTAATAAAGGTGCTAATTTATAACAGGTGGTTTTCTGTTTTATTTTTAAAAGTTTATTCTTTTTCATAGATTTGTTTTTAACAATTTTAAAATTGAAAACCTACCTAATTATGAAGTTAGAAATTATTGATGGCATTGTATTAGATTTTGAAGGATCAAAAGATTTAACATCTGTTGAAGCTGTTGGTATTGACAATCTTAAAAAAGTTGCTGAATTTGCTTCTAAATTTAGACGTAAAATAATCAGATATAAAGCTGATGGAAAGATTGACTGGTTTGAACGTTTTGGAATCTCCATTTCAATCATGGGTTCACTAAAACTAATCGCTGTTTGGGATCTTATCAAGAAAGAAATTGAAGACCTAGATGAAGCAGAATATCTTGAACTTTTAGAAAGTGTTTCAAAAGGTTTTGATTTTGATGCTGATTTAGCAAAAGATTATTTTGGTGAGTTTATAGGCTTTGTTGATGGTCTTAGAACTTTCTTAGGTAACCAAAAATAAAAAAAGTGGCAAAGACTAAAGATAATAGTATTGTTTCAATATTAAGTACACCATTAAGGATTCGTGAGGATAAAACCTTGCCAATCCTTACTGCTTATTCATCATTCTTGGATGCTGTCAAAGAAGGCAATTCAGACAAGCAAATTGATGAAAATATTGAACAAAGCCAAATAAAAATATATGAGTTTTCAGAAGATCAAAGTGAATGTGATTCTTTTGAAGATTTTGATGAAAAATCAACTTTGAAGGCTCACGGTGTTTCTTCATTTGCAACTGCATCTGCTGGCTCTATTGCCGTTATTCCTGTACGTGGTGTAATGATGCGTGAAACAACATATAGTTACCGCTATGGCTATATTGTAGGAACTCGTGAGCTGGAAAGTATTCTTGCTAAGGTTGAAAAAAGTGATAACATTGATGGTGTTGTTATTCAACTAAAATCACCGGGTGGTGAAGCAGCAGGAAATGAAAGCCTTGCAAGGGTTATAAAGGCAATGACCAAACCAATTCTTGTATCTTTTGAAGGTATGGCAAGTGCTGCACTTGAAGCTTTTATTCCAGCTACTGAAATTTATGCTTTAGAAAAAGATAGCTATTTTGGATCTTTAGGAACAATGACAACCTTGGTCAATGATTCTAAATTTTGGGCTGATATGGGTGTTGATTTTATTGAAATATATGCACCTCAAAGTTCTTTGAAAAACATTGAAAGCCGTGAAGCCAAAAACGGAAACAATGAACCTATGAAAGAAAGACTTCAAAAGTCAACCAAATTTTTCATAGATGATGTGAAAAAAGCAAGACCACAAATCAAAGATGATGATAAAATATTCAAAGGTGCAATTTATAATGCTGTTGAAGCTTTAAAAATTGATGCTATTGATGGTATAAAAGATTTTAATTATGTTCTTAACCGCACGGCTTTTTTGGCTAGGAAATCAAAGCGTGCTAATACTAAAAAAGTGAGTGATAAAACTGAAAACAAAGATTTAGAAACTGTTCAGGTTTCTAAAGAAGATAAAGGTCTTCTTGACACTATCAAAACAGCTTTGGGTTTAGGTTCAAAAGAAGCCAAGCCTGAAAAGACTGAACATGAAATTGCTATTGAAAAAGCAGCAAGTGAAATTGAAGGTCTTAAAACGGCTGCTGTTAGTTACCAAAAACAAATTACAGATTTACAAGCAGAAAAAGAAAAAACTGCTGAAACCTTATCAGGCTTAGAATCTGATTTGAAACATTTGGAGCAAGCAAAAACGCTTGAAGGTGAAGAAGCTTTCAAGAGTGTTGAAGATATGGTTAAGGCATACAACCAAACCTTTGAACATAACAAAGAACTTGGTGGAGAAGGCAAGAATCCAAACCTTCCTGTTAACAACAAAGAACAGGAAAGCGGTATTTCTAAGACCACGCAAACCCCAACAGAAGAAACACTTGATGAACGTTATGCACGTATCAATAAAAGTGTAGAAGACAAGAAAAATAAAAAAGCTGAAACCGAAGAATAGTAATTGTACTTTTCAAAATGCTTTTATTTATATATTAAACTAATTTTCAAAAAACTATTATGCAAAAGTTCAAAAAAGTAGGAACTGGAACAATAGAATTTATCCGTGAAATGGGTTGTGAAAATGGTTGTTCAAAAGTAATTCCTATTAATAGAGGTTTACCACTTCCATGTAAGGAATTTACAAACATGGAAAGTGCGTTGCTAAGACGTAGGGCTTTAGAAGATGAACAATTATTTAATTCAGGTTTCACAAAAATTATTGACCGTTCTGCAATTGGTGATGATTTACGCATCAAACAATATGGTATTGACATTGGCGACATTCGTACAGAAGCGAGTGGTGCAAGAAGCCTAAGAGATTGTAAATACAATTATGAAGGCATTGAAATTGACCAATGGGAAAAACGTTTTTACGTTGTCAATACCAACAAGCATCTTGAATTGTGTCCACGTGATTTAGTTGGTTCAAAACTAAGTGATTGGATTGGTGACAAGATGACAGATTTTGACGAATTTGAAGATACTGATCTTGCTGATATTCTTATTGGTTCTATCATCGAAAAATACAATCGTCAATTTGTTGCTAAGTTTATCTTATTGGCTGTTTGGGATGCAGCAGGTACAAATATGCACGGTGATGATGGTGTTCTTGCTAAAGCTTGGTATGCCTTCAAAAACCAATACTTTCATACTGTACAATATGATTTTGCTAACCTTGTTTCAGGAAAATCATTAACTGCCATCGTAGGTGGTAAAAAATGGCAAGCAAGCGTTGCTTCATCAGGATCAACAGACTTAGTTCTTTTGAACTTTGTAAACTGGTTGAACACCTTGAAAGAAGGGCGTGAATACTTGTATCAAGCATCTTTGAATTTAGCATCAAAAACAGTAACTGTTGTTAGCAAGTTTGCTTGTGAAAAAGTAAAACTTAGAGCAGGTATCATTGATGATGGAAACCAAGAAAATTGGTCAACTCAAAAATGTTCTTCTGAACAGCAAGTAATCACAACAGTTTTGCAAAATGCAATGCCCGTTAATGATGTGCCTTTGATGTTCCGTTATCAAGAAATCAATGAAACTAATTTTATTCCTTTGTTCAAACGCTACACAAAAGAGTTCATGCGTTATTTGCATAGAAACGGAATGGAAGATATTAGTGTTTCTGACATCAAGATTGGAATTGATCCTGAATTGATGCTTGAACGTGATGATGCTGTTTCAGGTAAATATTTAGCAGGTGGTATTGCCATTGATTTTATGCAACAAATTGGTCTTTCTGAATCACGTTTTAAGCCTTTGAACGCTTTGAATGCAACAGGTCTTTTCTTTATGACCATTGATGAAAACATTCTTGTTCTTGGTGATGGTACAAATGTTGGTAATGGCTTGCCGGGTAATGGTATGGTTAAAGTTGTTGAAGAATGCCAAGGAAAATATGGTGTTATTTTTGACAATCCAATTGGATCTGCTGTTGAACATTTTGGTGCTTTCGCTTCAAATCTTTGTGATAGCTGGTTTGTAAATGACAACAACCTTGATGATCGTGAACCTTACCAAAATACAAGGGAAACACTTCTTTGCTATTCTGATGCTTGTGTTGATAATCGTCTTGATTCTGTTTGTAATATTTCAGCTACTGTTGAAACAGAAGCTACTTATGATGCAAATGCAAATCAAACCAACATTCAAGTTGATGTTGTTGTTCACAATCCTGACTTAGTACCTACCATTGAATATAATCTTGGTTTCAGTACAAACGAAGGTTCAACACAAAGCGGTATCACTAATGGCAGTTTTGTAATCCCTTTGCCGGGTGACCAAACCCAAAGTGGGCTTATTGTTAATGTGTTTGGAAACGTCACAGGATCTGATTCAGTAAATGGTTCAGTTGCTTCAAAATACTGTAACTGTACAGTAAGCGATACAACCCAATTTGGAACTGCTGAAAACTTGACTTCTTGTGACTTTGATGCAAAGGTTACTTTGGGTGCTGTTACAAACACACTTGAAATAGTTTATACATTGAATGGGAATGTTACTAATCTTCCTTTGGTAGATTCAGCACTTGATATTTCTGATTCTGATGACTGGTCAGCTATTGAAAACGAGATTGAAGCAATTTTTCCTAACAGTTTAGTTGAAATTGATGAAGATCCAAATGCAGCAGGTGAACCACTTATTTCAATTTCCAATATCATTGGTAGCGTTTCACAAATTGACTTGGTTCTTGATGCTGGTGGTCTTAACACATCAACAACGTTGACAAGAAATTGTGATTAGGAAAAAATAAATTATAAAAAATCATAAGATTGAAAGCTTTTAGCATTTGACTATCAGCTTTCAATTTTTTAAAATATCAATACTTATGCCTATTTTAAATTTTGGCGGTGAATGTTGTATTTGTCCAACTCCTTTGGGTTCGGTTGATTGTAATGATTTGCAAACAGGTATTGCAGAAGCTTATTATACTTGTCCTTCAAATCTTCAAGCAATTGGTTTTTTGCCTGATGCAAATGGTTGTTGTGATGAAGCAGAAATTAATATTTTTGCTTTACAGAATCCAAACGCACCAGCAGCAGCACCTGATGAATACCTTTTGCAACCCATAAATTTTGTTCAAAATGATGATGATACAGGTGCTGTTCATTCTTTTGATGACCAAAGTGAAGGGGGTAATGTTACGTTGAACCATACCTTTGTTTTTCAAGTGGTTTCAAATACTCCAACAGAAGAATGTGCGTTGAATAAAATGCTGGGAAAACAGGTTTGTATTTTAATAAAATATAAAACTGGAAGATGGCGTTTAATCAATCATTCAGGAGGAATGACAACATCAGGAAAAACAGGAAATTCAAACCAAACATTTACAGAGGTTACTATTAGTGGTCGTGTGAATGATGCACCTTTATACGTTAGTTATTCTGACAATGGTGCTTGGGCTGATGCAAACCTTATTCCTGTTGCTTTGGGTGGTTTACTTAACATTCAATAGCAATAAATTAGAGAACTTAAAAAATAATCAATGCTTTTATTTAAAAAGTCTTGATTATTTTTTATATTTGGTGAAATAAAAAAATAAAAAATATCATGGCTAGACAGCTAAATGAGCAATTCAAAAAATCAGGTAAAATAAAAGTCAAAATGAGCAATGGCAAATTTTACCCAATTACAGGTGAAAGATTGTCAAAACTAGAAGAAGAAGGAAAACTTTCTGCTGTTCTAGCTGATGCAGTTCTTGAAATTACACCTGAAATGGCAGAAGATAAAGCAAAGGCAGAAGCTAAAGCAAAAGCTGATGCTGAAAAAGCTGCAAAGGCAGAAGCTAAAGCAAAAGCTGATGCTGAAAAAGCGGCTAAAGCAAAAGCTGCTGCTGAAAAATAAGCAGTTGTAAAAAAATTGTAAAACTTTACATTAAAATTAGAAAATAAAAATGAAAGCTGCTAAAATATCAAAACAAACAGAAAAGCTTTTCAGTCCTGTTTTCAGGGCTATGATTGGAGGTAAACAGGTTAGTGTGACTCTAAACGACTTCAAACAGAATTGGCAAAAATATGTAAATTCTGATATTGGTTATCTTTATGAAAACCGTTCAGAACTTATTGCTGATCTTGGTTCTATTTCAAAAAAGAAAGAAGCCGTTGTTGTTGATATGAACAAAGGTACAAGAGGTACTGCATTCAATCAAAAAGAGTCTGAAAAAGAAATGACATCAGAGGTATCAAAAATGCTTTCTGAACAACTCGAAAGAAGATCAAGAATCAAAAATCGTTTTCAGAAAAACCAAGAAAAAGCAAAGGCAAAAGCTTTGAAAGCAGAAAAAACAAAAGCTGCTGCTGAAAAAGCTGCTGCTGAAAAAGCTGCTGCTGAAAAAGCTGCTGCTGAAAAAGCTGCTGCTGAAAAAGAAACAAAAGCAAAAGCTGCTGCAAAAGCTGCTGCTACAAAGAAAAAATAAAACAATGGTAGCTGTTCCTTTATGGCTTGACAAAACAAACACTATTGAAATTTTTGATTCTTCTTTTGGACTGACTACAAACATTTATGAACTTAGGTTAGTTGATAATAAATGTGGTCAGTTCAATTTTTCAATTATTGACATATCATTGTGTTCAGGTTCTGTTAAGTTTAAAATTGACCTTAATTGTTCAATTAGTCCGGGTACTTATTCCTTTGAAATATTTAACCTGACAACAAACCAACCTTATCACAAAAACGTAGCTAAAATATATAAATAAAATGGCTCTTGGAACAATAGAATGCAGACAGTCTTTTTTGCACTTTGAAATTGGTTCTTGTTCTTCTGAACTTGAAACATCAAAAATATACCCACCTTATAGAATTTATGAAACCAAAAGTGGTTTTCAAGTGGTGGGAGCAGATAACAAATCTGTATCATTAAATTCAGGAAATTACAATGTTATCAGCATTGGAGAATTGAAACTTGAAGAAATAGTTGAACAAATAGATAATGGTTCTATCTGTCCAACTTCAACTGATACTACTGCTGTTGACCATGAAATTCTTAGTTGCATAGGTCTTGATTCTGATGCTCTTGAAGCTGCTGTTTTTGGGGCTGTTACAGGTTCTGATTCAGCAAATAACCCTTTGACCATACCCAACACTATAAACGGCAACACAATAAGAATATCATTAGCACCAGCTTTTGGTTTTCCTAGTGCTGAAATAGAACTTCTGAATGATTTTACTGGAACAGGGCAAGTATCTATTTTGATGACTGGTGAAGTTATTGGATCTAGTCCTTTTATTGGATCACCTACTTTTGAACTTAGGGATTTTGCAACTGATGTTTTGGTTGCATCTTTTACCGTTCCTACAAATTATAGTTTTGGTACTCGTATTCAAAATATACAATTTGATTTTGACAATTCAACAACAAATTATTCCAAACTAAAATTGGTCGTTCCGGGACAATTTGAAGGGCGTGATTTTGAATTTGCTAACGTTTCTGTTAGTGGTGTTTCAGGTTCTCCGGAAACAACCCTTATAAGAAAGGTTGAAAAATATGAAGATGGTCTTCTTGTTTCAACTGATTATTTTGATATGGCTGGAAACCCTGTAACATTAAACGGAACGTTCATAAAAGATAGCAACTATTCAATTGTTCTTGAACTCGCAAGCCTTCCTGCTTCAATAGCTAAAGCAATATATAATTGTGACAAGACCAACAAAATTGGAATGATGCAAAACTTCAATGGTAATGGTCTTAATGTTCTTCCTGTTGCTGCTGGAACTCTTGGAAGAATAACACACATAACAGATACAGGTGCTGGCATTTTAAGAGCATCTTTAGTTTCTGATCCAAACAATAATAATTTTCCTGAATTTAATGCACGTCATGCAATGGACTTAGGTATAATTGATCTATCAACAATACAATTCAGAGCTACATCAGGTGCTTCTGATTACACAATTATTTATCAAGTATGGCAATAATAGAATCAAGAATCGAAAAGTCAAATAACAGGGTAAATTTAGAACTGGATTTTGACAATGAAAAAAAGAAAGAAACAGAAAAATATTCACATAATTTTGATGCTCTTGATTTTGGTGTAACTCAAAAAGAGTTTTACATGAAACAAGGTCAAGATCTTATTTTTTCGGTCACATCAAAAAACATAGATCAAATTTCTATTGATGGTTTGAAGCCTGAAAATCTTGAAGAAATTTATGATTATTTAGTTTTTGATAAAAAGCTAAAAAATGAAAAACTTAAATAACGCACCTTATAGTTCTGTTCTTCTATTTTCTGAAAATGGTTCACAGTTCGTGAATAGTTATGATGGTGATAACGGAAAAAGTGAAGCAAACCCACATGATTTTTTGCTTGGTGTAGATGTTAAAATTGGTGAAGAATATATTAAGAACGGACATGATAATTATCTTCCAAACCATATTGTTAATGCTGTTAAAAGAAGCACAATCCAAAAACGTGCGTATAGTACCATAACTGGTGTTGCATCAGGAAGTATGACTTTTGTGAATGTTGATGGTAGTCCTGTTACTGAACAAAGAATCATACAACTAAATGAGTTGTACAGAAGTATAGGTTTAACAATGCAGAATTTTCTTAGACCTGCAATGTGTTCAGCCTATCTTTTTAAAGCACAACCTGTAACACTAAGTTTTGGGTCTGATGGTCGTGGTTTTGGGCTTTCAAACATAGCTGCAAGGGATTACAAGACTTTCAGACTTGGAAGGGCTGAAATGCTCAATGGTGCTGTTTCACATGAAAGGCATTATTACCACCGAAATTGGGGGTGGAAAGAAAGCGGTAAGGGTAAAAAAATAAGAGTATCAGAGAAGAAAACAAAAAGCTGGTTAGAATGGCAACAAGACCCAACAAAATTTGCTGATGATGTTGCATACATAAATTCATACAACCCTGAACTTAGTCTTTCAGAAGAAGTAAACAGAACACAAAGTTTTTTGATAAAAGACATGGATGGTTTAACAGATTTTTATCCTTTACCTTCTTGGTTTTCAGGTGCTGCTTTTAACTATATTCAAGCAGATTTTTATTTAAGTTGTTTTGATATTGATGATATTAAAAATGGTTTTCATGCTGCTGGTATCGTGAAAGTGTACCACAAATCATATAAAGACCCTGAAAGCGGTGAAGCCAAAAAGAAGTTTGAAGAACACAAACACATAGTTGCAAAAAAAATGATGGGTGGTCACCGTTCAGGTGCAGTTACTGTTGTTCCTGTTGGAATTGATGGTGAACCCGGTAGTGACTTCATGGAGTTTGTGCCAACACCAACAAATTCAAATAAAGACAGACACACAAATTTGGATTCTAGGATAAGAAAAACAATACTTAGTGCTAATAGTGCAATTTATCCTGAATTGTTTGGAATAGCTAGTGACAAAAGTCCTTTATCAGAAGGTTCAGGTAAATTGATAACAGGTTTGAAGATTCTTAATCAATTCACAATAAAGCCTTTGAAGGCTATGTTTGATGATTATGATAGTGGTTTTTTGAACCTTATTAATGATCTGCTTGAAATACCTGAAAGAACAGTTATAGTTCCAAATTTGAATGCCTTCCTTGATATTGAAGCGGTTGCTGCTATGCACTTTTTACACCCTCAACAATGGTTTGAGTTGTACAAAGACTTTGGACTTAAACCGCCAACAGAAGAACAAATTCAAAGCAATTTAATACCTGCTTATAGACAACAAAATACGGCTGCTAATGGAAACGCTTAATTATTGTAAATCCTGCATTTGCTTTTGCTGGCTTGTTGAAAGCTCTTGCATAATCTCTTATTCTGAATTATCAGAATCAAGCCTTATAAGAGATAATGACATAAATAATTCCAATGATGATGTTGGTGATCTTATTGGTGAATTATGCTTTGAACAACTTTGTGCTTCTGTATCTGAAAGCGTAACAGCAGCGAATGATTATAATTCAGATTCAAGCAATACTGAAAAGAAAACCATTTTTGATTTTCTGCCTTTGAAGTGGTCTAATATTTTAAGGAACAGACACTTCAAAAAGTATTACAGTAATAGAGTGGCTTATCATTGGTTTGAAGGTGCTTCAATAACACAACTTAAAAAAGTTGGTTTGATAACCACAAGCAATGATGATGAAGATTTCAAAAATAGCTTCAAACACGCAGCAGAAAAGCAAAGAAAAAGATTGTCTGATTCTGCTGCAAATTATGCTAGTAACGCAAAAACCAAATTCTTAAAAACTTTTTGGGATAACTGCAAAGAAGATTATGATTGTTCAGAAGATTGTGGTTGTGATGATACTGAAAATAATTATGGCACTTCAATAGGTTTTGCCACTATAAACAATACTTAAATACTTATACAAAATGAAAAAAAATTCTATTGCCGTAAAAGATAATTTCCCTTTTGAAATAACTTGTGAAGGTTGTTATGTTTTTATCAAAAATGGTTTAGCTGGTCAAACCAAGATTCACCAAGATTTGATTGCTGTTGATACTTGTGCTGATGAACTTTCAGTTCTTTGTGATGGATCTGATGAAATTGATTATATCAACATTCTTGATCTTGGTAAGTTAAGAACAGGATTCAACCCAAAAGTAATTTCTTTATATCCTAAAGATTTTGGAGCAGGAACAAAAGATATTTTGCTTGATATTATTTCAGCTAAAGTTGGAAGAAACGTAGAATTAAGTTGTTGCTTAGAACAATCAAATGAACTTTCTGTTTCTAATGCAGATATTTTTTGTAACTTTAAGAATCTTCAACTAAATAGTTTTTTCATCAAACAACTGGATGCTTCAAATTTCCGTGTTTGTGGGTCTGTAACTGACAAGACTGGAATGGTGGCTTCTGTTGATGTTATTTTTTCAGACTATTCAGGAACTGAACCAATTCCAACGGAACTAACTATTGCAGCCGTTTCACAAACAGGTTCAGTAAAGTCTTTTTGTGTTGACACTTTGACATTTGATGACCCATCAGCAGCAGCAGGTGAAGAATATACTGTTATTCTTGACTTTAAAGATGCAAATGGTCAATCTATTTATTCATTAGAGTACATAACCGTTGTACAAAATATTTAAAAAAATGGAATTTATAAAAATAGTAGCATCTTTAATGCTTGTTTATGCCGTTAATTTTCTTGCACCAATAACACCTTTTTTGGTGTTCATCATGGTTCTTGTTTTTGCTGATCTTTACACTGGCATAAGTGCAGCAAAGAAAGAAGGCATCTATAAAAAATTAGAAGCTAGTAAGGGAATGCGTACCACAGTAACCAAGATAATTCAATATTTCATTGCTATCTTGCTAAGTCGTGGAATGGTAGTAGCTTTTGAAATAAACACTACTTATCTTCCTTTGACTTACATTGTAGCATTTTATATTGCTTATGTAGAATTGAAAAGTAATTTTGAAAACATTTCTAGGACAACAGGAATTGATCTTTGGCAAGTAATAGGATCAAGACTAAAAAGCCTAATATCTAGTAAAAAGATAAGCAGTTAATTTTTTGTTTGTCGCACTTCATTTTAATAACTGCTTTGTAGCCGTTAGAGTCCTTGAAATTTGGACTTTAACGGCTCTTTTGGTATATAGACAAAGGTGGTTCTTTTATAGGCTCTTAAAACAGCAAATTTAAAGCCTGATAGTCTTGGTAAACAATGCGTAAACAATAGAAACAATAAAATTGTTTACACTTAATAAGTTGTTTTTCAACCTATTAGGTATAAATAAACAATGTAAACAATAAAAAAGGAAGAATTTATTTTTAAAATAGATTAATAGTATTACCTTTATAAAGAACTTTTGTAATAGTGTTTATAGGTAGAATTTGTTTCTATTGTTTACGCTTTTATAAAAGTGTTGATAATCAATAAGATATGAAGGAACAATAAAAATCTTGTAAACAATGAAGGTCTTAATAATAGCAATACTACTTTTTAACTCAAATGTTTTCATGTGTCCTAAAGTTGAAAACATAAAAGTTTTTGAAAATAAACCTAAAATAAAAAATGTTGATTTTGAATTGATATTTCAACTTATAAAAAATTCAGAAGGTCTAAGACTTAGACCATACAAGGATGGAGCAAGAACAGCAATAGGATATGGAACTAAAGCTGGATTTAGGAAAAGCATAACAGAAAAAGAAGCACAATGTGAAATGGAAAAAGCGTATTTCAAAAAACTGTATTGGGTAAATAAAAAATATCCAAAACTTGATTATTGGTCTGCTTTGGTTATAGCAGCCTTCAAGTACAACGTTTCAAACATAGGTGACCAATTAAATAAAGCAATCCTTGGTGGTGATAAAAGAAACATAGCTTCTAAATTGCTACTCTATGTTAAAGACGCATCAGGCAAAAAACTTGCAGGTCTTAAAAAAAGAAGACTATTAGAAGCTGAAATTTTACTATCTGAACCGCTTGAAAGGTTTAGTATTTTACAAGACCTTAAAAATTAATTTTTATAAAAAAATGAAAAAAAGTTTTAATTCTATTTTAAATTTATTACCTTTGGATTATCGTAAAAATTCAAAATTATAAAAAAAATGGAATCAGTAAAACTTTCAAAGTTGCTTGATGACTTTTCACTTGATAAAAAGAAATTAGCGGAACAACTGTTTCCAAATAATAAACACCCTGTTCTGTCTTTCAACAGAATTGTATCAGGTAAAGGATCTTTAAATTCAGACCAGCTTTCAAAATTGGCAGCTTACATTGACAGACCAATAAAAGAATTATATTCAGGCGATTGGAAAAAAGAAGATGCCTATGTTGTTGAAATAAATTGTGAAGATTATATTGGTCTTCTTAATATATCCAAATTACGACTTGGTATTTTTCACAAAAAATCTTTGCATTATTCAATAACTCATTTTGAAAGTGCTGAAAAAATAAATTTATCATTTAACCAAATTTCAGAAACTGTTAAAAGTTTCAAATAAAAAAAGTAGCGACAAATGACAAACATTGTAGAATTTAAGTTTAATGTGGACACAAAAAACCCTGACCACATGAAAGCCTTAACAACTATGTTAAGCGTACTATCTGAAAAGCCTTATTTGTATCAGGAAAATAAAGAAGTTGAAAAACCTTTTTATTCAAATACAAAAGTAGAGCAAGAAGCAGAAATTTCAAAAGTAGAGCAAGAAGCAGAAATTTCAAAAGCTGAAAAAGAAAAAGCAGCTAAGGAAGCAAAAGCTGAAAAAGAAAAAGCAGCTAAGGAAGCAAAAGCTGAAAAAGAAAAAGCAGCTAAGGAAGCAAAAGCTGAAAAACAAAAAGCAGCTAAGGAAGCAAAAGCTGAAAAAGAAAAAGCAGCTAAGGAAGCAAAAGCTGAAAAAGAAGAAATAAAAAAAGGAAACATAAAAATTGATTACGTTAGGAAAAAAGTACGTGAAAAAGTAAAAGCACACAAACCAGCCATTGTTGAAAAGCTTGCAAGTTTTGGTGCTGCTAGTGTAACTAAATTGGATGTTTCACACTATCCAGCATTTGTTGAATTTTTAGAAAGCCTTTAATCAATATGGAAAAGAATCATCAGTATAGAGGTCACGCCCTTCTTTCTGCATCAGGGGCTGACAGATGGATAAATTGCACACCTAGTGTAAGACTTGAAGAAGTTATTGAAAAAGGAACTTCAACCTATGCAGAAGAAGGAACGCTTGCACATGAATTTTCAGATCTGTATTTATGCAAATTCAACAACCAAATAACAGAAAGTCAATATAAAAAACAAGTTTCAGAACTGAAAAAAAACAAGCTATACAAAAAGGAAATGGATAGTTTTGTTGAACAATACACTTCTTATGTTATAGAATCTTTCAATGTGTCAAAAAAAGAAAATGGTGCAACAGAACTTTTTATTGAACAAAAACTTGATTTTAGTGAATACGCACCTGATGGATTTGGTACGGGTGATGCAAGTATTGTTTCAGACAACGTTCTTGAAATTATAGATCTTAAATATGGCAGAGGTATAAAAGTTGAAGCTGAAAACAATTCACAGCTTAAACTTTATGCTTTGGGGGCTTTGGCTGCATTTGATTTGATGTATGATATTAAGACTGTAAAATTGACAATCGTACAACCAAGAAGGGATTCAATAAGCATTTGGGAAACATCAGTTGAAGATTTGCGTGCGTGGGGCAATTATATTGTCAAACCTGCTGCTGCAAAAGCCTTTGATGGTCTTGGAGATCAAAAGGCTGGGAAATGGTGCAGGTGGTGCGGTGTCAAAGCTTCTTGTGCAGCATTAAAAAACAAAGCCTTAAAGCTGGCACAATTAGAGTTTTCACAACCTGAACTGCTGACAGATGAAGAAATACTTGAAGGCTTCAATCAGAGGGAAACAGTAAGTATTTGGTTGAAAGCGGTACAAGAACACGTTTTCAATACTGCTTTGAAGGGTAAAAAATGGGAGGGTTTAAAACTGGTCGCTGGTCGTTCAAATAGAAAATGGCTTGATGAAGATTCAGTTTTTGATACCTTACTGAAAGAAGGATATACACCTGAACAGATAGGAAAATATAAGACCAACGGAATTGGTAAAATTTCAAGTCTTATGTCAGTTGATAAATTCAACGCCCTTCTTGGTCATCTAGTTATCAAACCTGATGGTAAACCTACCATAGTTCCTGAATCAGATAGGAGAAAAGAAATAAATTCTGCAAAGGCTGATTTTCAAGAAGATTAAAAAATATTTTTAAAAAAAACTGAAAATATTTTTTATTTCAAAATAAAAGTTATACATTTACACCGTACTTAATTATTAACAAGACTAAAAAAATTATTATGTCTGATAAAACAAGAATAACAACAGGTAAAGTAAAATTTTCTTATGCTAATGTTTGGGAAGCAACATCAATAAATGGTGGCAAAGAAAAATTTAGTGTTTCAATCATCGTATCAAAAGACGATAAGAAAACACTAGCAAAAATTGAAAAAGCTGTTGCTGCTGCTGAAAAAGTAGGAAAAGAAAAAGGAATCAAATTAACCAAAGCTTCAAAACGTCCTTTGCGTGATGGTGATGAAGAAAGACCTGATGACCCTGCATACAAAAATTCAATGTTCTTCAATGCTTCAACTATCAACAAGCCTGAAATTGTTGACAAAGATCTTGAAGCAATACTTGATAAAACTGAATTTTATTCAGGTTGTGTTGGTCGTGCTAGTATCAATTTTTATGCTTTTGATAGCAATGGAAACAAAGGAATTGCAGCAGGTCTTGGAAACCTTCAAAAACTTGAAGATGGTGAACGCCTTTCAGGTGGAGCATCAGCAGAAGATGATTTTGGATCAGAAGATGATGATGACGATTTGATGTAAGAACCATGTTTGAATGTGTTTAATCTTTGGGGCTAAGATGTAAATTCTTAGCCCTAATATTTTCAACCTAATAGAAGCTAAAAATGAAAAAGAAAATACACATTGATATTGAAACTTATTCAGATGTTGATATTAAAAATTGTGGTTCTTATAAATATTGCGAGTCAGAAAATTTTGAAATACTTATAATAGCCTACGCTTTTAACGATGAAGAAATAAAGGTTGCAGATCTTGCAAGAGGTGATGAATTTCCTTCTGATCTAAAAGAAGCCTTACTTGATCCAAACATAAAAAAGTTTGCACATAATGCTAATTTTGAAAGAACAGCTTTCAAAGCATACGGAATTGATACAAAAATAAATGAATGGTATTGTACAGCAATACAAGCTGGTTATTGTGGTTTTCCTCTATCCCTTAAAGGCGTTTCTGATGCAATGGGTTTAGGTGATAAAGGAAAATCAGATACTGGAAAGAAACTAATAAAATATTTTTGTGTACCTTGCAAACCTACAAAAGTAAATGGTCAGCGAGAAAGAAACCTTCCTGAACATGATGTTGAAGCATGGCTTGAATTTATTGCTTATTGCGTGCAAGATGTTGAAGCAGAAAGAGCAATTGAACAACAGCTTGATTTTGTCAACATACCAAATTTTGAAAGACAAAATTATATACTAGATCAGAAAATAAATGATAGAGGTGTTTTAGTTGATGTGGGTTTTGCAAAAAATGCTGTTTCAATAGATGGCATAAAATCAAAAGAACAATCTGATAAGATGAAAAATCTTACAGGTATAGAAAATCCAAACAGTCCAGCCCAACTTAAAAAGTGGTTAAGTGATGCCATGAAAGAAGAAATAAAAACATTGGCTAAAGCTGAATTACCTAAACTTTTGAAAAAGTGTGGTGCTGGACTTGTTTCTGATGTTATAAGACTAAGAATGAAGTCTTCAAAAACGTCAATAAAAAAGTATCTAAAAGTCATCAGTTGTGCTTGTTCTGATAGCCGTGCAAGAGGTTTGATTCAATTCTATGGAGCAACTGCAACTGGTCGTTGGGCTGGTCGTCTTATACAGGTTCAAAATTTACCTAGAAATTATTTACCTGACTTAGAAGATATTAGAAGTCTTGTAAAAGATAACGATTTAAGCACTTTAAATATTTTGTTTGATGATGTGTCAGATGTTCTTTCACAGTTGATAAGAACGGCACTAGTAGCCAAAAAAGGACACACTTTTGCAGTAGCTGATTTTAGTGCAATTGAAGCACGTGTTATTGCATGGCTTGCTGGTGAATCGTGGCGAATAGATGTATTTAATACACACGGTAAAATATATGAAGCTTCTGCATCAATGATGTTCAACCTTCCAATTGAAAAGTGCATGAAGGAAGAAAAAGGTGGTCTTCCGGGAATCAGATATAAAGGAAAATGTGCTGAACTTGCACTTGGTTATCAAGGATGGACACAAGCACTTAAAAACATTGGAGGTGCTGAAATTAACAAACTTTCAGAAGATCAGCTTAAAGATATTGTTCAGAAGTGGCGAAAAGCCAATAAAAACATTGTGAAACTTTGGGCTGAAATAGAAGCTTTGTTTCGTAAAACAATGCACGATAAAAAAACAAGATCTTCAAAATGTGGAAGGTTGAAGTTCTCCATGAAAGGGAATACTTTAGTGCTTGAATTGCCATCAGGAAGACATCTAATATATCAAGATGTTGGAATACACAACAACAGATTTGGAAAGCCTTGTGTCTATTATATGGGTATGAACCAAACCACAAAAAAATGGTCAAAGATTGATCTGTATGGTGGTAAAATGGTTCAGAACATAGTACAAGCAATAGCACGTGATTTGTTGGCTTTCTCAATGCTTAATTTAGACAATAACGGTTTTCATATTGTTATGCACGTGCATGATGAAGCTATTTGTGAAATTCCTGATGCTGGTGATGAATACACGATGAATAGAGAACTTGACAGAATGTGTGATATTATGGGTGAAAATCCTGAATGGTCAACTGGTCTGCCTTTGTCAGCAGATGGATATTTAACACCTTTCTATAAAAAAGATTAGAATGAATTTAGAACACAACGGAACAATAAACATTGCAGTTGGTCTTGGTGCGACTTCAAAGCATTGGAAAAATAAAGAACTTAGTTGGTCAGACCTAATAAAAAAACTGAACAGCCCAACCATAACAAACGAAACTTTCAAAGAATACATGAAAGCAAGTAAGGCTGAAAGGGGAAAGATTAAAGATGTGGGTGGTTATGTGGGTGCATACCTAAGAGAAGGGAGAAGAAAACCACAGAACGTTGTATTTCGTCAATTGATAACTTTAGATATTGACTATGCACACGCTGATTTTTGGGAGGTGTTCCAAATGCAATATGAAAATGCTGCTGTTCTTCACACCACACATTCACATTCGGCTGAATCTCCAAGATTCCGTTTAATAATGCCTTTAAGCCGTGAATGTTCATCAGAAGAATATGTTGCTATTGCAAGGAAAGTTGCAGGTGATCTTGATATTGAACTTTTTGACAGGACAACTTTTCAACCTGAAAGATTAATGTTTTGGTCATCTATTTCAAAAGATTCTGAATATATTTTTGAACAACAAGATGGTGTTTGGCTTGATGCTGATGAAGTTCTTGGATCTTATTTAGATTGGAAAGATTCAAGCCTTTGGGCAACAGCAGACAAACAACTTGATGATGTACACAAGTTAGCCAAAAAGCAAGAAGACCCGGAATTGAAGAAAGGTATGATTGGTGCGTTTTGTAGATCATACAGCATAACAGAAGCGATTGAAAAACACCTTTCAGATATTTATGTTTCAGCCAAAGATGACAGATACACATACACAAAAGGATCAACAGCAGGTGGATTGATTATCTATGATGACAAATTTGCTTTTTCCCATCATGGAACTGATCCTTGCAGTCATAAATTGGCAAATGCTTTTGACTTGGTACGCATTCACAAATTTGGTCATCTTGATGAAGGTAGCAAAGCAAGAGGAACAAAACAGAAAAGTTTTCAAGCAATGGAAACTTTAGTTCAGCAAGATGAAAAGGTACGTGAATTAATTGCATCAGAACGCATAAAAAATGCCACTTATGATTTTGCAGACAGTTATGAAGAAGAAACAACTGATGCAAACCTTGAATGGGCAAAACTTCTTGAAGTAGATACAAAAGGAAAATATCTTTCTAGTTCAAACAACCTGAATCTTATTTTTGCTAATGATGCAAGATTGAAGGAAGCATTCAGATACAACGCTTTTGATAATAAAAGGTATGTTTTCAAAAACCTTGCTTGGAGGGATATAAAAAAACCTGAAACCATGAAGAATGTGGACTATTCAGGTATCAGAAATTACATAGAATCAATTTATGGTATCACAGGTCATTTGAAAATAGATGATGCCTTAGCACTAGAATTTGAAAGAAACAGATACCACCCTGTAAGATCTTATCTTGACAGCCTTGAATGGGATGGAACAGCAAGAATTGAAACCTTCCTTATTGATTATTATGGTGTTGAAGATAACGCCTATACAAGAGAAGCTTTGAAGAAAACTTTGGTTGGGGCTGTTGGTCGTATCTATAAGCCCGGAATTAAGTTTGATTTGGTTCTTACCTTAGTAGGTGAACAAGGTACTGGGAAAAGTACACTTGCACGAAAACTTGGAAAATCTTGGTTTTCTGATACGTTTTCAACCGTTACTGGAAAAGAATCTTTTGAACAATTACAAGGTGCTTGGATAATTGAAATGGCTGAATTGGCTGGATTAAGAAAAGCAGATATTGAAGCACAAAAACATTTCATAACAAAACAATCTGATATGTTCCGTCCTGCTTATGGTCGTGTTACAGAAACATATCAAAGGCAATGTGTTTTCATAGCTACAACAAATACTGATGACTTTCTTAATGATCCAACTGGAAACAGGCGTTTCATGCCAATACGAATAAATGCAGCCAACGCAAAAAAAAGTATTTGGGATTTGTCAGAAGATGAAGTTGATCTTCTTTGGTCAGAAGCAAAAAAATTATACCTAGAAGGTGAAAAACTCTTTCTTGAAAATGATGCAAAAGACCTATCTGAAAAAGCACAAAAAGACCATTCAAAATATGATGAAAGAATTGGTATCATAGAAGAATATCTTGATAATAAATTTCCTGATAACTGGTCAGACCTTAGCCTTACAGAAAGAAAAGATTGGTTGAATGAAGATATAAAAGCAGAAGGAACACAACAGAAGAACTTTGTTTGTGTGGCTGAAATTTGGTGTGAATGTTTAGGTAATAAGAAGCAGGACATGGACAGGTATAAAACAAGACCAATAAATGAATTGATGAAAGCCTTGAAAGGTTGGGAAAAATCAAAATCCACCAAAAATTTTGGCTTCTATGGAAAACAAAAATTCTATTCACGTACAGAAGCAGATATTTTATGATAGAAAGTGAAAAAGCACTTGAAAAAAAACTTCAAGCAGGAACAAAAAAAGCAGGTGGTATTTGTTTGAAATTATTATCAAAACATTTTACTGGTCTTCCTGATCGTGTTTGTCTTTTTCCCGGTGGTGTTATCTTTTTTGTAGAAGTTAAGACCACCAAGAAGAAACCAACAAAGATACAATTGTATGTGCATGGTCAGCTTAAAAAATTAGGCTTTGCGGTTTACATTGTGGACACATCAAACCAAATAAAAGAACTTATTAAAAAATATACTGAAAATGCTTAGAAGGGAACAATTACATCAATATCAAGAAACAGGACTTGAACACATTTTGAATAATCCTTTTTGTGGTCTGTTCCTTGAAATGGGTCTTGGTAAGACTGTTACAACATTAACTGCTATTGATATTCTAATTTATGAAGACTTAGCGATTGAAAAGGTTCTTGTCATAGCACCTAAAAGGGTTGCAGAATCTGTTTGGAGTGCTGAAATTGAAAACTGGGAGCATTTGAAGCATCTTAAAGTTTCAAGGGTAATAGGTAACGAAAAACAAAGAAGACAGGCATTGAGTGAAACGGCTGACATTTACACAATAGGACGTGACAACGTGGCTTGGTTATGTGGTATGTTTGGCGGTTCTGATCTTCCTTTTGATATGCTTGTTATTGATGAAAGTTCAAGTTTTAAAAATCCAAAGTCGCAAAGGTTCAAAGCCTTGAAGCTGGTGCAACCAAGTTTTGACCGTGTTGTTCTTCTTACTGGAACACCTGCACCAAATGGATTAATAGATCTTTGGTCACAGCTTTATCTTTTGGATAGAGGGGAAAGATTAGGAAAATATATTTCAAGGTATCGTGAAGCGTTTTTCAAGCCTGACAAAAGAAATGGTGAAATAGTTTATAGCTATAAATTGCAGCAAGACAGCGAACAATTGATATTTGACAAGATTGATGATATTTGTATGAGTATGAAAAAGAAAGATTATCTTGACTTACCACCTGTAATAAATAACTACATTGAAATACCTTTTACATCAGCAGTTCAAAAGAAGTACAACGAATTTGAGAAAGACCAAGTGCTTACACTTTTTGAAGACCAAGACCTTGAAGAAGGAATTTCTGCTGTCAATGCTGCTGCCTTATCAAATAAACTTTTGCAGTTCTCCAATGGTGCTATTTATGACAATACAGAAGAAAAAAATTGGCATGAAGTCCACAAACTTAAATTGGTAGAAACTGAAAATATAATTGAAGCAGCAGGTGGAAAACCTGTTTTGATTTTCAGATCTTACAAACACGATTTAATAAGACTGGAAAAACACCTGAAAAAATACAAACCAAAACAATTAAAAACAGATCAAGACATCAAAGATTGGAATGCTGGTAAGATCCAAGTCATGCTGATGCACCCGGCAAGCGGTGGACATGGTTTAAACCTTCAAGCTGGTGGGAGCATAATAATTTGGTTCGGTCTTACTTGGTCTTTGGAATTGTATCAACAAGCCAATGCAAGACTTGACAGGCAAGGACAAAAAAACCAAGTGATAATTCATCATCTAACTTGCAAAGGCACTATTGATGCAGATGTTGCAAAAGCCATTGACAAGAAGACAGATAAACAAGATGGTCTTATGAAGGCTATAAAAGCAAGAATAAGAAAATACACTTAAAAAAATAAAAATGCTTTAGGACACAAAAAAAAGTCTTAAAGCATTTTTTTTTAATTATTTTTTAAAATAAAGCCAAAATAATTTGTGGTTTAAAAATTAATGCTCTATATTTACATTGTACTTAATAACAAAGCAACCAAAAAATATAAAACAGATGAATAAGCCAAATACATATTTTACGTGGAATACTAAAAAAACTGAAAACGGTTTTTCTTTTAGGGTTTATATGGTCACAAGCTTATCTGAAATAAATCCTATAAGTGGAAATTATGCAGCATCAGAAGTAGTTGCAGAAGGAACACTTCCAACAAGAGCAAGGGCAAAAGGTAAAGCTGTTAAATATATGAGATATTTTAAGCAGGAATTTAAAAAAGTAAATGCCTAAATTTTATTTTTAAAATAAAGCCAAAATAATTTTTGGTTTAAAAATAAAGTTGTATATTTACATTGTACTTAATTATTAAACATTCAAACAACAACAAAAAATGATTACTTATTCAAAATTTGCACCAAAAGTATTTTTAGCCAAAAGTGAAGAAGAACATAATGAAGGCGATGTTATAACCTTAACAACAAGATATGGAAAAGAGAATGAATGTATTGTTCATAATTTCATATACTCAAAAGATGGCTTCAATTACTACTCAATTACTCGCTTAGATGGTTTTGATTATCAAGAATGGGCGAAAAGAAAAGCTGAAAGATATGCAGGGTATTCAGCAAATGCACAAACAAAAGCTGATGACTATTATGATAAGTCAAACAAAGACAAAGATTTTTTAAGTCTTGCTGAACCTATAAAAATAGGTCATCACAGCGAAAGAAGACACCGCAAAATAATTGAGCAAGCACAAAACAACACTACTAAATGGGTTGAGAATTTGAGAAAGTCAGAAGACTATCAAACACGTGTTGAATACTGGAACAACAGAAGTGAAGAAGTTTGTATTTCAATGCCTGAAAGTATTGAATATTTTGAAATTAAACTTAGTCAAGCAATGGAGTACCACAAAACAATAAAAGATATGAAGAAGCAGGACAGACCACATTCTTATTCTTTGGCTTATGCAAAAAAAGATCTTAACAATGCTATTAAAAAATTTGAATTAGCAAAAAGACTTTGGGCTTAACATTAAACAGAAACCAAAAAATAATTTTTAATAAAACTTAAATTATTTTTTGGTTTCTAAATAATAAACCTATATTTGCAAAGTACTTAATTTTTAAATAAACTCAATATAAAAAATGAAAGCGAAAATTATTAAAGCATTAAGTGGAACTATTGCAAAACTTGAAAACGGCATCATCTTCACAGCAAAGCAAGATGAAGACCTAAAAACTTTTAAAGCAAGAGTTTCAGAAGAAGTGACACAATCAGAAGAAGTTGACAAGGTAACATTCAGCACGGTAAACTATAAAGTTTTTGGTGAAAACCGTTTGAATGATGAACTTGATCTTGCTGATGGAATTGAAGCTGATGCACTTGAAGAAGAACTTGCAAGACGTTCTGCTTTAAAGGCAGAAGAAGCAGAAGAAGCAGAAGAAGCAGAAGAAGCAGAAGAAGCAGAAGAAGCAGAAGAAGCAGAAGAAGCAGAAGAAGCAGAAGAAGCAGAAGCAGAAGCAGAAGAAGCAGAAGCAGAAGCAGAAGAACTTTTTCCTGTTTCTGAATATGACCAAGCAAAAAAAGAGTACCAAGAAGCAGAAAAAAAACTTATCTTGTTGAAAAACTCTATATCTGAAAAAGTAGATGCTGAAAAAGCAGAAATTCAAAAAGAATTGGCTGATGCAAAAAGTGCTTACCAGCTTACAAAAATTGATACTGAAACGGCTATTGATGATGCTGAACGTGCTTACCGTTCTGCAAGACGTGTTTTAGTTGTAAACAATACAGAAGCAGTTGAAAAAACAGCAGAAGAACTTGAAGAAGACAAAGCAAATGTTGATACAACAAAGGCTGCTTTTGATGCTGCTAAGGTTGACAAGAAAGAAAAAATTGATGCTGCTAAGTCTTTAGTCCAAAAGATGAAGGAAGAAGTCAAAGAAAAGATTGATGCCGTTAGGGATGCAGCAAAACAAGAATTGCAGGAAGCAAAGGAACTTGTGCAAGAGAAAAAAGAAGCCTTTGAAAAAGTCCTTGCCGAAAGCAAAGAAAAAGCAATTCAAACTGTAAAAGTAGCAGAAGCAGAAGTTGAAGTTTGTATAAGCGTTATAAGAAAATTGAAAGAACAGCTTGCAGAACAACAGCAAATCAAAAGATATGCAAAAGATAGAGTGCGAAAAGCAAGACAGGTTTTGAAAGCATCACCATCAAAAAGATTCCGTGATCCTGAAACGTCACTTGAAGAAGCACTTGCTGAAAAAGAAAGATTAAATAAACACCGTGGAAGTCATCTTTTCTTTACTCCATCAGGGTCAAGTGAAGTGATTGAAGGTCTTATTAAGTCCTTGACGATTGACAAGCGTATTAACTGCGTGTATTACCGTGTTGAAGCTTTGGAAGGTGGAGAGGTTGACAAACATGGAAACTCTAAAATGTACGGTGTTGCAGCTTCAAGAGTTTCAGAAGAAGCAATTGTTGCACAAGAATAAAATAACACTACCTATTTTTATAAACACACTAAAAAACTTTGTTGCTTTAATTAGCTTCAAAGTTTTTTTTATTTATTTTTTAAAATTTTGGTTAAAAACTTGCAGGTTTAAATATTTTGGTTTATATTTGTACTATACTTAACAACTAAACAAAAAATATTTTCAGTTATGGACTATTCAAGATTATTCAAAGCAGCACATAAAATAGCAAAAGCAGGTTGTGAATCAATTAAATATTCAGATCGTTTATCTTCTGCTTTAAAAGCTGTTTATGCGTTCATAGCTAAGTCAAAAAAAACTATTGAGAAAATAAGCATAAGCTGGAAAAGATGCGGTTGGGGTCAAGATCTTATTGATAGTAGGTTTGCAGATTATGAAGCTTCTAAATTTGATAGTGCGTGTTCTGTTACTATCGCAAAACTTCCAAATGTTATTGCTAAGTGGAAAAAAGATAATGCAGGTGCAATTGAATTTTATTCAAAAAATGGTGTTACAATGTGTTAATTAAATTTTATTTTTAAAATAAAGCCAAAATAATTTTTGGTTTAAAAATAAAGTTGTATATTTACATTGTACTTAATTATAAAGAAATCAAAAAATAAACATAAAGATGACTAATCAAGAAATTAAAAACAGAATAGCGGTTTTGGAAAATAAAGTTTCAAGAATGGATAAAAGCCTAAACGAAATGTGGGGAAAACCTGAAATGGTTTCAAGATATATGAATGTTATGAAGTTAGCAGGTGAAGCTGAAAAAGAAATTGAATCTTTAAAAAATAGTTTAAATAAAAACTTAAAATAATTTTGTTTTTCAATTAAAAGGTTCTATATTTACATTGTACTTAAACAACAGCACTTAAAAATAAATATCATGGCTTCTACTTCATTTCAAACCAAAACAAAAACTTTTTCAAAAAGTACTGTAAAGCAGGTAAAAGAAATTTTTCCTACTGTTGCAAGCCACAAAAAGTTTGGTTCAAAAATGAATGGGTTTATTAATTTCTATGATAAGGCTGAAAACCTTCTTGGTTACTGGACTAATGAGGGCAAAGAAAAAGGAGTTATAAGAAAGAACTAGGTATCTATGAAAAAAGACTTCAAAAAATACAAGGCTTTCTGCAAATCAAAAAACATAAAGCCTTGTTTGGCTTCTTCCTTATATCTTTACATGGTAGCACTAGAAATAAGATACCAATTAGGTTGGAAGACCAAAACAAAAATAATAAATGGTGAAAAAGTTATTTACCAATATCCTAAAAAAGATAGTTACACATGAAAGAGAAATTCAGAAATATCAAACTAAATGGTGATATAAAAATATTCATGCCTGAAAAACAAGAATATTGGATTGCTGATAAAAGAAACGTTATTGAACACATGGTTTCAATTTGTGAAGAATATTTCAGTCAATATTATACTTTGACACTTAGACAGCTTTATTATCAATTAGTTGCTAGGGATATAATACCAAACCATGATAAGGTTTATAAAAAAATTGGTGGTCTTAAAGATGAAGCTGTTTATGCAGGTCTTATTGACTGGTCAGTTTTTCAAGACCGTGGACGTTTACCAAGCACACCCTATTCAGAAGAAGGCATTGAAGAAGCACTTCAAAAAACTGTTGATTGTTACCGTTTAGACCGCCAAAGAAACCAAACAGCCCTTATTGAAGTATGGACTGAAAAAGATGCAATAAGCAGCATATTGAAGCGAATAACCAACCCTTATGGAATAACTTTGGTAGTTAATAAAGGTTACACAAGTAGTACTGCTATTTATGGTGCTTATAATCGTTTTATTCAGGAGTTTGAAGAAGGTGGAAAAGTAAAAATACTTTATTTTGGTGACCACGATCCAAGCGGTTTGGATATGATACGTGATATAAACACAAGGTTGATGTTTATGTTCTGCAATGGTTCGCAATTTGAAGAAGTTTTTTCTGATGAAGATGTTCTTGATTGGTGGCATGATTCAGGATCAACAATTTATGATATAGCTGACATTTCAGAAAAATATGAATGTGTTGCAGATTTTGAACACATTGATAGTCTTTCAGAAAAGAAGCAAAATAAGATGTATAGTCTTTTAGAAGAAGGTAGAAAAATGTTGTTTATTCAGTCGAAAGATTTATTTGAAGTCGTGCAAGTCGGTTTGACTATGGAACAAATACAAGAGTACAACCCACCAAGCAACCCTGCAAAAATGACTGATCCAAGAATGAAAGACTATATTGCAGAATTTGGAAAAGTTAGTTGGGAGGTTGACGCATTGAAACCAAAAATAATGGAAGCTATTGTTGATGAATCCATAAAAGCCAACATTGATATGATGAAATTTCAGCTAACTATGGAAGAAGAAAAAGCAGATAAAACAAAAATTAAAAACATCATAAAACATTTATAAAATTTATGCTTATAGCAATATTTATAAGGTTGATATTTTATGGATAGTAGTTTTAAAAATTGTATTTCTTAACTATTCAACTTTGATTCAAGCACGCTTGAACTTAATACCTTTTAAGTTCAAATTTAAGCCCTTAGCAAATTGGTTTTTATACTTCTTGGAGTGCGTAAAATAGGGAGTCGTAAACCTAAAAAATATCCATAAAAACAAAGCAGCGAATAAGAAAATTAAGCTGCTTTGTTTTCTTCTAAAAAACAATAACACCATAAAAAATGGCAAAGATAACCATATTTACAGGCGGTCAGGGTACAGGAAAGACCACAAAAGCAAATGAATTAGCACTTGAACTTACAGAAGGCAACAAAGAAGCAATTGCTGAATGCCAGCCAAACCAAGTTGAAAACATTATGATTATGTTGGAAGACAAAAAAGTTCTTCTGCTTGATGCTCTTGTTGGCGGTGAGGTTGAAACGGTTTGCAGAACATACCGAAACTATTTAGCAGATAATAAGCCTTTTGTTGTAATGGCTACACAAGAAACATTTCTTCCTGCTGCTTCTGATCTTGCACCTTCTGTTGAAATTATTAACCTAGATAAAAAACAAGCCTAATGAAGTTCTTATTCTCACTTATAGCATGGTCATTGCTTTTATGCGTGTTCCTGTCAGGCTTATATTATGAAAGCCTTCTAGTATTTTATTTCTTATCAATTTGTTTTAACAACATTATTACTTTTTTTGCTAAAACTGATGCAGTTGGAAGGTTGATAATATTTGTGTTCTCAATGATTCCTTTTCTTAACTTCTTTTTGTGTATGGCTTTCATTGAACCCACTTCTGATGAATTGTTCAATACCAAGAAAGAAAATGAAAAATCAATTTATGACCATCTTTTAAATTTTTAGCTGTTATGATAAAGATATTCTATGATGTTGAAACAACAGGTGTGAAGCCAACTAAGCATTCTATTCATCAAATAGCAGGAGGTATTGAAGTTGATGACCTTGTTGTTGAACAATTTAATTTCAAAGTAAGACCACACCCAAAAGCCAAAATTGAGCAGCAAGCCTTGACAGTTTGCGGTGTGACAGAAGAACAAATTCTTGCTTATCCACCTATGGAAGAAGTCCATGCAGAACTTATTGACCTTCTAAGCAAATATATTGACCGCTTTGATAAAAACAGCAAAGCTTATCTTGTTGGCTATAATAACCGAAAATTTGATGATATATTTTTGCGTGCTTGGTTTGAACAATGTGGAAATAAATTTTTTGGATCTTGGTTTTGGTCTGACTCTTTAGATGTCATTTGTTTTGCTTCTGAATACCTAGCTGACAGGCGTACAAAAATGCCTTCTTTTAAGCTTCACAGGGTTGCAAAGACGTTAGGAATTGAAGTTGATGAAACAAGGCTGCATGATGCCCTTTATGATGTAATTTTGACACGTCAAGTTTATAGAATCGTTACTGGTCGTGAAAAAGATTTTTAAGTATGAAAAAAATACTGAAACACCCAAAAATAGGTGAACGCCTTGTTGCTTTGGCTAAGGTCGTGACTCTTAGATATATTATTATTGAATCAAAAGCAAATAATGAAAAAAGGAAAAATTCTTTACCACGGAACGACCAATAATTTTTATCCAGCTTTCAAGACTGGTGTCAATATGTTCTTCACGGCTTCTTTGCAATACGCTTTGGATCACACCGAAATTCACAATGGCGATGAAGAAGGTGAAAGATTTGTTTTAGCTAAATATGAAGTTAGAAAGGATTTAAACCTATTTGATCCTAGAATTTTACAACATAGAATGTTGCTTTCTGACCTTCCTGATACTATGCCTTTTCGGTCTAAGCATGAAGAAATTTCAAAGGCATTTCTATTGTCAAAACTTGATGTCTTTAACAATGATGTTTGGCAGTTCATGGAGATTAAACAGGTCATTTCATTGGTTGAAAATCTTGGTTTTGATGGTCATATTGCAAAAGAAGATGACCAGCTTACATTCTGTATTTATAAGCCTTCTAGGTGCGTAAAAAATAAGGGTGTTTGGTGCTTGCTTAAAGCATCAGAGTATGAAGATTTATTTGATATGTAAACAATGGGAAACAATAAATAAACAATGTAAACAATAGTTTTGTTTCTGCCTAATAAGTTGAAAATCAGTAATTTATGACCATGTAAACAATATAAACAATAAAAAAGGAAGAATTTATATTTATAATAGTTAGTGATAATAGTATATATAGGTATATAGTATCTATTGTACACGTATAAAAGTTGGAATTTATTGTTTATTGTTTCTATTGTTTACAATTTGGTTTAGTTGTTTGGTTTTCAGGCTGTTAGGTAGAGAAACAATAAGAAACAATAGTTTTGTTTATTGTTTCCAAAAAAGAAAAAAGGTTGATAGTCAGGGCTTTAAGCCTTTTCAGTTAAAAAAGTATTGTTTACACAAAAAAGCAAGAAATGAAGTTTAAAAGTGAAATAAAAAGAATATATTGTGAACACACTTGGAAAGTAGAAGACCAAGAAGAAACAGAAGAACAAATTCATGTTTGTTCAAAGTGTAGTGCTATAAAAATATATGATACTACATCAGGTAGGGTTTCAGCTTCACAGGGTCAAAGCCTTGTTGATGTTCTAGGTATAAAAAAAGAACAATTGAATTGGAAGACCAGCTTGAAAAAGCATAAATTGTTTTTCAAGAAAAAAGAATCAAAGACTGAATATTTTGCAAGAAAGAAGGCTTTGATTTATGCAGCTAAATATTTTCATGCTGAACCTTATTGTTTTGATCTTACCATTGTTATTGGCTTTGATAATGGGTCAGGTGTTAAAGGTTGGATTGATGCAAGGTTTTCAAGAGATATATTTTTTATGGGTGTTCCTGTCAGGGATTCAGTATCTAGTATTATGAAGATGCACAAGCATCATGTTTTGAAACTATCCAACACCTTTTGTGTTTCAAGGTTTTCAATGTTGATAACACCAAACAGCCGTTTTGAAAAATTAGCCAAAAAAATAAACAGTAAACTAATAAAAGTCTAAAAATATAGTTAAACGTGTGAAAAATATGTTTATCTTGAAAAAATTTTAAAAATATGAAGCCTAAAGATGATAACCTTAAAAAGCGTGGAGGTAAGCGAACAAAAGGAGAACGTGAAAAGGATCTTGTGATTGTAGCTGATTTATACAGACGTGGTTGGACTTACAAAGCGATAGCTGAAAAAATAAGTGAACTAAGAGAATACTCTATAACTTATGTTACAGTCAAGCATGATTTTGATCTTGTGCTTAGAAGATGGAGAAGCAAACAAGAAAACTATCTTGAACACTTCATTGCAGTTCAGCTTTCACAGATTGCAGCCTTAAAGCGTGAATGTTGGTCTGAATACGAGAAAAGCAAAAATCCTAGCAGGTCAATCAAGGAAACAAGAAAGGCTGTCATAAAACCAAGCATGAAGCACAGAAGGAAGCAAGAAGACCTGCTTGATTTTGAACTTGATGATATGTTTGGTGATAACCTAAGACCTGAAACTGAAAAGCTGAAAAGCCTTGATACTATCAAGAACATTGATATGAAATTCACTAACCTTGATGAAGAATTTGAAGAAGCTGGTGAAGTTGAAATTAACCAAACTTTAGAATACACCGAAACCACAGGTGATATAAAATATTTGGAAACTATCAGAAAGCTAATGGATCAGGAAGCAAAACTTCTTGGTTTTGTTAATGGTGACAACGTTACGAACACCAACACAACCAACACCATTATTGTCAATATGCCTGAACCTGAAAACCAAGCTGATTATCTACCTGAAAACCAATCTGACTAATGGGAAACCCACTAACATTTGATTTTTCAAACCCTAATCTTTTTGTGCCTGTTTATCGTCCGCTTCTACATGATAGAAAGCGGACTAAAATCATTTATGGTGGACGTGGTTCAGCTAAGTCTTTTATTGCTTGTCAGATCAAGGTGATGAAGTGTCTTAGGATGCCACGCAAAAAGTTTAAGTGCTTGATGGTGCGAAAGATGAAAGAAGACGTGCCTGAATCCATATTTCAGAACATCAAAGATGTAATTGAACTTTGGGGTCTAAAGGATTATTTCAGAGTGTATGAAGGTACGCACAAGATAGTTTGCAAGCTTAACGGCAATTCATTCATCAAGAAAGGATTGAACCAAGTAAGCACAAAGTCCGGGAACGCTAAGAGTATAAGAAACCCAACTGATGCAATAATTGATGAAGCTGATGAAATTACGCTGAATGAGTATATCAAGCTGTCAGGATCATTGAGAGGTTCAAAAGAGATTGAAGAAATACTTATCTTCAATCCACCGGAAGATGACCATTGGATTATAAAACATTTTTTCCCTAAAGACAAAGAATCTTTTGAACTGCCTGATGGCAGCCACACATATATAAAAAGTCCAATTAACAATTGTACTATCTTGCACACGATGTTCAAGCACAACCCATTTATAAATGATAGTGAACTTGAATTTTATACGACCTTAAAAAAAACCAATCCTGAACTTTACAAATCAGATGGTCTTGGTCTTTTGGTTGCAACCAAAACTGGTGGTGAAGCCTTGAAAAACTTTGATCCTGTCAAGCACGTGACAACAGAAAAGCTTTTCAGGAATGATATTAGAATACTTGAATGCTGGGATTTTAACAGGCGACCACATCACACCGTTGGTATTTGGCAATTTTGGCATGAGAGTACAACCAATACTTTCTTCATGGCTTTGACCAAAGAATTTACACTTGAAGAAACGAACATAAGAGATGTACAAAAAGAAATAAACACTTGGTTGAAAGAAGAAAACTATGATCCAACAACAATACGTTTGGTTGGTGACCATCAAGGCACAAAAGAAATGGACTATGATGTTGAAACTTTTATGTCCAAAATTGAAAGGGAAATAAAGCGTGGCGGTTATCGTGTGATAAATGAAACAAAAGGAAACCCACGTGTTGTTTCTTCCTTAGAATTTCTTAATGATATATTTGGTGGTTACATATTTTTAGCAGATGATTCAGGTTATGAAAATTGTAAGATTCAAATAATTGTTCAAGCAGGTTGCACTTTTCATGTTGCTGACTTTGCCAAAACAAAAGTTGGTAAGGATGGAAAGCTTCTAAAAATTGAAAAGTCAGAAGTGGTTCGTGATGGTTCAACCACAAAGGTTGTCAAGTATCAAATTAGGGGTCACGGTGTTGATGAAGCAAGATATGCTGCTGTTGGTGTATTTGAAGAAGAATATAGGCTGTTCAGGAAAAAGGACTAAAAACTTTTAAGTTCAATTTTCTTTTAGTATATTTGTTTTGATTTTAAAATTAATATAAAACATAGCGACAACAAAAGATGAAAACAGTTAAAGAGATTAAGCAGCAGATTGAAGACTTGAAAGCCAAACTTGAAAACATTGAAGACCGTGAATCAAAAGAAGGCAAACAAGCAGCAAAAAAAATAGGTGAAAAACTTACTTTTTTGTTTCAGGTTCAGCATTATGCAGAACACCGAAACAAAGCAGCAAAGAATGAAATATTGATGCCTACCAAC
>JADGEA010000163.1 GCA_016744615.1 Flavobacteriaceae bacterium
AACTATTTCAAGTATTCCCGACTATGGTATATAACGAACTAGCTGGTATACTGAATGGAGTGATTGAAGAAGTAGGTGGTAAAGAAAAATTTGAACTTATGTCTATGAAAAAATAATAATTTAATAGGGAAATATTTTATGGTGCTTCGGCACCATAAAAATGATTTTTTATTCAATAGTTTTTACCAATTTAACTTGCACAAATGTAGATTCATCATCAATTTCAATTTTGATCTCTGGATAGTTCTTCAATTCATTTTGAATTTTTTCATATCCTGTACCCCATTGTTCTATGATTTGAAACTTTTTAAAAATATTTCCTAAGTTTTGATTTCTAAGTTCGCTATAACCAAGCCCTAATTTTTCTTTATCTATCATAAACACACCGGGATTGGTAACTTCTATCATATCATCAAATATAGCAACTTTAATATCGCTTCCTAAGATGGAATAATCTCTATGTACTACAGCATTGATAATAACTTCTCTTAAAGCCAATAATGGATATTCCCATCTATCTTGCCTATATACTTCACCAATTGTAGCACTGAGTTTTATATTCCTTTTTATAAATTTCATAGTATTTTCAATAGAATCCATAATATCTTCATCAAAAGTAGCTTGATCTAAAAATACTTTAGTATTATCACCTTTAAATCTTGCACACTCTATTTTGACCAAAGGAAAATAATCATCTTTGTTTATTGAAAATAACACTCCTAAATTTGTTAAAAAATACTTATCCCGTTCTTTTTTGATAAGTTTGAATTTTTCATATACTGATAAAGATGGCTTGGTGTGAAGTCTTTCTTCTATATGCTTATCAAGCAAAACAAAAATATTCTCTTTGTATTCTAATTCATAATTGATCACACTATCAAAACTTATTCTTCTTTTTTTGCCTTTCAGTTTTAATGATTTTGTCACTATTAGGCAAGGTTTGTTTAAACTCAAGCTTTCTATTTTCTTTTTGAATTATTAGTTGTTTTATATCATTCATTGTTAGCTTTATTCATTCTTATAATCAAGTTCAAACTTTTCTCAAAATAACGCTAAATTTCTTCAAAAGTTGCCGCTGGTAATTTTTTTAAAGTCTGTATATATATAAATTATATCACATTTGTGGCTAGTCTTGCCTTAAACTGGAATATAGTATTAATTTTTTGCTATAATTTAATTATAGTAATACCATTAGACCTTACAATTAAATGGAAAATAATATGTCTGATACCAAAATTTACCTTGATTTATCTACTGAAATTCAGGAATTGCTAGCTGATAATGAAATTAGTATAGCAGACATTTTGCAACAAGAAAATATTGAAGTTACTGATGTTACTGAGGGTGTGATGCCTCAAAAGTCTGAAGATGGAGCTAGAACTAAAGATTTGGTGCCTATTATTTTGGCAGGTAGTGCCGCTGTCACAGCAATTGCTTATGCTATTTCAAAAATCTTAAACGCGCTTAATCCGCAGAGTAATAGTAAAAAATACACATTTGAAGCAGGATTTAAAGATGTATTTTTTATAAAATTTATTTATGAAGAAAATGGAGTATCTGAGGATGAAGGGAACGATTAATCATGGGATATAAAGCATTTTTGGTAGGTGTCAACACACATGGTTTACAATATTCAGAAAGTGATGCTGAGTTGATGGATGTGTGTTTGACAAAACATGGTTATGAAATCATTAAACCGTACAGAAAAGAAAAACGTTCTATCCTTGAACAATTTGATCATATGATCGATAAATGTGATAAAACTGATACAGTTATTTTCTATTTTTCTGGACATGCTTTACTTGCAAAGGGTAAATTGCGTTTAGTGCTTGATGATTCTAATAACCCAATTCGGATCAGTGAAATCACCGAACCTTTAGAAGATTGCCGCGCTACTAATAAGTTAATTATTTTAGATTGTTGTCATGCCGGTGCTGCCACTGCTGATTTGCAATTTGATTTATCAGATACCTATAGTATTTTGACTGCTAGTAGTCGTTTGGAAAAAGGCAAAGAAGTCGACGATTTTGAAGCTAGTTTTTTAACTTATCAAATTAATAAGGCATTTACAGATAATATTGCTGAAATTTGTGTTGACAAAAAAATTACAATTAATAGGTTTTATGAATGGTTGGTACAAGCCGCTAAACAACATAATGTCAAGCATGATGTGCAAGTTCCTATTCCTAATTTGTTGGGTAATGCTAAAAACAATTTTGAGATTGCCGCTTGTGAGAGCGGTATAGAACCTAGTAGTGATGAGAGTATTCTTGAATTGCTTGAAAGTTTGTCAATTACTCAATTTAAAAAAGTATTGTTACTTTATAAGGTTCCCAAAAGCGAGATTCCACATGCTGGTACTTTCGGTGAGCAAACTATAGCATTGTTTGAATATGCTTTTCAGAAAGAAGGAGAACAATTTCCCGTACTTTTGGAAAATATTTATAAAGTTGCTCCACACTTACGACGTGGTGAGTAAACCGAAGAAAAGGTTAAACTATGACTCAACCAATAGAACATGCCATAGAACGACTTGAAAATTTATCGGTTATTCAATTTAAAAAAGTCTTGTTGTATTATCAGGTTTCCAAAAGTGAAATTCCTGATGCCGGTGCGCGAGGAGAAAAAGCTATTGCGGTTGTTGAATATGCTCGCCAGAAAGAAGGCGAACAACTTACCGATCTTTTTAAAGTGATTAATGAAGTTGCTCCCCAAAAAAACCAAATAATGAATGTCGATACTTTACGTTTTCATTTACCGAATCGCAGAACACAAGAAAGTAAATTAGGTAGAGCAATAAAGACACATCACAATAAACATCGTCCTTTAGTGTGTTTAATTCATAGTGATGAAACTCAATGTAGTGATAGGTTTGTGAAACGTCTTGCTAAACATTATATTCCTAGACTGAAGATTTCCAAAGAAAATATAAGTTCACATTATGTTCCTTGCAAATTAAATGAAAATATTGATTTACAAGAGGAATTATCAGAACAATTAGCTTCAAAGTTAGGGCTAAATCCTTTTGCCACACGTTCTGAAATTGTTCAGGCAATTGTCAGCGAAGGGAGTCCTATCATTTTTTCTACTGATATGTGTACTAATAATTGGTCACGGTGTGGAGAAATCCAGCTTATTCATAATTTTATAGATTTTTGGGCTAATTTAGAGATTCCTGAAACACACAGTCACTTAATATTGGTATGTATTTATTTTAATTATAAAGAAATAAGAATAACTAACTTTTTCAAACGTTGGTTTGAAAAGACATTTATTAATAACAAAATTAGACAAGCATTTATACAATTAGAACAAGAAAATTGTGTTATTTTGCCAGAATTAATGAATATTGAGAAGGATGATGTGGAAAAGTGGGCAAGAGAACATTTGGATGGTAATGTTTTGGACAGGGTACGACCAAAAATTAATGATCTTTTTTCTGATTATGAAACAATGGCAATGTGTGATTTAGCAAACAAACTTCGTGAAATACTCGAAGATTTTTCACCAGATGTATTCAACTCTTAATATCCAATACAATGGATTTAATAAATATCCATAATGCTATCCGTTAATCCGTTGTACTCAATTAAACTAATAGAAAAAATATGAACTTTCAATTTTACACCAAAGAATCTCCAAAAAATCGTCCAACACAACCAGTAAAATTACGACCATCCCGTCAAACAACTCAAACGCGCCCCGCAACCTATTTGCCCGATGATGGATTAGTTAATGCTGTTAATGTCGCGCTGTTATTAGGGCAACCATTATTATTAACTGGGGAACCGGGATCCGGGAAAACGCAATTAGCATATAGTATTGCTTATCAATTAGGTTTGAGAGATCCACTTAAATTTGAAGCAAAATCAACTTCTACAGCACGTGATTTATTTTATATATATGATTCATTGGGAAGATTTCATGCAGCACAGTTAAGTGAAGAAAAAAAGCCCAGTGTGGATTATTTAACTTATAATGCTTTAGGCGAGGCGATTATACTTACAAATCCAGTCAACAAAGTAAAATCTCATTTACCAGCCAATTTTAGCTACACAGAACCACGCCGCTCAGTCGTATTGATTGATGAAATTGATAAAGCACCACATGATTTTCCTAATGATATTCTCAATGAAATTGAAAACCTGTATTTTCGTATTCCAGAATTGGGCAATGTAACAATTAAAGCGGCAGAGAATATGCAGCCAATATTGATACTTACTAGTAATTCAGAAAAATCATTACCAGAAGCGTTTTTACGTCGTTGTATTTATTATGATGTTCCGTTTCCAGATCAAAGTCGTTTAACAGAAATTATTACAGCGCGTTTAGGAGCGTTTAGCAGTGATTTTTTGAATAAAGCATTGAAGATATTTATTAAATTGCGAGATGGAGGTTTACGTAAAAAACCCTCAACAGCCGAATTATTAAATTGGTTAATGGTTTTGCGTGATAAGTATCCAAATGTAGATAATCCTATTGCTGCTCATCCTAATTGTGTGTCAGATACTCTGAGTTGTTTAGTTAAAACAGAGGAAGATCAAAAAATTGCTCAAGACATTCATTTTTAATCTGGATTGATTAATATCATGAATATTAGAGAAATTCTGACTAAAGAGTTAATCAACTTTATAGAAGATTTACGTTTTGCCGGCTATAATATCGGAACGGCACAATACATTGCAGCGCAAGATTTGATCTTGGCATTAGCGGCGCAAGGTAAACTTCCATCTGAATTGAGTGAATTGCGGTTGTTTTTAGCACCCATACTGTGTCATTCGCCTACAGAACAGGCTGAATTTTACATTTATTTTAATCAATGGATAAATAAATTTAATCAAATTCAAATTTTAGCGGATACAGCCTGTGCTAATAAAGCTAAAACTCTTGATGAACAAATCCCCATATCCCAGAGGATTCCTGAATCTTATAAGATAAAAAAATATAATACATTATGGAAGTGGGTTTTTATAATTTCTACTATTGTTGCAGTTATTTCAGCTATTGTTTTTCTTTAAAATATGTATGGTAATTAATGTATTTATTAATAATTTGGCTCGTTCTACTTTTAATTTTATTGTTATGGTGGAAGTATCAAACACCACTTTTTTTGGCAAGGCAATCGACAACTACACCGCCTAATGATATACGAAAATTATTTCTTGAAGGAATAGATGATAAGATTTTTCAATCGAAGAGTTTGGCGCGTACTGCACAACGGTTACGTCAACATATATCATCAAAATCACCAAATTCACTAGATATAGAAGCCACCATCGAAAAAAGCATACAAGCTGGGGGTTGGTTTACTCCAGTTTCTGGTACGATTAAAATTCGTCCCGAATATTTAGTTTTGATAGATAGAACCAGTTTCAATGATCATTATAGTGAATTAATTAATCATTCAATTATTAAACAATTAAAAGATCAAGATGTAATAATAAAATGCTATTATTTTGATGGAGTTCCACTTCGTTTCTATTCTGAACAAAGTCAAGATCCACCACTCACGTTGACAGAATTAGCACAAGCTTATCCTGAACATAGGTTGATGGTTTTTTCTGATGGTAATGGACTTATAAATCCAATTACTTTAAAAACTGTGAATTGGATTGAACAATTTTCAGTATGGTCACAGCGAGCATTGTTTACTTTAGAAACACCGGATCAATGGGGATACCGCGAGCATATATTAGAAGAGGCGAATTTTCTTATTCTGCCAGCTAATGAAAATGGATTAAAAAGGCTTATTGAACGACTTCACAGCGGCACTTGGAAACCCTATCCCAAACCACTTTATTCATTTTATAATCAATTTCCTGAATATATTCAAGAACGTCCCCGTCGTTGGCTTGAACAGCATAAACCTGATACTCCAGTGTTGAAAGAATTACTTGAACAAGTACAGAATTTTTTAGGAGAAGATGCTTATCAATGGTTTAGTGCTTGTGCTGTATATCCAGAATTGCGTTGGGAATTAATGCTTTATTTAGGTAATCAACTGAAGTTATTTAATCAAGATTCTCTTGATAAACTAGTACGTTTACCTTGGTTTAGCTATGGCTATATGCCTGATTGGTTACGCGAACAATTGATAAATGATTTATCTTTCTCCCAAGAACGTAAAATACGCACTTCATTATACAATCTATTTCATAATTTTACACAAGATAAACCCTTATCAAATTTTTCTGTTGAATTTGCGGAACCACAAAAAAATACCTTATCTGATATATTAGAAGATATACGGTCAAAGTTGGTTAAAAAGGCATCGAAAAATCGTCGATTAGATGAGCAGATTTTTCTAACATTCATGAATAATCCATTAGCTGTTGAGGTACCTAAAAGAATATTAAAACCTACTTTTAATAAAATATTCAAAATTAGTGATTTATTAGTTAAATTTTCAAAAACCTCATTTACTTTTTTAATAATTACTTTTTTTAAAAAAGTAAAAGATGAATTGCCCGGTTTGTTACCACTGTTATGGCTAATACTGACAGAACCTAATGCTTTACGTTTACGTGACCGTTTAAAATGTGGGATAGAAAATCCTGATGCTTCTATATTAAAACTCTGGTTTAGCGAAGTTAAAACAGGTTCAATACAACGTCAATATGTCAAACAGTTTTTGCTATTACTATTTGTTGTTATACCAATTATATCATTGTCTATGGCTTATCTAGTTTTTGGAGCCATGTTAGGATTTTCCATAGAATTTTCTTATTGGGCTGTAGTTTTACTTGCAAGTATAGCTGCGGGTTTACTTGTAGGGATGTTTGTTAGTGTACCATTAGGTACTGTGTTAGGACTTCTAATAGCAATGATTGCAGCAACAGGAGTAGAAGTTGCAGAAAGCATGATAATGATTGCAATATCAACAGGAGTATCAATTGCAGAAAGCGTGACAATGATTGCATCAGCAGGAGTATCAATTGCAGAAAGCGTGACAATGATTGCAGTATCAACAGGAGTATCAATTGCAGGAAGCTTGAAGATCAGAATGGTAATAGGCTTTGTAATCGGAGGTGTAGGAAGCTTTTCATTAGTATGGGTACTTAGGAAGATAAGAGAAAGCATTGATGATGATTACATAATATATAATGTTATTCACACATGTATATTATTTCTCTTATGTTTAAGCATTGCAAATAGTTTGTCATTAGGTATAATATTATTTATTGTATGTTATAACTTTTTATTTTTTATATTAAATCCAATAGAGATAGATACATTGTATAACACTAAGTCAATAATAACTTACATATTAGTTGGTTCCCTTGCAGGAATAATTATAGAAATTGCTTTTTTTGAAAAAGTAACTAAGCTACACCTCTTTATTCTAGGAGGAATAATGATAGTATCTGTTGTAGTTATTTTATTGAAAGTAATTTCAGTCCCTTTTTTTATATTAGGCTTGATACTATTGACAGGAGGCGTTGCAGGATATATTACAGGATACATGACATTAAGTTTGGCAGTCAGTGTGACAATATTAATTATGATATTAATAGTAATAACACTAGAAGAAGGTGATCAGATACCACTAGTTTTAAAAGTGATAGGAGGCATATCAGGATGCGTAGCAGCAGGTTTGATAGGAATAATGGCAGGATACATGATAGAAGGCATAGCAGTAGGCGTGGGATTAAATTTTACAATGTTGTTTTTGTTAGAGGATAAGAATTATTTTAAAAACAATTTGGTTGGTTTTTTTATAGCAATTGTTATCAGTATTAGTGCTATATTAATATATAATAAATATTATTATAACGGCTTGATGGAGAAACCAGAATCAGCCAAAAAAGTTATTGATGCTTGTATATTTTCTCCGGGGCAACATTGTGTTGGATAAGTTGCTTTAAAACATATAGAAATAAATGATTTTATCGTAGGTTGGGCTGACGAAAGGAAGCCCAACGAATCTTGGTATAATTATGACGGAATTGTTGGGCTTCCTATCGTCAGCCCAACCTACATATCACCTATTTTCTTAGCATATTTTACGCTATGGAGTTAAAATTTTAATAAATATTATGAGTAAAGAAAAAGATGTACATCAACTAATAAAAGAACAGCTGGAATTAAAAAAACTCCAGCAATAAGTAGATTTCAATGAATTAATGCTTTAGCTAAAATCATAGATATGATGTTCTTTTAATTAAAAAAGGTTGGGGCTTGCCGTAATGGTTTTTTATATTTTTCTTACACTCTATATATTTGTAATGGGTATTATTTTTCAGGAATAAAAGCATATGATTGAAGAACACAAAACACATGAACTAAATAATAATAAAAATCAAATTTATATTGATAATATTATTATATACATTTCTGCTACTCTAATAGGTATAGCTATTGTTTTATATATATTAGTTTGAAGGAATAAAATTAAATTGACAGAGTACTAATTATCAATATCATGTTGGATAAGTTGCTTTAAAACATATAGTTTTATAAAATATCCTAGAACCTATCCCACTATTCTAAATAACACAGACTAAAACAGCAGCTCGTTAGCTTGGTAAGCCTTTGGGGTAAGTAAAACTACAGGGATTGCATATAAGCAAGGATAATAGTTATAGACTATGCCTATATCATCCCTGCTTATATGCAATCCCTGTAGTTATTGTAAGATCGGGATGACAGAAAGGTTTAGTTTATGGGTTAAATCTAATAAGGTTCTAGTACACTGTCAATAAACTAAACCTTGTTACAAGTCCCAAGACCTGACAGGTCTAAAACCCAACATCATTCCTTCAAAAGTCGATGCACACCCCAAGCACAAATAACCCCAACTAATCCATAAATCACCGCACTCTGCCAATCAGCAAATATCAATTTACCTATTCCAAATAAGCAGCTATAAACTAAACCAATACCAAGTAGCCAGCTAGCCAATAATTTTCCTAAGTTAGATTTTTTCTTAGTTTCTTTCTGCCAATAGCCTTCTGGTTGAATTTTTTCATAAAAATTATCTAAGACTTTTGCATCTGTGGGTTTTGTTACATAAGTTGCAATTAGCCATGCCGCTGTTGTAAATCCTACGGTAACAAATAGGCTGTATGGAAATGTTAGATCAGTATAGAAATGAGTATAACTATAAGCTATAAATGGGGCAATCGTTGCTACAATTTCGCTCCACGCATTTATCCGCCACCAATACCAACGCAAAATTAATACAGCTCCTAAACCTGCTCCGCA
>JADGEA010000391.1 GCA_016744615.1 Flavobacteriaceae bacterium
AAATTATATTATTGGTGGTACAGGATATCTTCAAAATGGAGATAAAAAAGGATTGGGTAAAAAATCTAAACGAAAAACTAGAACTTGGCATTTTAATGCGCCAAATGTTCATGATTTTGCTTGGGCAGCAGATAATAATTTTATTCATGACGCTTATCCAGGACCCAATGGAGTTACTTTAAATTTCTATTATAAAAACAATCCAGACATTTTAGAAAACTGGAAAGCGCTTCAGCCAAAAACAGCCGATTTGCTTGCTTATTTTAATAAACATGTGGGTAACTATCCTTATAAGCAATATTCTGTAATACAAGGTGGTGATGGAGGTATGGAGTATGCTATGTGTACTTTAATTACAGGTAACCGAAAGTTAGGAAGTTTAATTGGAGTTACTGCTCATGAAATGGCGCATACTTGGTTTCAATTTTTATTAGCTACTAATGAAAGCAAGCACGAATGGATGGATGAAGGATTTACTTCATACATTTCAAATATGGCGATGAATGAAGTGATGGATGAAGAAAAAGAAAATCCAAATTCAGGATCATACAGAGGCTATAACTACATAGCGACTAGCGGAAAAGAACAACCTCAATCTACTCATGCAGATCGTTACAATACCAATACAGGGTATGGAATTGCCGCTTATAGTAAAGGTGCGGTATTCTTATCTCAACTTGGATATGTAATAGGAAAAGAAAATTTAGACAAAACCTTGTTGCGTTATTTTAAAGAATGGTCGTTTAAACACCCTACTCCAAATGACTTTATAAGAGTTGCAGAAAAGGTTTCTGGCGCCGAATTAGATTGGTATTTAATGGATTGGACGCAAACTACCAATACCATCGATTACGGCATAAAAGAAGCGGTTACTGAAGATAATAGTACAACCATTACTTTAGAAAGAATTGGATTAATGCCAATGCCTATAGACATTCAAATAACTCAAGAAGATGGATCTGTAAGTAATTTTTATATTCCTTTACAAATGATGCGTGCAGATAAACCAAATCCAAACCCTAAAAAAGATTGGTATGTTCTTCCAGATTGGGCTTGGGCAAATCCAAACTACAGTTTTGTTATTAAAAACAATAAAAAAATTAAAAGTATAAAAATTGATGCTTCAGGATTAATGGCAGACATCAATTTAGATAATAATAAATATGATGTAGATTGATCTAAAATCACATTATAAAAATATAAAAAAATCCTGCTTTAAAAAAAGCAGGATTTTTTATTTTAAGAACTTTGAAAAATTTCCTTCATACAGCCTTGGAGGAACTTTTAAATCAAGTTTTTGTTGTTGGTCAAAATCTTCCCAAATTAGTTCAACCCCTAAACTATTGCTCATTTCATAAGAATCATATCTAGAGGTTATCAAGGCATATATATAGTTTTCATGTAAAGGGTAGTCTCTATAAAATTTTAATACTGTACCTATAATTACAAAAAAATTTTCGTTACAATCTGCGGTTATACTATGGCAATAAAAAACTGGAGGAGACTGGTTTTTATAATCCACCAAATCATTAATGGTTAATTCGTTCTCCATTAATTTTTGGTTTTTTATTTTTTGATATGTTTTTAAAGTCAAGGGAAAATATAAACTATGCCCTGCATAATTCCCGTTTATATCTGTAACTATTAAGTTAAGTTCAGGAAATATTCTTGCCGCCTCCCGGATCATTTGTTTGGAGATCGTTTTTAATGAATCGCCTTGTAATTGTGTATATCTAATAATGTTTTCAAGATCTTTTTCTGATTGTATTGGCCTAGTGTTATCATGAATACTATCGATACTTTCTTTAATCCAACTTGATTTAGGTAAATTTTTAAATAATGGGGAGAGTGAATACTTTCTTAAACTAAAGTCATAGTATGTATGTATGGGTTTTGTTGTATTTAAATTTCTAATTACCTGATGGGGTATAAATGTTAGGTTCGATATTTCTTCTTCTTTTTCAGGTTTAATTAAAGTTTCGTTTTTCTCCCACCTTAAAATAGTTCGAATATCCACTTCTAACAAAGCAGCGAAATCGATTTGTGAAATCTTATTAATCCGCCTGTATTCTACAAGCAGCTCCCCTAAATTTGAATATTTTTTCATGAATATATAGACATTATAGGTTATAAATTTAACTAATTTTTATATCAATACGACATTTAACGTCATATCTCCCTTGAAGATCTCTTAATATTTTTGTGTCAAATTAGAAAA
>JADGEA010000392.1 GCA_016744615.1 Flavobacteriaceae bacterium
CTCCTCCAATTTAGACTGGTAATTTGCTTTACAATATTGATAATATGGTGCAATAAAGTCTTGTAGATATTTATTTATTCCATCAAATAAAATGTGGATTGGATAAGTGTCATGAATTGTAACAGATCTATAATCACCAATAAATATTTTAAATGCACTCAGATAAAAATAGTAGAGCAATGAATCCTTTTCACCTTCAAAGGATGTAAAATATAAGATTGTACCATCATTAACAAAATAAGCAAAGGCCTTAGAAACAGTACAATAAATATAAGTTTGGTTATAGGCATCTGTATGAATTTCCCATTCAGAATTTTTTAATTTTTCTTCTGTAGAAGTTACCTTGAAAACCATTCCTGGAATTAATTTAAAAACTTTGTTCAAGACTTTATTTATTTTTATATCACTGATCATTTGATCTTCTTTCGGATAATTAAAAGTTTCAAATTCCTCATTATCTGGTTTATAATTGATATAATAACTCAAAGGGTATTTTAGTGTTTTTGAGCCAACATAAGGTGTGGCTTGTAGCTGAAAATGCAAATGTGGCTGCGGTGACCTTCCGGAATTACCCAAACTTGCAACCGGCTCTCCCTGGGTTACCTGATCACCAATTTTAACCTTAAAAGTATCTTGTTTTAAATGACTTAATTGAGAGTACAAAAAAGCTGAATGCTGCAAAACAATTGTATTTCCCCAATTTTGATCCATGTTTATTTCACCCGGAATATTATCCTCTACTCCATCAATGATATTTACTACTTTTCCATCAGCAGGAGCTGTAACAGGGGCATTGTAACTGTAATAATCTTTTAAATAATGCCCTTCATCTTTAAATGTATTTTGATCTTTATCAACGATCACAAAATCCCAAGCATTTTCCCAATCACCTTTATGTGTGTGTTTTCCATTTTGACCCTGCCAGATCTTCCACTTACCAAAAAATGGTAAGCCAATCTTTAAATACTGGATATTGCTACCAAATCTTTCAAAATAGTTATTGTAATTGTATAAATTCTCTTCGGGCGAATAGGTTTGATAAATTACCTTCGGAAATACATCTTGTTTATAGGTGAAATTCAATACATATACTACTAAAACGGTCATTAGCATAAAAGGTAGTGCAAAAACTGGTAAACCAAATACGGATAAAAATCCACTTAATCCGGTTATAAGTAAACCTAAAACAGGTGTTAAAATAATCACTGCAAATTGAATATTTCGTTTGGGCACAAAATAGAAAGCACCTACTGCAATGGCAAATAAAATAAAATTAAATCCGATATAACCATATTGCAGGTTTTGAATATTCTCACCAACTATTACAAAATACAGATAGCCAATTAAATACCCGATAATGGATAGTGAAAAAGATATTCTGGAAGCGATCAATAGGCCAATAGCAATAAATAATCCGGCTATTCTATTAGATTGGAATACAATAGCTGCCAATGATTTAAAATAACCTATGATTATATTTGGAACAGGTAAGTTTTCAAATCTATCATAAAACTCTATGAGTGAAAAACCTCCAATTTTGTATAGATCATTTAAAAAGAAAGTAGTTCCTTCATCTACTTCTAAATTGGTATAGCTATTCATTACATAAAAAGTAAACCAAATGGCAATGATAAAAGGAAAAGCTAAAAACGGAAGATTAAATCTTGCCAAAAGATTTGCAAAGCCAACCGAAAGTATTAAAGTAAAAATATTAATTGCAAAAAATACGAAGATAAAAGGCAGATTTACCTTAAAGAAAACCGATAAACCTAAAATTACCAATAATGAATTGATACCAAACAAACCATCTGATATAGTTTGTTTGTGAAAGCCCAATTTTAAAGCTAAAAAATTGGTGAAAATCACACCTAATAAACCCCAGATCCCTATTCCGGGAATTAAAAAAGTTGCTACTAAAATAAAAATGGAGAATACTTTATTTTTTGAAAAAAATATTTGAGAATAACTATTTAAAGAGCTATCTCTTAGAAATTTCCATGTTTCATTTTTAAATTCCATCAATGTTTTTTAATAGGTTATACCAAGTTGCCATCAAAATGACCGACAAATTCGTTATCTTTTTCCGTTTTTACTTCACTTAAAATTTGAACCGTAACCGAGCTATGCTTAAAATTATAAATTTGTAAAACAAAAAAAGTAACTAATCAGTCGTTAAACTTAAACTCAAATTTAGCGATAAGGATTAGTGATTCCA
>JADGEA010000393.1 GCA_016744615.1 Flavobacteriaceae bacterium
AAAAATAGAACCCCTTTTTCAAAATAACCAAAAAACCCTGTTAACAAACCAAAATATTTGTTCATAACGTAGTCACTTTCCTAAACTGATTAGTTACAAGATATTTATTTTAAATTCTTACCATCTACATTAAATAAATGCATATCTTTTTTATCCTGACCTTCTTCAGATTTTTTCCAGTCACGTAATAAAATTTATTTGTTATCTTCCTGATCTTCTTTTTGATTGGTAAAGCGCTTTTCGCAGAATTAATTTTGCCGTAACTTCACCATCATTTACTATTACACTCAAAGGTGAATCTAATGTAGGTAATGATCCTTTCATTATATTCTTAGCCCCATCACCTTCAAAACCTAAATAACCATATTTACCATAGTGTAATAATTTGCTTGTTAAAGCGGCAATTGCAGCATCAGAATTTGCACCTACAAAACCAACTGATTGTGCAATATTACTAGCATTAGGAATTGCATAAACTAATGCTCCGGAACTTTCAAGGTTACTTATCATTTCAGTATTTGATCGATTAAAACTATCTTTATAAATGGTTTTTAATTCTTTACCATAAAATTTATTTTCATATCCTAAAATCCAAACTGATTGATCAATCGGAATATTTTTAATATCAATATCATTTATGATTGCCACAGATTTTCCTTGAGACTCTTGTGTAGCCTTCCATGTTTCAGCCATTTTTTGATAAGCCTCTTTACTTTTGCTGCTTACCGGTATAATAATGGTTGATTTCGTTTCACCAAAAACCTGAGATAAAGATGAAGGAACTTCTTTACGATCTAATCTTCGCATTATATTAAATTGAGGATCAACTTCAATCCTCAATGGTTTTTGATCCAGATCAAAAGTATATTTTTGCTCTTTTTTATTCATAGCAACAGACTTCCAAACTACTTCACTACTATCTTCTGTATAAATTGCAACAGGAATATTTACGTTAAAAACACCTTCATTTTGTGTTTGTTTCATCGTAAAATACAGTTTGTTAGCCTTTGAACTCACATTGTAGATTGATAGTGTTGGAGCACCTTTTCTATCTATCCATTGTTTAAAAAATACCGACAGGTCTTTACCTGATACTTCTTCAAAACTTTTTTGAATTTCAGGAAATGAAACCTTTTTAAATTTATTATCCTCATAAAATTTTTGATATGATTTTATAAAAACCTCATCACCAAGTTCATAACGCAACATATTATTTACCATCAAAACTTTTCCATATCCAATTGCTTCTTCAGCAGAATTGTTTCTGTTTAAAAATTGATTGATTGGAAAATCATTTTCTGTATTGACATAATCTGTAAATTTTTGTAAAGTATTTCTACGATAAGTAGCACCACTACCTCTTTGCTCTTGCATTAAATGATCCGCCATATAAGCGGTAATGCCTTCACACCAGTTTCCTTTATCATAATTTACAAACACACTATTCCCCCAATAATTGTGCAGTAATTCATGTGGATAGGAAGAAAAAAGAATCCATGGAAAACGAATTACTTTTTCTCCTAAAAGGGTAAATGAAGGCATACCATAACCTGTTTCCCAAAAATTTTCAACCAATGCAAATTTTGTATAAGGATAGTCTCCAATTAATGTATCATACATTTGCAAATAACCACTGGTTACATTCAAATATCTATCTGCTAATTCTTGATCTGGAGTTCTTAAAAATGCCTGAACTTCAACATCTCTTAATTTTTTGGAATATTCTGTCCATTTAGCTCCTATCAAATAAACTTCATCCATTGGTTCTGGTGAATGATAAGTAATCATTTTCTTATCACCATCAACCTCATTTTTTGTTCGGTCTCCTTGAGATACTATAGACCAGTCTTTATCAATTGTAACATTTAAATCAAATGTTGAAAGTAAGTTTTCATTAAAAGTTGGCAGCCAATAGGTGGATTTTGCCATGTAAATTCCTTTTTGAGAAATCACTCCTTTTGTTTCACTAAAACCTCTGGCATATTCTGCTGCTGTTTTGTTAATATCATCTTTTACAATACCACTATACTGAATTGTAAAATTGTAATTGTTCGGTTGTTTAAATACCAATCTGTATTTATTTACATACAGATTGTTTATAGGCAACCTCTTGAATTAATAAGGTGAATATCAGATTATTAGTTGTATATTGTCATAAGAATTGACACTATGAGTAAGTATAAATCATCAGGCACAACA
>JADGEA010000394.1 GCA_016744615.1 Flavobacteriaceae bacterium
TATTAAGGCTAAAATTGTTAAATTTGACATCAAACCTGAAGATGTTGGATTTTTTAATGAACTGAAAATCAGTACGTAAATTTGACGTTAGTTGGAAGCTGTAAACAACATAATTTCATATGATAAAGACATATTTTGATTGGAATGTATTGTCGCAAATAAAAAATGGCGATCATATTGAACTTAAAGAAATAATTCTTGACAATGAAAAATTATTTATCCCATTTTCTACTTCTCATATTGGAGATATATTCTCTAGCTTCAAAGAAACCAAAATACAAAGAGAATATATTGAATCAGATTTAAACTTTATTTCCGAGCTTACTAAAAACAAGTGTTTAATGAACACAGGAAAAGATGTTGTACTTGATTTTTATCCACCGAAAGAACTTTTTGAACAAAGAATTGAAGAAAAAGACCTCTTTAACGATTTAAGCCTTGATGGATTAATGAATATTTTCGAGCAAGACGACCTTACTAAAAGTATTGGAAAATCGCTGATAAATTTACTTAAATCAATTCCACTCGAAGAATCGCTAAAACAAGCATTTGAAAATCCTGAAAGTGCTGAACAAATGGACAAAATGTTTCCTGGACTCAAAGAAAATCCAACTATGGAAGGTTTTTTCAAAAGTTTTAGTCAAATGAACTTAAACCTCAATGAATCTGACGGATATAAAGAATTAAGAAAAACTGTTCAAGAAGGAATGGGAATTAATAGAGATAAAATTTTTGACTCAAAAGACCCATATAAAATCATCGACGACAAGTATAAAAAAGTTGGTACTAACCCAAATCAATTTATAGATAATTCAAAAAATGCACCTGAATGGTTTAACGAAATTACGAACGAATATCTCTTGCTTGATATGCACGGTTATCAAGAAGACAAAGTGAATATAAAAAAAGGGAGAAAAGAAACATTTAAAAACACTACCGAAGATGCATTTCACGCTGCTTTTGCTTCTACTTGTAATTTTTACATCATAAACGATAATAAATCATACAAGAAAACCAAGTTAATTTATGAAAAATTAGGCATTAATACAATAGTTCTCAAACCATCAGAATTCGTAGAATACTATCAAAAATATCTCGATATAAAAGAGGTTATTTTAAATTTTAGAATACCATTTGAAATAATCAAAACATCTGAATTTTATGAGGAAGTAATGGAAACAGCTACTTTGAGAACATATTATGTTCCATTCTTTTTCTTTGGCTTTTTTAATAAAATTATGCTACTAATTCCAAATGATGGTGGTGAAACACTTATTCTTTTAAGTCAAAATATACCAAGTAATCACAGAGTTTATTCTATGGAAATCCAACATTTATACAAACAACTATGTGAAATACTAGGAGACGATATTGAGAATTTGGGACAGATTAAAGATGAAGAGTTTAAGAAAGAAGAATGGATAGGAAGGAAATGGAAATTAGACGAAATTACTTTTCGATTGACAAGACCAAGCGGTCATTTTCAATTATATTTTGACCAATAAAACTAAAGTTATGGGAATACCAAATGGTAAATACGATATAGAACTAATTCGCAGAACAAAAGAACTAATTCAATCATATGAAGGCAAATACAATTTGACACTTTTAATGAATGGAATACTGAGTTTAATTGTTTTACCACATCAACATAATGCGAGAGTAAGGAAATTAAATTTTATGAATAAGGATTTAAATGGAATTCCTGAAATCCAATTTGTATTAAACTCACCTAACTTTCATTTTGACAGACGTGGAAAAAATAATGATTTAAAAAATCTATTAACCCGAATGCGAAATGGAATCGCTCATCAAAGAATTGAATCGATTAGTGAAGACAATAAATGGAAAGGTGTAATTATACAGGACAGCCATAATGGAAATATTGGACTAAATCTTGAACTAAAAACCTCTGAATTAAGAAAATTTGCATTTTATATTGCAGATGAATATTTAGAAGAACTGAATAAAAGCCAGCAGCTAACAAAGTATAAAAATAATAGCCTAACATATAAGTAAATATGAACATTGTAGTCCGCAACAACATTAGTAGTAAATTGAAAAAATCTACTTACGCAATCGGCTACTATTCTTATACAAACCGTTAGGTTTAATGCGGAAAAACTTCAAATCCAGTAATATTTTAGTTTTTTAAATGAACTTTTTAGCCAATTGCGGAAAGAAATATTTAAGTCGAAA
>JADGEA010000395.1 GCA_016744615.1 Flavobacteriaceae bacterium
AGGGCAAACTGGATTTCCGCAGTCATGGACGATATTTTACTGGTTATACTGGATAACTTATGCTCCATTTACAGGAATATTTATTGCAAAAGTTTCAAAAGGAAGAACTATCAGGTCAGTAATTATAAATACTTTAGTTAGTGGAAGTATTGGTTGTTTTTCTTTCTTTGGAGTAATTGGAAGTTTATCTATAGATAGACAATTGAGAGGCTTAGTGGATATGACTGGTTTATTAGGTGCAGGTAAAGATACATTTGCCATAATCGAAGTTATGAAAACTTTACCTTTAGGTAGTGTATTCATGATGATGTTCTCAATTATAGCTGTATTATTTTTGGCAACAACTTTAGACGGAGCAGCATTTACAATGGCCTCTACAGCTACACCGGGATTAAAATCAAATGAAAATCCACATCCAATTCATAGGTTATTCTGGTGTGTATTATTAGCTTTAGTTCCTTTAGTAATGATCTTTATAGGAGCAAATTTAAATACAATCAAAACAGCAGCAATTATTACAGGAGTGCCGATAATATTCCTTATGATAATAATGGTTTATGGATGGATCAAATGGATGGTAAAAGATTATCAGGTTCATACAAAAAAAGAAAATAATTATATTTTAATTGATAATGAAAAAGAAGAAAATTGTGAATAAATTTAGTAAAAAGGATGAAATTATGAATAGATTTAGTAAAAAGGATGAAAAAGACAATGTTGCAACAGCATTAGTTGATTTAGGAAAAAATAAAGAAGCCCATATTTATCTATCTAATGGAGAACATTTGATAAATATACAGTCTAACGAAATGATACCCCACGGAAATAAAATCGCTCTAAATGATATTAAGAATGGAGACAAAATTTATAAATATGGTGAAGTTATAGGGGTGTGTACAGAAGATATAAAAAAAGGAGACTTAGTACATGTACATAATGTAAAAAGTTTAACAGTAGATATTCCAAAAGAATTTAAAAAAGAAATAATGAGACAAATTAAAGTTATACAAAAAGAAGGTGAAGTAAATGAATTTTAAAGGATATAGAAGAGAAGATGGAAGTATCGGGATTAGAAATAAAACTCTGATTATAGCAGTAGATGAATGTTGCGATGGAATTGCCAGAAATATTTCAAAAGAAGTAAAAGGTTCAGTAGTTTTGACTAATTCATATACCTGTATGCTTGGTGGAAATGAAGAAACTTTTAACCAGATGATAGCAGTTGGAAAAAATCCTAATGTTGGAGGAGTTTTAGTTATTGCAATGGGATGTGGTAGTATTTTACCCGAGCAAATTGCTGAACCAATTGCTAAAATAGGTAAGCCTGTAGACATACTTACATGTCAAAAAAGTGGTGGAACACGTAGAACAATTGAGACAGGAATCCAAAAATTAAAAATAATATCAGATGATATTAATAAAACTCCAAGAGAAGATGTTTCGATTGCTGAATTGATAGTAGGTGTCAAGTGTGGTGGGTCGGATACGAGCTCTGGAATGGCATCTAATCCGAGTGCAGGAAATGCTATTGATAAATTAATTGACATGGGTGCTATAGGAATTGGTGGAGAATTATTTGAACTTCAAGGATGCCAAGAAAATTTAAGAAGGCGTGCTGTTTCTGAAAAAGTTTTTGATAAAATAGATTCACTGATTGAAGCTGAAAAGTTAAGATGGAGTGTAGAAGGAACAAATGTTGAAACAATGAGTATTGGTAATAGTGTAGGAGGACTTACTACTATTGAGGAAAAATCACTTGGTGCACTTTATAAAATGGGTACCAAACCAATAAAAGATATTTTAGAGATCAATAAAGATTTTATTGATAAACCAAAGGAAAGTGGGTTTTACCTATCGGAAACAACAATGTTATGTGGTGGAGCTGGCGTAAACTTTGCATCTTTAGGAGCTCAAATGGTTTTATGGACAAGTGGAGCTGCAGGATTTAACAATCCAATTATTCCTGTTATTCGTATAAGTGGAAATGAAGATCTATTCAACGATGATATGGATATCGATGCAAGGGGAATAATGAATGGATCAGATACTGTTGATAATGTAGGTAATAATATAATTAAAAAAATTATTGAAGTTGCAAACGGTGAAAAAACACAGTTAGAAGATCTTGGAAGTGCAACTCTGACGTTATATCAAAAAGATCAAAGATTAGATAAGCTATT
>JADGEA010000164.1:0-2626 GCA_016744615.1 Flavobacteriaceae bacterium
ATAAATGTTTCATTATGATGTTGGTGATCTGACATTAGTATAAATTATTTTTTTAGTTGTTCTTTCTATTGTATTACCTGTGCAAGAGTTTTTTGTTGACCCAGCCAATTATTAAAATCTGCTTCCTCCTCCACAATTACTTTCATTTGCATACTAAAATGGGAGGCTCCACAAATTTTATTACAAAGCAATATGTAGTCAAATTCAATAGGATCATCACCTCTTTCTTTTCTCAATACATTTATAGCATCTATTTTCTCTTTAGTATCTTCATTTTCTCTCATTTCTACAGTTGAAACTGATGGTGTAAAACCAAAACTGGTTGTCATACCTGGAACACAATTTATCTGAGCTCTAAAATGGGGCATATAAGCAGAATGCAATACATCTTGTGATCGGAATTTAAAAATAACTTTCCTGCCTTTTGGCAAATGCAATTCACGAACAGGTATATCGTCAGCTGAATTTTTATCGGTCATATCAACTCCCATGGTATTAATACCTTTGATATAATTTACATGTCCTAAGCCCAATTGATTATCCTGACCGGCATATCTTGCCTCCCATTGAAATTGCTTAGCATAAACCTCAATTATTAATGGATTTTCGACATCTGAAAGATCTTGTACATTATTCCAAGTCCATAATCCATAAATAATCAAAGCAGATAAAACAACAGTAGGAGTAACCGTCCACCACATTTCCAATTTATGACTATCGGCATAAAAAATAGCTTTTCTCCCTTTAATGCCACGATATTTAAAAGTGAAGAAATAGATTAAAAATTGAGTAATGAATTGAACGACAAAAATTAATGTCATTGTGATGATAAAAAGCCTGTCAATATGCTCTCCCTCTAAAGATGCAGATAGTTTAGGCAATAGAACAATTTTATACTTATACATAGAAATAAGCATTAAACTGTATATAAAAATTCCCAAACCTAACATTAACCAACCGTTAATGTTATTCTCTTTCTCGGTTACAATTTGTTCTTTTTTGAAGAATCCTAATAATTTAAAAAATTGCCAGAGTGCAGTTGCAATAACTATAAATATGAGGATAAAAAATAATGCTTTCATTAATTACAATTTGTGTATGTGACTAGAGTTACAATAAAGCAAATATAACCAAATTTCTCAAAAACATGACAAATGTCATGTTTTTATTCTAAGACAAAAAGATCCGATGATTTCTCATCGGATCTTTAAAATATAAGATTTTAAATTTAACCTGTTTCTTAGTAGTGGTAAATTTCACTTTCTTTCATAAATGGATTTCCTTTAGCATGTAAGGGCACTTTAGTCATTGCATTGAAAATCACAAAGATAAATAAGCCAAGGAAGAAAGCTAAAGATCCCAATTCAGGAACTCCTATAAACCAGCTATCTCCAACAGTTGCAGGTGAGATCAATTGAAAAATATCAATATAATGACCTATTAAAATAATGATACCTGTTGTAACAACAAACCATGGAATACGTTTAAAATCGCTATCCATCAAAACAAATATTGGGAACACAAAGTTTAAGATCAACATACCAATAAAAGGCAATTGATAAGAACCTACCAACCTTGGGAAGAAATATGCTGCATCCTCAGGTATATTGGCATACCATTGAAGCATGAATTGATCAAACCAAAAATAGGCCCAAAAGATACTAAATCCAAACATATACTTTGCTAGATCATGTAAGTGACTATCATTTACAAATGGAAGAGCACCTTTATTTCTTAGGTAAATAGTAACCAATGCTATTACCGTAATACCAGAAACCAATACACTTGCAAACACATAGAAAGAATACAACTGACTATACCAATGCGGATCTAACGACATCAACCAGTCAAATGACATGAATAATTCTAAAATTCCAAAAAGGACAATAAAAATTACTGCCAAATTGAAATTCTTTTTATAAATTTTAACATCTCCACTTTTATCTAAGGCTATTGAATTTCTTGTTAGCATCCATCTAAAAATATTATAAACAAATAAATAAACAAAACTTCTCATCAACCATCCCGGCACATTTAACCACCAACTTTTTCCATCAATTACAGCATCATAGTTTACACTTGCTGGATCAAAAGTTCCTTCTGCCATCCAAACATACATATGATTCAAATGAAAACCTGAAGCCAACAGAAACAAAAATAACAAAATAGATCCGGGTAAAATATAAGCTGTAATTCCTTCCATCACTCTAAATAACACAATAGACCAACCAGCTTGAGCGGCCCATTGTATAGAATAAAAGACCAATACCGTAACAGCAATCATCAAAAAGAAAAAAGCAGGAATAAAAAATGCAGTCCATGGTCTGTTTTGACCCTGATGCAACAAATGTTCTAAATGACTTTGCTCTTTCGCTGCACTATGAGATTCTTTAGAATCACTGGCATGACCCGCATTTGCAACATCATGATCTCCAACCTGTTTAGCTTCATGCGAATTCTGCGAATGCTCTAAAGTCTCTTTAACATCTTCAACGGTTTTTGGAGCAGTGAAAAATCCATAACCCATACCTAATGCACCAAGAATCATTAATGCAATTGAAAACGTTTTTAATTTACCTGAAAATGTATACATTTTATATTGTGTATTTATTTTTTACTTATTATT
>JADGEA010000164.1:2726-8959 GCA_016744615.1 Flavobacteriaceae bacterium
ACCTAATGCACCAAGAATCATTAATGCAATTGAAAACGTTTTTAATTTACCTGAAAATGTATACATTTTATATTGTGTATTTATTTTTTACTTATTATTTAATTAGATCTGCTCTTAGTTTCTCAACATACTGAACAACTTGCCAACGCTCCTTCTCATTTAACTGAGAAGCATGTGAACCCATCATGTTTCTACCGAACATAATTACATGATAAATACTTCCGGTAGTAATATCTCTATCTTTATAATTTGGAACTCCTAGGAATTTTTCTCTGGTTACCAAAGTACCTTGTCCGTCACCTGTTGCACTATGACAAATAGCACAATAAATATCATAATTCTTTTTCCCTTTTGTTAAATTCTTTTCATTTACTACAAACGGTGATCTCAAAGAATCTTTTGCTGCCTGGTACCCAACCTCAGAATTTGGATATTCATAAACTGTCATACCTCTAGCAATTGTTCCTTCAACAGGTAATTGAGAACTAATGCCATTACTGAAATATGGATTTGAAGAATAAGCATCGTATGGTACTGCAGTATACATATCTGTATCTGACATATACTGAATACTTCTTTTTGTTGATTTGTCATACTGACAAGAAATTAGCGTTATCAAAAACAATCCGATAAAAGCTATTTGTAAAATATTTTTCATTTTAAATAATATTTTTGATGATCTTAAAAGATCTCTTATTGTTTTTCTACAATTTTTGTTTCAATCGCTCCACTTTTACTAAGTAGATCGGTAATTTCCTTTTCATCACCTTCTACAACAACTTCCATTAAAAATTTATCATCGGTAGTACGAGGATCAGGATTACTAGCTTTTACAAAAGGGCCTATTTTACTTCGTAAATAAAAAGTAATAACCATTAAGTGTGCTGCAAAGAAAACCGTTAATTCAAACATAATTGGAACAAATGCTGGCATATTCTCTGCATAACTAAAGTTTGGTTTACCACCAATATTTTGTGGCCAATCTTCAATCATCATATAATTCATCATCCAAACAGCAAAAGCCAAACCAGTTAAACCGTAAATAAATGCAGTTATGGCGATTCGAGTATTTTTTAAACCCATAGCTTTATCTAAACCATGAACCGGAAAAGGAGTAAATACTTCTTCAATTTGATACTTGGCTTCGCGAACTTTTTTAACTGCTAACAAAAGCACATCGTCATCGTCAAAAATTGCGTGTATAACTTTATTACTCATCTTGTTTTATTTATTCAATTTTAAAATTGTATTTATTTGTTGTCTCTTGCTCTTTTATAACCATCTCCAGATGATTTTAAAATTGATTTCACTTCTGCCTGTGCAACAACCGGGAAGGTACGTGCATACAGCAAGAATAAAACAAAGAAGAAACCTATAGTACCTACAAAAATACCTATATCAACAAAAGTTGGAGAAAATTGTGTCCAAGTTGAAGGCAAATGACCTCTACTTAAGTTAATAACAATAATATCAAAACGCTCAAACCACATACCAGTATTGATGATTAATGCCATAATAAAGGAAAAGGTAAAGTTTGTTCGTAATTTTTTAATCCATAATAATTGTGGAAATACTCCATTACAAAGTATCAATGCCCAAAATGCCCATGCATATGGACCAGTTGCAGCTCCAATTGACAAATATGTAAAATCCTCATAAGAACTACCTGAATACCATCCTACAAAAAATTCAGACAAATAAGCCACCATAACAATACCTCCGGTTACCAATATAACCTTATTCATATTTTCAATATGAAGACGAGTGATATATGCTTCTAAGTTAGAAACCTTACGCATAATGATCAATAGGGTTTGTACCATCGCAAATCCTGAGAATACTGCCCCTGCAACAAAATAAGGAGGATAAACTGTACTGTGCCATCCAGGTATTACCGAAGTAGCAAAGTCAAAGGATACAATAGTGTGTACTGATAACACAAGTGGTGTAGCCAAACCTGCTAAAACCAAAGATACTTCTTCAAATCTTTGCCAGTCTTTTGCTCTACCTGTCCAACCAAAACTAAGTAAACTGTAAATTTTCTTTTGAAATGGTTTTGTCGCCCTGTCTCTTATCATTGCAAAATCAGGTAATAAACCTGTCCACCAGAATACTACAGATACGGATAAATATGTTGAAATTGCAAATACATCCCATAATAATGGTGAATTAAAGTTAGTCCATAAAGAACCAAATTGATTCGGTATAGGCATGGTCCAATAACCATTCCATACTCTACCCATGTGAATAATTGGGAATAATCCAGCCTGAAATACTGCAAATATGGTCATCGCTTCTGCGGAACGGTTGATACCCATTCTCCATTTTTGACGAAATAACAATAAAACTGCCGAGATCAATGTTCCGGCATGACCAATACCAATCCACCAAACAAAGTTGGTAATATCCCAGGCCCAGTTAATTTTATTATTCAGTCCCCAAACTCCAATACCGGTACCGATAGTATAAGTAATTGCTCCAATTCCCCATAAAAAGAAAATTAAGGCAATACTAAAAACTGCCCACCACCATTTGTTGGCCTTTCCTTCAATTGGTGCAGCTATATCATTTGAAATGTCATGATAACTTTTATCTCCTAAGATTAATGGTTCTCTAATAGGTGCTTCGTAATGAGACATAGTATTTTATAATATTAATTTATTCTTCTGTTTTTATTAGATCAACGAAATATAATAATTATGCTTCGCTGGTATTTTTAACTTTTAATTGATAGAAAACATTTGGTTTTGTTCCAACAAAATCAAGTAATCTAAATGTTCTATCTTCTTTTTTCTTATGTGATACTTTAGTTGATTCATCATTAATATCACCAAATACCATAGCTCCACTTGAACAAGCATTTGAACATGCAGTCTGGAATTCTCCATCTGCAACAGGTCTGCCTTCTTTTTTGGCCTCTAAAATAGTGGCCTGTGTCATTTGAATACACATAGAGCATTTTTCCATTACACCACGTGAACGTACAACCACATCAGGATTCAATACCATCTTACCAAGATCATTGTTCATATTAAAGTCAAACTCACTATTATCTGCATATTTAAACCAGTTAAATCTACGAACGCGGTACGGACAGTTATTTGCACAGTAACGAGTACCAATACAACGGTTATAAGCCATTTGATTTTGACCCTGACGACCATGAGAAGTTGCCGCAACTGGGCAAACTGTTTCACAAGGTGCATTATTACAATGCTGACACATTACAGGCTGGAAGGAAACTTCAGGAGCATCAGAAGGATGCGTTTGGGCATTGAAAAAATCACCTGTTCCAAATATGCCTTCTTCTTTTCCTCTTTCAACGGTCATGTCACTTGAGTAATATCTGTCAATACGTAACCAGTGCATATCTCTACTCTTTCTAATCTCTTCTTTACCTACAACCGGTACATTATTCTCTGCATGACATGCTATTACACATGCGGCACAACCTGTACAAGAAGCAAGGTCAATGGATAAATTAAATTTTGTTCCTAAAGAATCATCAAATTTAGTCCATAAATTAACTTTATCCTGAGTAACTTCCTGGTGATCCAATGAAAATAAAGGTTCCTGATTCCATTCTTCTCTTGGTTTAGAGATATAATCAGCCAAGGTAGTTTCCTTAGTGATCTCTCCTTCTCTGCCCATTATGGTATGTTGCAGCTGTACACAAGCAAAATTATGCACGCCAGTCACTTTTTCAATAATGGCACTTTGATAAACACCTCCAGCTAAAGGATAGGCATTTACACCAACATTCATATCTTTTACTAAACCTTTTCTTCCATAACCCAGAGCTAATGCAACAGAACCAGGTGCCTGACCAGGTTGAATATAAACCGGTACATTACTAACTGTCACACCATTTGCAACTACATTTACCATATCACCATCTAATGCTCCATTGGCAACAGTCCAGTTTTTTAGATTGAACTTTTCTGCATCAATTCGAGATACTAATAAGTAGTTATCCCAGGAGGTTCTTGTAATCGGATCAGGTAATTCTTGCAACCATGGATTATTAGCCTGCTGACCATCTCCTAAACCAACTTTAGTATAAACAGTTAATTCAAGATCACTGCCTTTTATTTTTGCCAATGCAGAACCCGCTGCATTGATATCTACTTCATTTACCTTTATTTCTTCTTCCGGTAGTGTTACTGTAATTGTACCATCATGTAATGTTCTGTTCCATGATTTACCTCCTAAAACAGACTCTGTCCATCTTCCTTTTAAATAATCGTAATAAGATCCAGGAGTATTTGTCCATTTCATTAAACTATCCTGAAACTGATGAGTATCAAATAATTGATTGATGGTTGGTTGCACCAAACTATATTGTCCCATTTTGATCATCACATCACCCCATGATTCTAAATAATGAGGTATTGCAACAACATATTGTGAAGCATTTGTAGTTTCATTAGCTGACAAAGCAAAAGCAACTGTCAAACCAACTTTTTTCATTGCTTCAGCAAATTCAGCACCTTTTGGTAAGGTATAAGCCGGATTTATATCAAAAGTAATTAAAGCACCAACTTTGCCTGCCTTCATATTACTAAACAATTGATTTACTTTTTCTGTATTTCCATGACGGAAATTTCTAGTTTTAACAACATCAACAACTTTACTTTGAATATGGTTGTTAATTGCCAATGCTAATAATTGCGCATTCTCATCTTGAATTCCTGTAACAACAACTGCATTTCTGCCTGCTTTTTTAAGCTGAGAAACAGCTTTTTGTACTGCATCATTCATTGGTGATGCTTCTCGAGTTGCGATACCTTTTACAATTGCCTGATACAATTTAATCATTATCAGAACTTGTTCTGAAGGTTTTACAACAACCCTTTTATCAGCATTTCCACCGGTAAGTGTCATATTCGATTCAAACTGAATATGTCTTGACATTTTACCATTCTTAGGAACTCTTCCCTTAGCATATCCTACTTCGAAATTACCCCCTTGCCAGTCTCCTAAAAAGTCAGCACCTACAGAAACAATTACATCCGCATGACCAAAATTATAATCTGGTAAGGTTCTTCTTCCATACATCTTTTCAAAAGCATTCAAAGCAGCATCTTCTGGCACAGCATCATATAATATATGATCAACATTACCATAAGTCTCCGCAAATTTATTGATCAGACTTTTTGTTGACGGACTTGCACAAGTTCCGGTAAGGACAACTATTTTTTCTCCTTTTGTTTTTAGATCATTCAGCTTAGCTAAGACTTCAGCATCTACTGTTTTATTATCTGCAGCTTTCCCGTTTGCCAATGAATTTTTTAAACGATTATCATCATACAATGACAAAACAGAAGCCTGTACCCTTGCATTTGTAGAACCATTCTCAGAATCTTTATTAGGTTCAATTTTGATAGGACGACCTTCCCTAACTTTTACTAAAATATTAGCAAAATCAAAACCATCAGCCATTGTAGTAGCATAATAATCAGCTACTCCCGGAATAATATCATCCGGTTTTATAACATAAGGAATAGAGTTTATCACAGGACCTTCACATGCTGCTAAAGAAGCAACTGCCGTTGAAAATCCAACATATTTTAAAAAGTCTCTTCGTGAAGTTTCACTGGTTTCTAAAGTTTCTTTATCACCTAAAAATTTATCTGTTGGAAGATCTTCCACAAACTCATTTTTATTTAGCTTTTCAACAATCGAACTATTTTCGTTTAGTTCTTCAACACTTTTCCAGTATTTCTTGTTAGATGCCATTTATAATTTTTTATTTAATGATTTAAAGATTTACTTGCTTAAATCTTCTTAATTTTAATTTTTAATCACTTAATTTAGTAGTGACACTTACCACATTCTTTACCACCTAATTGAGCGATAGTTACTTGTTCTACACCGAATTTCTTGGCCAATTCATCATGAATTTTTGCATAATACTCATTGCCTTTCAAATCAACATTTGTCTCTTTATGACATTCCAAACACCAGTTCATTGTTAAAGGAGAGTATTGATATACCTCTTCCATTTCCTCAACCGGACCATGACACTTTTGACACTCTAATCCTGCAACAGTAACATGCTGCGAGTGATTATAATAAACAAAATCAGGTAGATTATGAACTCTCACCCATTTAATAGGCTTTTGCTCATAATTTTCTTTATAAACCAATTTTTCTGGATCCCAACCTATTGCGTCATAAATTTTGTGTATTTCAGTATCATAGAATTCTTTTTCTTTTTCTGATTTAACAGG
>JADGEA010000165.1 GCA_016744615.1 Flavobacteriaceae bacterium
TTGTAATTGATGATGTTAATTTACAAATTAACAATAAAAACCCTTTATTCAATACTCTTTTAAATGTTAGTGATATAAGTTCAAAACTCTACAAATTATCAGATGTCAATCTGGTTAATATTGTTTTGAATGATACCTTATTTATACGTACCAGTTTTATAGGTGGAAAAGATAAAACAGAATCATTTGATTTCAGTTTTTATCAAACAATAAATGAAAAAAAACAAGTAGTTTTTGGGGTAAAAAAATCAAAAATATTTTTTAAGAATAACTACTGGTATATAAATCCTGATAATAACAAGCAGAATAAGGTTGTTTTTGATGATAATTTTAAAACATTTGCTATTGATAAGGTTAATATGGCATCTGGAAATCAACATATTGATCTGGCAGGTGCAATCGGAAATAATAAGAATAAAAATATAGATCTGAAATTTGAAAATGTTAACCTATACGATATCACTCCAAATATTGACAGTGTAAGAATTGATGGTAAAATTAATGGCTCATTAAATTTAAAAACGATAGAAGGTAAAACGCTTCCATATGCAGATTTAACCATAAATTATTTTAGTATCAATAAAGATTATTATGGAGATCTTAGTTTAAAGGCAGAAAGTAATTCAACTAATAAAGTCTATAATTTTGATGTAGAACTGATCAATAGTGATCTGCTTAATTTCATTGCCAAAGGAGATATTAATTTTGAATCTGATAATCCAACAGTATTAGCTTTTGCTGAGTTTGATAAATTTAGGATGAATGCTTTTAGTCCCTTAGGTAAAGATGTACTTAAAAATATAAGAGGTTATGCAACCGGAAAAGCTTTGATTACAGGAGAACTTAAAAATCCTAATATTGAAGGGGAGTTAAACCTGGTGGAGGCAGGAATTGCCATACCTTATTTAAATGTTGATTATGATTTTTTAGGAGATACCAAAATAAAACTATATGATCATACATTTGAATTTGAGCCTATAAATATTCAGGATGTTGTAAAGCAAACAAAAGGTATAATGAAAGGAACCATCTCGCATAATGAGTTTAAAAGATGGGAAATGGATCTTGAATTAAGTACTAAAAATTTACTTGTTTTAAATACTGAGGAGCATGAAGATGCTCTGTTTTATGGAGTTGGATTGCTGGAAGGTAAAACAACTATAAAAGGTTTTACAGACGAATTGGTTATCAATGTAATGGGAACAACAAATAAGGGAACTGAGTTTATTATTCCGTTAAGTGATGTAAGTCAAGTAAATGAATCTAGATTGATTCATTTTGTAAATATTGAAGAAATTAAAAAGAATGAAAATCAAATAAAAGAAATTGTATTTGATCAATTAAAAGGTCTGACCATAAATTTTGATCTTAAAGTTACCAAAGATGCTGTTGCCGAAATTGTAATTGATAAGATTACAGGTTCACTTTTAAGGGGTAGTTGTGATGGTAAACTAAAATTAAATATTGATACCAATGGTAAGTTTGAGATGTATGGTAATTTGAAAGTGGATAATGGAGAATATCAGTTTAAAAATATTGTGAATAAGGATTTTGAAGTTATTAAAGGAGGTACAATAAATTGGGATGGTAATCCAACAGAAGCAATACTTAATATAGAAGCATTATACCACACAAGAGCTAATCCAACAGTTTTATTAGATGAAATATCCAGCTCAAGAAAAATTGGTGTTAATCTAAAAACTACTATAACAGGATCCTTGTCTAGTCCTAGTTTTGGTTTTGATGTAATCATACCAAAAGCAAGTTCGCTGGTTGCCTCTGAACTGGAGTTTAAATTGAAAGATGAAGATGATAAATTGAATCAGTTTATTTCTCTATTGGTAACAGGTACTTTTAGTGATATGGATAAAGAAAAAACGAATTTTAACAGTAATGCTGCCCTTGCTGGTGCTATTGCCCAAAAAGCTTCACAATTAATGTCAAATATGCTCGGAAGTGATAATGATAATTTTCAGGTAGGGGTAACATACGATATTGGTACGGCTAATAGTGTAAAAGATGTAACTACTGATGATCAATTGGGGGTAGAGGTTTCCGGAAGAATTGCTGATAAGGTCATTGTTAATGGTAAAGTAGGTGTTCCAATTGGATCAAATACCAGTTCAAATGTTATTGGAGAAGTTGAAATAATTGTTCCTTTGAATGAGGCAGAAACATTTCAGGCAAAAGTTTATAATAAACAAAATGATATTGAATTTAATGTAACCGAAGGAGAAGGTTATACACAAGGTATGGGTATTTCATACCAGTTTAATTTTGACAATACGCGCGAGTTTTTTGAGAAAGTTGGGTTAAGGAAAACAGAAGAGGAAAAACTACTTACAAAAGAGCAACGAGATAGTATCAAACAGGAAAGAAGAATTTTTAAAAGGCAATCAAAAGAAACTAAAAAAAGCAAATAATTCTTTTTTATAGAGTTTGGTTTGGTAAAAATTGTTATTTATACGCTGTGAACGGTATTACATCTAAAAACTTACCAATGTAATTTATAAAGTGTTATTTTTGATTTTGCGAGTAAATCGGAATGATTTTTACAGATCATTGTCACAAAAGAGCAATAAAGAAGAAGAATTATTGTGAAAACACGAAAAAAAACGCATATTTGAATATTAATTTTTAAAGATAACAAATGAAAAAATCATCTACTCTTGTACCACTGCTCATAATTGGAGCGCTATTTTTTATATTTGGGTTTGTTACCTGGATTAACGGGGCGCTAATACCTTTTATGAAAACTATAAATGAATTAACTACTTCACAATCTCTTTTTGTGGCATCTGCATCTTATATTTCTTTTGTTGTGATGGCCATACCTGCATCGGCAATTTTAACTAAAATTGGATATAGAAAGGGTATGTCTTTAGGATTGATCATTATGGCAGTTGGTGCTTTGGTGTTTATTCCGGCTGCAAATGCAAGAATGTACTGGTTGTTTTTGGTAGCAATATTTATTCAGGGAACAGGAATGACCCTTTTGCAAACAGCCTCCAATCCTTATATTACCATTTTAGGGCCTATGGAAAGTGGTGCTAAACGAATTGCCATGATGGGAATTGCTAACAAAGTTGCTGGAATGTTAGGCTCTGTAATTTTTGGAGCATTATTATTGACGGGTATTGATGAGGTGAATGAACAGTTAAAAACAGTAACTGGTACAGAAAAAGACCATTTGCTTGATACCATGGCTGGCAGTGTATTTATGCCATATTTGGTAATGGCAATTGTTTTATTTTTATTAGGTATCATGATAAATAAAGCGCCACTTCCACATGTGGAAGCTAAAGATGAAGATGATCAAGATGAGAAAGTGGCTAGCTCTAAAACGAATATATTTCAGTTCCCGTATTTAATATTTGGTGTAATTGCCTTGTTCTTTTATGTAGGTGTTGAGGTAATTGCTGGTGATACCATTATTGCATACGGATTATCATTGGGAATTCCAGTTGAGCAGGCAAAAGGTTTTACCGCATATACTTTATCAGCTATGGTAGGGACTTATGCTTTGGGTGTTTTTTTAATTCCGAAATATTTAAGCCAGACAACAGCGTTAAAACTAAGTGCCATATTTGGAATTATAATTAGTTTGCTAATTGTTACAACTGCTGATTTTACTTCTGATCTTACATCGGTAATATTAGTAGCATCTTTAGGTGTTGCAAATGCTTTGGTATGGCCAGCGGTTTGGCCATTGGCTTTAGATGGTTTGGGGAAATTTACAAAAACCGCATCAGCTTTATTGATCATGGCTATTTCCGGTGGAGCAATTATAACTCCATTATATGGTAAATTAGTTGATAGATTACATGAAGGTTATATTGCTACAGGAATGGAAGAAGCGATAGCTGTCTCAACATCACACAATCAGGGATATTGGATTTTAATACCAAGTTATATTGTTATTTTGTTCTTTGCATTCAAAGGCCATAAGATTAAATCCTGGTAAAAGAGAAATATATATTGCAGTTTTTTGCAGTTTATTAAATTTTAATTATGCTCAAGGAAGAACGACAAAATTACATACTGGATAAAGTAAGAGAAAAGAACAAGGTCAAATCAAATGAATTGGCCATTGAACTCAATGTTTCAGAAGATACTATTAGAAGAGATTTGAATCAGCTTTCGCATAATGGCTTGATTCTTAAGGTTCATGGAGGCGCTTTGTCGACACATCAAAATATCCATCAATTTAATGAAAGTTCTATTTTTAACAGAGAAAATAAGATTAAAGTAGCTAGAAAAGCTATTTCTTTCTTGAAAGATGGTCAAGTAGTAATTATGAGTGGTGGTACTACCAATCTTGAATTATCAAGACTAATACCACAAAATTTAAAACTAACTATTTATACATATAGTTTACCTATTGCTATGCGTTTGGTTGAACATCCTAATGTTGAAATTATTTTAATAGGTGGAAAACTTCATAAAAAAGCATTGGTTACCGTAGGAGTAAATGTAATTAAGATCCTTTCAAAGATCAAGGCAGATATCTGTTTCTTAGGGACTAGTGGAATTGATTTAGAAGAAGGTGTGACAGAAGTTGGTTATGAAGTCTCTTTTGTAAAAAGGGTAATGATTGCATCATCACAGAATGTTATATCATTGGTAACCTCTGATAAATTGAATACAACACAAAGATATCCAATTTGTGATTTGAATGATATTCATAAAATTATAACAGAATTAGAACCAGGAGATCCAATTCTTACTCCATTTGTAAATAAGGGGGTTGAGGTTTTGTAAAACAATGCATTAATGTGCGCTTTTAAGAACGTTCTATTAGTCAATTGTTGTTGAGTTAGTTACGGTTATTTTTACATGTATTTTAACTTGTGAAGTTAATAATAATGATTTATTTTTTAAATAGAATGCATTATTATGCATTTTTATTGAATATTAATCTTTATATTAGCAGTATTATTGACTGTTGTGTAATTTGAAGTAGGCAAGCAGGAAGGAATTTTAAGACGATAAATTTAGAGTTTAAATATAATATAGTTTGTTTCAATTATTTTTATTTGAATAAGTATAGTTTAAGGGAGTAGCATGAGAAACTACTCCTTTCTATACTTTGTTTTTTTTACAGATAATTTGATTTATTGCTAGTTGATCTTTAAACACATTTTAAAAAGAATAGTTTGAGCACCATACTTATTTTTTCGATTATTGCGATTTATTTTAGCTTGATAATGGCTATATCGTATTTTGCCTCAAGAAATAGAAGTGATGAATCTTTTTTTACCGGAGATAGAGAATCCCCATGGTTTTTGGTCGCTTTCGGAATGGTTGGAGCAGCTCTTTCTGGTGTTACATTTGTTTCCGTTCCAGGAATGGTGGGTAATAATAACTTTTACTTTTTTCAATTTATTCTTGGAAATGTCGTTGGGTATTTATTTATAACCTATGTTTTAATTCCACTTTATTATAAATTGAATTTGGTCTCTATTTATGGCTATTTAAATGAGCGATTTGGTGTAAAAACCTATAAAACTGGATCTTTTTACTTTCTTTTGTCTCAATCGTTTGGGGCAGCTTTAAGGTTGTTATTGGCAGCTAAGATATTACAATTTGCTTTTTTTGATAAGCTGAATATTCCATTTTATGCTACAGTAATCATCATCATCATCATGATTTGGTTATATACCAACAAATCAGGAATAAAAACAATTGTCTGGACAGATGCCATGCAAACTTTTTTTCTGATACTGGCTGCAGTAGTGACAATTGTAATGATAACCAGTTCGCTAAATTTGAGTTTTGAAGAATCGATTAATGAAGTTGTAAATCATAAATATTTTAAAATATTTGATTGGGAGCATAAATCGGGTAGTAATTTTTTCAAACAATTTATTTCAGGGTTTTTAATTGCGGTTGCCATGATGGGATTGGATCAAAATATGATGCAAAAATCATTGACAATAAAAAACATGAAAGATGCTCAAAAAAATACACTTACGTTTAGTTTGATATTGGCAGTTACTCAATTTTTATTCTTAGGATTAGGTGTGTTATTATATATTTATGCTGAACAGAACAATATTTCATTACCATTTGGTGAAAATGGAAAATTACTAGATACAGATACTTTGTTCCCAAATTTGGCTATCAATCATTTGGGATTAATTGCTGGAATAAGTTTTTTATTAGGAATTATTGCAGCTTCATTTTCAAGTATTGATTCGGCTTTGACTGCATTGACTACATCATTTACCTATGATTTTTTAGATATTACATCAAAAAGTAGTAAAGAAAAACTAAAGCTTAAAAATTATGTAATGTTTGGCTTTTCTGTAATTATATTTATCATTATTATGGCTTTTTCAGGAAGTAGGGGTGATGTAATATCAACTATTTTTTATGTTGCAGGATACACTTACGGACCGCTTTTAGGCCTATTCCTATTTGGCATGTTTACGAAAATACAGGTTAAGGATAATTTAATTCCAATTGTTGCAGTTTTGGCTCCTATCCTGACCTATTTATTAAATATATATTTTAAGAATGCATTTGATTTTGATTTCGGTTTTTTAAATATTGCTGTTAATGCGCTTTTAACTGTACTGGGATTACTAATTGTAAAGAAAAAAAATTAAAGAATGTCTATAAATTCAATCACTGAACAATCATCTTATTATGATGACCTGGAAAATATGAGTACTATTGAATTGTTAACCAATATCAATAATGAAGATAAAAAAGTACCACTTGCTGTTGAAAAAGCTTTGCCGCAAATAGAAGGTTTGGTAGAGAAAGTTGTCGAACAATTCTTATCAGGAGGCCGATTATTTTATATCGGAGCAGGAACGAGTGGCCGACTTGGTGTACTTGATGCATCTGAATGTCCTCCAACATATGGTGTGCCGGATAGCTGGGTTATAGGTTTGATCGCAGGAGGAGATGGAGCACTAAGGAAAGCGGTAGAAAATGCTGAAGATGATACGGAACAGGCATGGAAAGACTTGCAAGAGTTTCAGATCAATTCAAATGATATTTTGGTAGGTATTGCTGCCTCTGGTGGAACACCTTATGTAATAGGAGGTTTAAAAGAGGCTAATAAGAATGGTGTTGTAACTGGGTGTATCACTTGCGATATTAATTCTAAAGTAGCTGCAGTTTCTAAACATCCAATTGAAGTTATTGTTGGTTCAGAATTTGTTACAGGTAGCACAAGAATGAAAGCCGGTACTGCTCAAAAACTGGTTCTTAATATGATCTCGACATCATTAATGGTGAAGTTAGGCAGAGTGAAAGGGAATAAAATGGTTGATATGCAACTCACCAATAAGAAACTGATAAAAAGGGGAACGCTAATGATTGCAAAAGAATTGCGTATTGATGAGGTAAAGGCTAAAGAATTATTATTGAAACATAAAAGTGTTAGAAATGCTATTGATAATTATTTGAAGAAATAATAATTGTATATTATCAACGTTTGTTATCAACCCAGTTATAGTTAATATCTGTAACTGGGTTTTGTTTAATTAGTTAATATAACGTTATGAAGAAAAGATTTTTATTATTTGTTTTAAGTGTAGTCACAATTTCAAGCATGTTTTCTCAAACTGTAAATGATATCCCTTTAGAGGATATTAAAGTTGAATTTGTTCAAATCGTTGGTGTATCAAAATCATTGAGTAATAAAGTTTCTATTTCTATAGATTTTGGGCAGCAGAATAAATACTTTAGCTTTAAAGATGTAGCAAAAATTAAAGATAAAAAGGGTAAAAAAATGAAATTTTATTCTATGATTGATGCTCTTAATTTTATGAGTGAAAATGGATATGAATTTGTTGATTCCAGTGTATTGAGATTAGATAAAGAAAATGTTTTTCAATTTTTATTGAGAAGAAAAGGTTAGAATATTTTTTGACCATCACTCTAATAAGCATATTTTTACAATGGATTTAATTTATAGATATGTTAGAGAAAAAACAATTTGGGTTACTGGGTAAGAATATTTCCTATTCCTTTTCGAAGAAGTATTTTACAGAGAAGTTTAAAGACCTTCAGCTGGAAGATTATTCCTACAAAAATTTTGATCTGCAGCAGATAGATGATTTTCCTTTGATTTTAAATGAGAATATAGATCAACTCAAAGGGTTTAATGTGACCATTCCATATAAGGAACAAATCTTTAAGTATTTGGATGAGGTGGATACTGATGCAAAAAAAATTGGTGCAGTAAACACAATCAAGGTTATTGATGATTATCGATTAAAGGGTTTTAATACAGATGCTTATGGATTTAAAAGCTCACTAAAACCCTTATTACAAGGAAATGAAAAACACGCTTTGATCTTAGGTACTGGTGGTGCGTCAAAAGCAGTTGCTTTTGTTTTAAACAAACTAAAAATTAGCTTTAATTTTGTTTCCAGAGTTCCCAGTGAAAATAATTCCATTTCATACGAACAATTAGATAAGCAAATCATAGAGAAATCACTTCTGATTGTAAATTGCACACCTTTAGGAACTTATCCTAATGTTAAAAATTTACCTGATATTCCATATGATTTTTTGAACAGTAATCACATTTTGTATGATCTTATTTATAACCCGGCATTGACTGCCTTTTTGCAAAAAGGTAAAGAAAAGGGATGTGTCATAAAAAATGGTAAAGAAATGCTTCAATTACAGGCAGATAGGTCATGGGAAATTTGGAATTCATAAATTCAAACAAATGATTTTTGTGACTTTTTCTTTAAAAATTACAGATATTTTTACTGGTTTGATAAAATCCTATTTTTTATTAACAATGGTGCAACTATAGCGAAATAAAGCCATCTATTTTATGTATAGATTTTGCGGATTAAGATGCTATTAGTATCTTTCGAAACTTTTAAAAGTATAATATAGGAACTTTAAACATT
>JADGEA010000396.1 GCA_016744615.1 Flavobacteriaceae bacterium
GGTGCAGCAGGTAAATTTCCGGCAATAGCCGTAAAATTAAAAGGAGTGATGGCATATACAAACCCTTCTAAAGGGCGATATTCCATTCTATTCCAAACTCCAGGTGATGAACTTGGTTGATTTTGATAGATCTCTGTCATAAATTCAACATTGAATCTGAAAAAATCGATTAATTCACATGCGGAATCAATTTCGGCCTGACCAATATTTTTAGACTGTGCCAGCATGGTAGCCGCATTCAGTTTATCACGATAAGGTCCTGCTAAAAGATCTGCAGCTTTTAAGAATATTGCTGCACGTTCTTCCCATGGTGTTTCCGACCATTTTTTACGAGCTTCTAAAGCAACTTTCACTGCTTTTTCAATATGCTCTTTTTCTGCTAAATGATACACACCCAAACTGTGTTTATGGTCATGTGGAGGATTCATTGTTCCGGTATTACCAGTGCGAATTTCTTCGCTACCAATATATGCAGGAACATCAATACTCTCATTGTACATTTTTTTGTACATAGCTAATAAACTGTCGCGTTCAGTGCTGCCAGGAGCATAATCTCTAACCGGCTCATTGATCGCTTTTGGAACTTTAAAAAATCCGTTTGCCATTTGTTTTTTATTTAAATTGATTCTACTATTTTTGAGTGGGCTAATATACTAATTTTTGAAATATAGCTCTTTAAAATTGTAAGGTTTTACATTAATTATGACATATTTAACTAATATTGTAAAGACAATAAAATATTAACATGTGCACAGTAACTTTTCTACCTCTGAATAATGATGATTTTGTATTAACATCTAGCAGAGATGTGCCTTTTTTAAGGAAAAAAGCCGAGTTTCCCAAAAAATATGAGGAAGATGGAATAGAACTATTTTATCCCAAAGATGGAGAAGCCGGAGGAACCTGGATTGGAAGCAGTGATAAAAAAAGATTGATCTGTTTATTGAATGGTGGATTTCAAAATCATAAGCAAAAAAAATCTTATGCCAAAAGCAGAGGAATTATTGTTAAAGACCTTTTGAAGGTAGATGATATTTCATTGGCTTGTAAAGAGATTGATCTTAAAAATGTAGAACCATTTACTTTGGTAATAATTGAATGGGATTTTCATTTGTTTTTGTTTGAATTTGTTTGGGATGGAGATCAAAAGCACCTTAGAATATTGCCAAAAGAACCTAAAATATGGTCGTCGTCAACGTTGTATTCAGACCATATAAAAGAAATGAGGGCAAACTGGTTTACAGACTGGAGAGAAACTAGTGAGATGGGTAAAAATTCCATATTAGAGTTTCACCATAAGGCAGGAGTAGGTGATCCAAAAATTGATATTATGATGAAAAGACCCAAAGTTGGAACCGTAAGTATAACGCAAGTTTCAAAAAATGAGAGTGAAATTGATTGGAGTTATAAAGAGATAAAGTAAGTTTTTTAGATCAAAAAGGCAATAAATGAAACTGTAATTCCATCAATTGTTGCAAGAAAAATATAAAAACTATTCAATAGAACATATTTTATAAAGGTTTTAAACCTTCCCTGCTTATAGAGATTTTTTTATTTCTTTTTCAAACTGCGAAGTATATCACGAATTCAAAAGCCAATAAGAAATGAATGAGTAAAAAAGAATAAAAAGCGAAATTTGAAAATGTTCCATCAAAATAACAGAAGAATCAAACTTTCAATAAATATACAAATTAAAAGAAATTTGTAAAAAGTAAATGATATTAATTAAAGGTTGCTGGAACCATTAATTGAAAAGTAGGGATATGAACAATAAATTTTTTAGAAGTTGAAAAATTGATCATATTAAAAAATCCATTCATTGATCCTGAAGAAGATCGCAGCAAACAATTAGAAGTGTATGTATGTGTTTCATTGGGTTTTAAAATAGGTTTTTTACCAATAACACCTTCTCCTTCAATCACTTCCACTTCATTTAATGCATCATAAATATTCCAGTGTCTGCTTGTTAATTGAACAGTGTCATTGCTTTGGTTTTCGATGGTAATACAATAGCTAAAAAAATAGAATAGCTGTGACCTTTGAAAGTGTCTTCCTTCAAAATTAGTGCTTACTGATATTTTAATACCTTTTGTTATTTGTTGAATCATCCCTTATGTGTTGATATAAATGGGTTTACAAATGTAGTAATTATTTT
>JADGEA010000166.1 GCA_016744615.1 Flavobacteriaceae bacterium
GCAAACAATTAACATAATAAATGTATTGTAGGGGCAATCCCTTGTGGTTGCCCTTAACTAATGAACGAATATTTTGGAGTTCAAAGCGCAGCTTTGTTTTTTTAATTAAACATGACTTTAAATAATTTAAAAATAGGCATAATAGGCTTAGGCTACGTAGGCTTGCCATTGGCAGTAGAATTTAGCAAATATTATTCAACCATCGGTTTTGACCTAAACCAGCAACGAATTCAGCAACTAAAAGCTGGAGAAGATAAAACCTGTGAGGTTTCTGCTGATGATTTGAAGCAGGCTCAATATCTCGACTATAGCCATGATCTCAAGGATTTAGCGGAGTGCAATTTTTATATTATTGCTGTGCCAACGCCTTTGGATAAACATAAAAATCCTGATCTGACGCTACTTGAAAAAGCTAGCGCAACTGTTGGTAAATTATTATCACCAAATAATTATGTGGTTTATGAGTCAACAGTATATCCCGGTGCCACTGAGGAAATCTGTCTGCCTATTTTAGAGCGTGAATCTCAACTCAAGTTTAATCAAGACTTTTTTGTTGGTTATAGCCCAGAACGTATTAATCCCGGTGATAAGGATCATCGTTTGATTGATATTGTTAAAGTTAGGAATTGAGACACTGGAAGTGTTATAAACCGCCGGTTCAAAATGGAATTGACAGCTATGCCACCAAGAAGTTATGGCATTCTTTGTCACCTGTTTATCGTCAATGTGTCAACCATCTACACAGATGGTTGGGATGCTTACAATGTTTTTCCAAGCAAACGCCAATCAGGTAACAGATAAAAAAGGACTGACCTATCATATAGAACACTTCAACAATACACTAAGACAGGGTGTTGGATGTATGGTTAGAAAGAACCTGTCTTTTTCTAAAATAGTCAGCAATCATGTAGTGGCTATTTGGAATTTCACTCATATTTATAATAAAGAATTATGCCCATCATGATTATGATATATCTCTATTCACGGAGGACTACCTTGAAGTCCATTTTGTTTTCCCTGAATTTCAAACTAAATAATTTTGGAAAATAGTTTATTTGTATGGTAAAAAGTTATTATAAATCAACTGTTTTACAAGACTTATTAAAAGTATTATCGGGAAATATTGTAGCTCAAGGAATCGGATTTTTAACTATTATTCTTATTTCAAGAGACCTTGGTCCTGAGCAGTATGGAATATTCTCATTACTTTTATCAATATTTACTATTGCAGTTCAAGTTTCAGATTTTGGAGTATCTACATCCTATGTAAAGTATGTAAGTGAAAATTTAGTTAAAGCAAAAGATATATTTGTTATTGTAGTACTCAGTAAGGTTATATTGTCTTTTTTAATTACAACAGTTCTGTTTTTTACATCTGATTTTATTTCTCTATACTTTTTTGAAATTTCTATATATTCAGAATTAATACAACTTATTGCCTTGTCTATATTTTTTCATGCTTTTTTTGGAGTGCTAGTAAGTCATTTTCAAGCTATCCAAAATTTCAAAGTTTTTGCATGGCTTAATATTGTCCATCATACTCTTAAGCTTTTAAGTGTGGTATTGATTGCAGCACTTTTTGAAAATGAAAAACATTTGGAATATTTTATATTGTCATATAGCTATGCTGTAGCATTGTTACTTTTTTTGATATTGATAACAAATATTAAGTGTCTTACACAAATAAAAATTAAAAATTTTTATTACTTTATAGAGATATATAAACTTGGTTTTTGGGTGTTTTTATCTTCCTTAGCGACAATTGTTATCATGAGATTAGATATTATGATGTTACAAAAAATGAGTACTTCCGAAGAAGTAGGATACTATAGTGTTGCTATGAATCTGGCTATGATTTTTCCTCTTATTACAGCATCATTAGTAACAACTTTACTACCTAAAATGGATCAGTTTTTAAAAGAAAGAAGTGTTAAAGAATACATATTTAGAATACTTTCAAAAGCCAAATATGTTATTGGTATTTTGATTGTATTAGAAATAACTTCACTATTTGTTATTAAAGCCTTATTTGGAGATGAATATATACAAAGTATTTCAGTATTTCAAATACTGCTCGTCGCCTTTATTTTTGGAGTGATTATAAATCCAATATCGTTGGTGATGTATTCTATAAATAGAGCATACTTACTGACAGCTATGAATTGGGTGCAGTTACCTCTTAATTATTTTGGAAATTTACTCTTAATCCCAATTTTGCAAGCAGACGGAGCAGCAATAAGTACAACATTTGTAAGAATTTTTGCAGGTTTTTATTTGTTGGTTATATTAAACAAGGAATATAAATGATTGAATGTATGAAAAAAATAAATAAATATTTTATATATTTAAGAGATAAAAGAATAGCAAAAAAATTTGGTGAAGTTGGAGATGGATTGGTTATGAATCTTGGTAAAACATATCTTTTTCATGAGCCAAATAAGATCAAAATAGGCAATTATGTTTATATAGGAGAAAGTCCTTATTGGAGTGCAAGTGGAGGTATTATTATCGGAAGTAATATTTCGTTTGGACCTAGAACAAAAATTCATACTATGAACCATAGATATAAAAATGCTACCTCAATACCTTATGATGGCTGTTCTTTTGTTCAACCAGTTTACATAGAAGATCATTGTTGGATTGGAGCTCATGTTTTGATATTACCAGGAGTTACAATTGGAGAAGGTTCAATTGTTGCTATGGGAAGCGTAGTGACAAAAGATGTACCAAAATACTCTTTAGTTGGAGGAAATCCAGCTAGAGTTATAAAAGAACGAAACATAAAAAAATATAAAGAGCTTGATAAAAAAGAGAGGCATTATATGAAACTAAAAAAAGAAAATAAAGTAGAATGGAAATTTATATGAGTAAAAAGATAGTTATTTCAGGATGGTATGGAGCTGGTAATATAGGAGATGAAGCAATTTTACAGGCAATGATAGATATATTTGAAGAAGAGTTTCCAAATTGTGTTATCACAGCTTTGTCGTATAACCCTAAATACACAAAAAATACACAAAAAATAAATGCTGTAAGACAAGTGCCATCAACTAAAAAAGGTTGGATTCGTTCAATTATCACTTTAGATATTTTTAAGACTATTAAAACAATTAAGAATTGTGACTTGTTTATAATGGGAGGGGGAGGATTTTTATCTGATTGGCAACCAGAAGTTCCCAAGAGTTGGCTAAAACAGATGAAAATAGCAAAATTATTTGGCAAAGATACTTCGCTTTATGGAATAGGAGCAGGACCTTTTTTGAGTGATGAAGGGAAAAAAACTACAAGATATTATATAAATAATTATGTAGACAAAATTACTGTAAGAGATAAAGAATCGTATCGGCAGTTGGTAGAAAATGTAGAAATAAATAAGCCAGTTAAAATTGAAATAGATCCTGTTGCTAAAATGAAAGTAGAAAAATATTTTGACAAAAATCAAGTAAGTGACAAATCAATTAGTCTTATTTTTACTGAATATTTCAAAAGTAAATATTTTGATGTAACGCACCATCAAAAATGGGATTTACTTTTTGATGCATTTTGTTCGCAAATTAAGGCAGTCATTGAAAATGGATTTACCCCAAAATTAGTTTTTTTTCAAAAAAATATTGAAGAGAATTTGGCAAACAAATTTTTAAATATTTTTGGTAAAAAAATACAAATTGAGTTTCCAAGTGATTATAAAGAAGCTATTAAGGTCTTAAGTAAGTCTAACGCAATTATTAGTTTCAGGCTTCATGGTAATATTTTAGCTTATGCTCTGAATAAACCGATTTTACCAATCATATATCATCATAAAACAGCTGGATTTTTAGAACAGATAGATTATCCATATAAGAATTTAATTATTGAAATTGGAGATGGGCAAAATTGGAAAGATGTAGCGATCAATAAAAATGATTGGTATAAAAAAACAAAACAGTTTTTGGAGATGATAGATTGAAAATAGCATTTATTACAGAATATACTGAAATGGGAGGAGGAGAATCAAATCTTCTTAATCTTGCTCAAGAACTAAATAAAACAGAAGATGTGGCTATTTTTTGTAGTGGTAAAGTTAAAGAAGAGGCACAAAAAATATATATAAAAACTATAGATTTTACATCTTCTAAAAGGTGGGTAAAGTTTTTCCCATTAATAGGTATAAATTCAAGATTGAAAGACCTGCTTGGAGAGTTCGATATAGTTCATGCATATTCAGTAAATATACTGCCACTTTTGATAGGAGTGGATAGAAAGATAATATGGACAACACATGGATATTGGGAAAAGCCATTTGGTTTACGGGCTAGGGTTATCAACTTATTAGTTGATAAAGTTATTGCAGTTTCTACTGATGTTGAGAAAATTTGTGAATTTCCAAGTAATAAACTCACTAAAATTTTTCTAGGTGTTAAACTTAATAATTCTAAAGCTACTCTAAATCAATGGAAACATAATAAAATTAGGATTGTATCAATAGGAAGATTTCAAAAAATTAAGGGGCAAGATATTTTAGTTAAAGCAGCTAACATTCTAACAGAAAAAAATCCCAACTTAGAGCTTAAAATTATTTTTGTCGGTGATGTAAATGGTAATAACCCAGAAAATATTCAATTTAAAGAGCTTGTGGTTAATTTAGCTAAAATATATGAAAACAATAGATTACAGTTTGAATTTGCAGGGTTTCAGAATGATGTATCTAATTATATTGATGCTGCTAATATTGTAGTAATACCTTCTCGTTATGAATCATTTAGCATGGTTGCTATTGAAGGATTATCACGAGGTCGCCCAATATTAGCACCTAACATAGGCGGTCCAATAGATATTGTAACAAAAGAGGTTGGTCTTTTTTATGCGGTGGGGGATACATTAGCGATGGCTGAGGCAATGAATTGCTTAATTAATAATTGCAATAAATATAGTGAGAAAAATTGTACAAAAATAGCAGAATTATTTTCTATTGAAAAACAATGTGATGCACATATTAAGATATATCAGGAACTATTAAGTGGCTAAATTAAAAATATTGGTAGTAACACCTAATTATCCTTTTCCCGAGAATAAAGACGGTGTTAATAAGATTATTGTTAACCTAATAGCTGAAAATCGCTATTATAAGGCAGATGTCCTGTGTATAAATGGGAATGAATTTCATAATGAAACCCCTCCTAAAGGACAAAAAATTACTTCAATAAATTGTACACAAAAAAAGCTATCATTTGTCAGTTTTATTTATAGATGGTTATTCTCGGAGTTACCATTTTCAGTGACTAAATATTATGCTGATTTACCTTTGCTTGCGAAGATCATTGAAGAAAAATCAAAACAATATAATGTAATTCATCTAGCAACGCCAGCTTTAGCTCCGTTATCAAAGTATTTATCAAATGAAACTATAAAAAAATGTATATTGTTTCCTATCGACTCCATAAGCCTTTTTTGGGAACGTCGTTACAAATATGAGTTTAATCTTCTAAAAAAACCAATATATAATTATGAATTATTAAAAGCTATAAAATTTGAGAAAAAAAATTATAGTGCATATAAGTGTATTGTCTTTGTATCACCTATTGATGTAAAACAATGTAGGTCATTATCTCTACCAAACACAACTATAGAAGCTATTCCTAATGGGGTTGATATAGATTACTTTCACCATTCAGAAAAAGAACCAGAAAATTTTTCTATGGTATTTACTGGCAATTTGGACTATGCACCGAATAAAGATGCAGCCTTTTTTTTGGTTAATGATATTATGCCTGAAATTTTAAAAATTATTCCACAAGCAAAAATTTATTTGGTTGGTGGCGGTGTTTCTGAAAAATTATATAAATTTCATGATGGAAAACATATTATTATTACTGGTTTTGTAGATGATTTACGTGTGTACCTTGAAAAAGCACAATTATATGTATCACCACTACGATTTGGTAGTGGGATTAAAAATAAGATACTAGAAGCCCTATCTATGGGAAAAATAGTGGTAGGCTCTGAAGTTAGTTTTGAAGGAATCGAAGTACAACATGGAAATAACTGTTTTTTAGCAAATATAGATTCAGGAAAAAAGTTTGCCACCTCTATTGTTCATATAATGCTCAACAATATTGATAATAATATTCAATATAACGCTCGTGAATTAGTTAAAATGAAATATTCATGGGAAGCAATTAGGAAGTTATATGAAAAATTGTACAGTACGTATGAATAGTCATATCAAGTTATCAGAACGCCTATTTTTTATTTTCCTGTCCTTATTTATTTTTACGTTACCGACTGTTCTTGTGTATAAAATTGGAGGTGAAAATGGGGTATCTATTGCATATTTGTTTTTAATGTTGATGGTTTTTTTATTTATTCCATCTATTATTCAAAAATTTTTTAAAAAAAATTTTACTTATTCATCTATTTTTCTCGTATTATGGTTTTTTTGGATTGTTATTACTGCTTTTATTAATGGCGGTATTGAACCAATTTACTTATTATCAGTCATTGTAGTAATTTCTTCTTTTTTGTTTGCTCTTAATGGGCGTATTGGAGAATATTTCTTTATAAAACTTTTAAGTCTGTCAATGGTATTATCTTTAATAGGAGTGATTCTATTTTATGCAAAACTACCTCTTATAGATTTTTCTATAGCTGGGAATGATCAATATTTTTCAATTGGTCATGAAGGTTATTTTAGAGCAATGTCTTTATTTACAAACCCTAATGCTTTTGGCTATTACTTAATATTTTCAATACCTGTATTAATAAGTTTAAGGAAAAATATAGGAACATTATATTTTTATTTTAATTTGCTATTGTTTCTTTTTGCTCTTTTATTGACCACTTCTAGATCATCAATTGCTTCTATTGTTATGCTAATTCCTATCTATATAATTTTGTATTTTACAAACAGTTGCCATATAAGAAAGGTTTTTTTAAACACTGTATTTTTCTTTTTGTTATTTTGTTTCTTTTTAATTTTATTGTTTTTACCAAATTTAGAGGAAACTAATGTAAGGTTCATAAAATGGCAGTCTGTTTTTAATTTTTATTATGTTAATTGGGAATATATTTTTACTGGTGCTCCATTTGGAATTAATTTATTTTACATGGGAGAATCTTTTAGTGATAACATGTTTCTCTATATTTTTATTAAAAATGGTTTGATAGGTTTGTTGTTTTTTTTACTGGCTCTATGGTTTGTTATGATCAAAGCAATACGTGTGTTAATTAAATCAAAAAAATATCGCAATTATGAAATTGGTTGTTCATATTTCATGATATTAACCTTAATACCATTGTTTTTTTCAAATTTTATGCTTTTTTTTCCCATATCCGTATTATTTGGCATTGCTTCAGGTGTAGTTATTAGAGCGCGGGAATTAAATATTATTAATAGTTTGCAACACAATGAATATTATACAAATAACCCTACGCGCTGATTACGGCGGTGGACCAGAACACGTCTATCAATTATTAAAACATCACAATAGTAATACATCTTTTTATGTAGCTTGTCCAAAAGAGGAACCCTATTGGAAACGTTATGGTTCTGTTGTTCAAGCAGAAATTTGTGAGTTGCCTCATAGAAAGTTTACTTTTTCTGCCTTATTCAAATTAATTAAGTATATTCAACAACATAAAATTAATCTTATCCATACACAGGGAATGGGTGCAGGCGTTTATGGTCGTTTAGCCAGTTTTTTAACAAAAGTGCCTTGCATACATACAGCACATGGTATTCATGTGCTTCAATATGGAACAATCAAAAAAATAATTTATAAAATTTATGAAAACATCACTGCTTATTCAGTGAAACATATTTGTTTTGTTTCCAATTCAGAAAAACAGCAAGCAAAAGCAATAGGTTTATGGAACAAAATTCCTAACAGTGTAATTCCCAATGGTGTGGAAATTGTTGCCTCCGAACAGCGGTTAGCTTGGCGTAATCAAATCAGATCAAAATTAGATATTCCTGAACAACAAGTTGTAATTGCCATGTTAAGTCGCTTTGACTACCCAAAAAATATGCAAGAAGCATATCACATTGCGAAACAATGTCCAGAATTTATATTCCTTTGGATAGGAGATGGTGAAGATAAAAGTATTTTAGAACAACAAGCTAAATCAGAAAATGTGAAGAATATTATATTTATGGGTTTTACTCAACAGCCAAAACATTATCTTGCCGCAAGTGATTTATATCTAAGTACTTCAAGGTGGGAAGGTATGCCTTTAGGTGTTTTAGAAGCCATGTCTTTGGGATTGCCAGTGGTGGCTAGTGATGTACGGGGTAACTCTGATGTGGTGTTTAACGGTGAAACAGGATTTCGTTATCCTTTAGGAGAAATATCAATGGCAAAGACTTATTTAGAGAAAATTATGCAGGATAAAGAATTTCATAATAAATTATCTAAAAAATCTATTAAAATACAACCGGAAATGTTTTCTGTACAAAATATGGCAAGGCAAATTTTAGATGTATATAGGGGAATACTGAATGATTGATCGTTCACTAAAAACCATCATAGCAGTACCATTTCAAAAACAACATTGGGTAGCAATGTATAACATGTATCGCAATTATGAAAATTTTTATTGCAATTTTCAAAGATATGTGATAGGGGGGGGTAAGTATCCCTATGAATGCAAAATAAAAACACCCATTGGCTTAGTTGCTCCCACTCTTTATAGCCATCATGATTTATTGACAGTTAATGAAATATTTTGCCGCTTGGATTATTTGGCGAACACTAATATTAAAGTTGTTGTTGATGTAGGTTCAAACATAGGCATAAGTGCCTTATATTTTTTAAGCAGAAATAAGCAAGCAAAATGTTATTTA